>JBCBWI010000039.1:0-53068 GCA_039817185.1 Cyanobacteria bacterium J06648_16 | reverse complement strand
AAACTACACGCTACTTTCGACGACGAATTGCCGCTGCAGTTAGTTCATCTTGACCTCCTTGAATCGCATATTGAGCCTTGATTTTTTACATGAAAACAATATCGGATCTAATTCAATTCCTCTTGACAGACGAAAAATCAAAAGAAAGCTTTCAAAAATTGTTTTTAGTCTACCTCGATTGTATTGAGCTTTCTGAAAAGGAAGAATTTAGAGTTCCTAGACCAAAATTCTCAGTGATGATGGATAAGATTGTTACATCACTGAAGTACAACTATCCCGAAAAGTACTCTAGTGGTGTCGAAAGTCTGCTTCGGAGAAAAGCCCGCTCATTTGATGAGAGCCTTGCTCGAAGAGCAAGTGAGAAAAAGGATTCAAATGCTTTTTCTGAAGGGGTAGAAGCTTCGCTTTCTGAATGCATCGATTGTGCTAATGAATTAGAGTCTGAACTGCTGGAACTATACAGCAAGCTAAATTCTGGTATTGATGTACCTTTTACATTTTTCAATCTGTACGTACCTGACAAAGCAAACCGAGAAGATGCCGAGAAACTTATAAAATCTGCAATACAGATTATTCAAGCAGAGAGCCATTTAACGAATAAAGCAAAGCAAAGAATAACAGCTCACCTGGAGAAAGCTCTGCAAACCCTGAAAAATGGCAGCAACACTGATTTCTTTGGTGTTACGAAAGAGGTGATTGCTGTGCTAGGGGCTTTGGGTTCATTTACAGGCGGCTACATCGCTTGCCTTGAACAAGTCAAACTTCAGATCAGGGAAGCTCAAGAAATTGTCGAAGAAACTTCCTTAAACAAAACGAACATTTCGCTAAACAACTGTATGGAATATATTGAATTTCGCTTGCCGTCAGCTGAACACACATATGAAATATTTCCCTTGCTTAAAGAGCGAAAGCTTATTGAGGGAAGTTTGGACAACGTGACGGAAATTGGGTCAGAAGAAGAATAGCACCGGGCTTATTGCCTACATTCCGCAGGTTGCTTTTAGTTTTTAACTGTGCATTGAATAGGCGTAGCCCGAAACCTCGAAACCTCGTTCTGAGCAGCCCTGATCCCGAGCGATTTTGATGTTTCACAATGTTAAGAACGGTGGTGAGGCTTCGAGACATCTGCAAAGCCAGAACCATTACTATCAGAGGGTTACAGGCATCTGATCTCACTCTCCACATAGAGGGAAATTCGTCAACCTGCGGAACGTTGGTTATTGGCGTTTAAACCATAATTGCAGTAGGCCCATGACTGCAACAGCATCCCACGGGCAAAACATGGTACAAGCCCCTTCAAAGCAGGTGACGCTGGCAGAATTCCTCAAACTGCCAGAAACCAAGCCAGCCAGCGAATATATCGACGGACACATCATTCAAAAACCGATACCTCAGGGAAAGCACAGCGCGATTCAGGGCGAGTTTGTCCCCGTTATCAATGCCGTTGTTAAACCCAAGCGCATCGCCCGCGCGTTCCCCGAGCTACGCTGCACGTTTGGAAACCGCTCCATCGTTCCCGATATCTCAGTCTTCATCTGGGACCGCATCCCCCGCGATGAAAATGGCGAAATTGCCAACGCCTTTGAATCCGCCCCCGACTGGAGCATTGAAATCTTATCGCCCGACCAGAGCCAAACGAGAGTAACCAAAAACATTTTGCACTGCCTAAAGCACGGCACTCAGATGGGTTGGTTGATTGACCCCGGTGAGCAGACCATTTTTGCCCGTGTTCCCAGTCAGGCGCTGATGGTATTTGACCAGCCAGAGATGAAGCTGCCAGTTCCAGGTTTTGCTGAGGGCCTGCAGCTGACTGTCGGAGAGCTGTTTGGTTGGCTGGTCGATTAGCTGGAGGCGAGGCGCGCTTGAAACGTCCTCAACGCCTCCACATGATTCGCCATCAAAATACACCGCTTCAGCAGCGCCACATCCAACCCCGGTACCGCCTCACTCACCTCAATTTTTTCGTAATAGGCCCCGTCACCGCTGCCCCGCAGATGGTACATATAGAGCAACCCATCTTCCCAGAACCAGACCTCAGCAATTCTTAACCGCTTGTACGCCTCCAGCTTCTCAATCCCACCGCTAGAAAACACCACCTCAATCGCTAGATCCGGGCGCGGGCTGGTAGGCGTGAGCTTGTAAGACTCGTCTGCCTCTCGCTTGACCAGCCTTGACTCATTCTCCAGCGTCATTGACCCCGTCGGCTTGAAGTCAAACCCCGCCATTAGCAGAAAAAGCTCTAGCAGTGCAGCGATGCGCTTCTTCGTAGTCTCATGGGGTTCTTCACCAGGCATCTTCCGAATTTCTAGGGTGCCGTCGAGAAAAGAAAGCCGATAGCCCGGTTGGCTGAGCAACTGCTCTGCTGCCTTGAACTCTCGCCAGGTCAGACCCGTGAAGAGATGGGGCTGATCCTTGGGGGTTGGTGGTGCTGCGGCTAGGGTCATGGCTGAGTGCAGTTACCGTAGTTGGCTACTTCAATAGTAAACGGGCCACCACTTGTCTGTGATAGCCCGTTTCTTAGTCTATTCAGATCTAACGAAGCGCAAGCTTACAGCGCCTTCTCAATCTCAGACTTCAGCCCGGCATCATCAGGGCCAGTTTGGGGGTCAAAGCGGGCCACTACTTCACCACTGCGGTCAACCAGAAACTTACCAAAGTTCCACTCGATGTCTTCGCCGTCGCCCACCAGGAACTGATACAGCGGGCTACGATTGCCACCGTTCACGTCCTGCTTCTCCAGCAGCGGAAAGTCCACACCGTACTTAGAGGAAGTGAATTCCTTGATTTCTTCCGGGGTGCCGGGTTCCTGGCTGCCGAACTGGTTGGAGGGCACGCCGATCACCTGGAAGCCCTTGTCCGCGTACTCAGCGTTCAGCTCTACCAGCCCTTTGTACTGGGGCGTCAGGCCACACTTACTGGCCACGTTGACAAACAGAATGACCTTATTGTCTAGCGTTTCGGCGGCAACGGGGTTGCCGTCGAGGGTGGTTAGATTCTTCGGTAGCGGCATAGTGTGTAGAAATAATAAGCAACGCTCCCATTATCGATCAGGATGGAGCTGTCGGGGATGCCAATTTTGACCGGAGCGCGCCGCAGGCGCGAAGCATCTGCCGTAGCGCTATTCCGCGCACTGACCGTCCGCAGCGCTCTAGGACTGGGCATATTGAGACTAATCCAGCACCTCAGCACGCAGCGCAGAGAACGGTATGAAAATGATTTCCCTAGGCTGGCGACCCTCCCCAGCTGACATTACCGCTGAGCATCAGCTCGGTGAATTGATTGCCATTTATCGTCCCAACAGTTGGACCGTGTTCTATGTGGTCAGCGGCAGCATCCTGGGGGCCCTGGCCTATGGCTTATTTTCCGAAAGGGGCTGGTTCAGGCTGGTCGCAGTGCTGTTTGGCCTCGTCTCCCTTTTTTTGTTCTACAACGTCTATGCCAATAGCTGGTTATTTTTCTCGGAGGGCATTGTGCGACGCCAGGGGCGTCGCGGCAAGCTGATTGACTACACCGAAGTGGTGACGCTATTTGCAGACGTTCGAAAGGTTGTTGTGCTTCTGTTTGGGTTTATTCCCTTGAGTGGCGGCAAACGACAGAGCTACAAGCTGTCGCTGTGTAAAACCGTTCGCGAAATGCCGCTGCATTTTTCAGACGAAAATTTGGGACGCTTTTTGGAGGGTGCCGTCTGTCGGGCGCAGCTGCCGGGCCTCCTCGAAAACTATCGCGCCCAGCAGGACCTGGACTTTGGGCCGCTACGGATTAGCCACTCAGGAATTTGCCGGACCCAAAAGGGCTTGCCCCTGCTCGCCAACAGTGGCGAGTTGGGCTGAGCTGAGCTGCATCACATGACCGTTCAACGGGGCCACCTGTGTCTGTATCGCCAGGCGCAAGATCGGCCCTGGGTGCGGGTCGCCTGTCACAAAATTCCTAACTTTCAGATGCTGCTGGTGTTGCTGGTCGAAAAAATGGGTGTCAAGCTGATCCAGGCGTCCTGATACCGCTGTCCCCCTCGGGGCTAATTGGATGGCGTATCGGGGGTGCCTCAGGTTCGGTCTACAGGCAGGTCCGACAGACTAAAAATCGGCAGCATCAGGTCCCAAATGATGGCGGCAAAGCGGAGGGCGGCGACGATGGCCATGCCAATGGGAGCGGCGATATCTGTAGCCAGGCCCAAGCGCTGACAGACCAGATACACACTCACCCCCACAATGGCCGCTGTGGCATAGATGCGTCCGCGCCGCAGCACTACCGGAATATCGGCCAACAGCACGTCGCGCAGAACACCGCCTGCGGTACCGGTCAGGGTCCCCATCAGCACAATCATGACGCTGTCTAGCCCGGCCTGTTCGGCAATTTGCGCCCCGCTAATCGAGAACAACGCTAGCCCTAGGGCGTCGGCTATCAGCAGGGACTTGCCCGGCGGCTGGAAAAGGCGGGTGTACACCACCGTTAGCAGCGCTGCCCCGACGATCACCCACAGGTAGCGCGAGTCATCGATCCAAAAGACGGGATGCCGATCTAGCAGCAGATCTCGCAGCGTGCCCCCGCCGACGGAGGTGACCACCGCGATCACCACCACCCCGAGCAAATCCAGATGCTTGCGCCCTGCGGCCAGCGCCCCACTGACGGCAAACACCGCTACCCCCAAAAAATCCAACACCGTCAGCACCGCACGTTCCTCACCTCGCCAAATGTGATCATCCCTGATACAAACCCGGTAGGCCAGGGTAGAGCCGTCTAAAATTGACAGAACGATTGCTCCCTCCGCAACCTATGGCGCCCCAGTCAGCTACCCAAAAGTCTGTGTCAAAGCCTGCGTCTGCTGCAAAGACCGCCCCGCCCGCTGGGCCTCAGACGACCGCCGAGCCCCAAAATATTTCTCCCGAAGCCTACGGCGTCCCCGAACGGCTGGCCAAGCACACCGTCCGCTATGCCGACTACCGTGACGTGGCCCGCACCGACCTGACGCCGATGATGCGGCACTACGCCGACGTCAAGGACGAGTACCCCCACGCCCTGCTGATGTACCGGGTGGGCGACTTTTTTGAGACCTTTTTTCAGGACGCGATTTCCATTGCCCGCGAGCTGGAACTGGTACTCACCAGCAAAGACGCCGGGGAGAATGTGGGCCGGGTGCCGCTGGCGGGCATTCCTCACCACGCCCTAGACCGCTACTGTACGCTGCTGGTAGACAAGGGCTACGCCGTCGCCATCTGCGACCAGGTAGAGGACCCCGCCCACGCCCGCGCCGAAAAGCGTATGGTCAAGCGGGAGGTGACGCGGGTGATCACCCCCGGCACGGTGCTCGAAGAGGGCATGCTCACGGCCAAGCGCAACAACTTTTTGGCGGCGGTGGTGATCGCCGGGGAGCACTGGGGGATGGCCCACGCGGATGTGTCCACCGGGGAGTTTTTGACCACCCAGGCGACGGGGTTGGATGCCTTGAGCCAAGAGCTGATGCGGCTACAGCCGGCAGAGGTGCTGGTACCGACAAACGCGCCGGATTTGGGGGCGCTGCTGCGGCCTGGCGAAAAAACAGATGACTTACCGGACTGTTTGCCGACACAGTTTTGCTATACGTTGCGATCGCAAACCCCCTTTACCCAAACCGAAGCTCGTCAGCGCCTGCTCCAGAGCTTTCGCCTGCGCTCGTTAGAGGGGCTGGGCTGCGATAGCCTGCCCCTGGCAGTGCGGGCTGCAGGTGGCCTGCTGGAATACCTGGAAGACACCCAAAAAGAGACGCTGGCTCCGCTCCAGCCGCTGTCTACCTACACCATCACCGAATTTCTCGTTCTCGACCATCAGACCCGCCGCAATTTAGAAATTACCCAAACCTGCCGGGACGGAATTTTTCACGGATCGCTGTTGTGGGCGCTAGATAAAACAACAACGGCGATGGGTAGCCGTGCCCTGCGTCGGTGGCTCTTACAGCCACTGTTGGATATTCCCGCGATCGAAGCGCGGCAGGAGACGATTGCCGAACTCGTCTCTAACGGGTCGCTCCGACAACAGCTTCAGATTCTGTTGAAGCAAATCTATGACCTGGAACGACTAGCCGGTCGAGCCGGGTCCGGCACCGCTAACGGGCGCGACCTGGTCGCCATGGCCGACTCCTTTGAGAAGCTGCCAGACCTGGCGGCGCTGATGGCCCACGCCCAGTCTCCTTACCTGGTCAAGCTGCAGTACGTACCGCCGGAGCTAGAGCAGTTGGGTCGCAAGCTGCGGGAGCATCTGGTAGAAACGCCGCCGCTGTACCTCACCGAGGGCGGACTCATTCGCGAGGGGGTCAACGCCCATCTGGACGGACTGCGAGACCAGGTCAGCAGCGACCAGCGCTGGATTGCCAGCTTAGAAACAACAGAACGGAAGCGCACGGGCGTCTCAACCTTGAAAGTGGGCTTCAACAAGGCCTTCGGCTACTACATCAGCATCTCTCGCGCTAAGAGCGGCCAGGCTCCGGACGACTACATCCGTAAACAGACCCTCACTAACGAAGAGCGATACATTACGCCGGAGCTAAAAGAGAGAGAAGCCCGCATCCTCAACGCCAAAGAAGAGATTCACCAGCTAGAGTACGAGATTTTCTTAGCGCTGCGCGCTGAGGTGGCCGAGCATGTGGAGCGGATTCGCCGGGTGGCGGTGGCGGTGGCCGCTGCGGATGTGCTGGCGGGGCTGGCGGAAGTGGCGATCTATCAGGGCTATGCTCGACCCGAGATGGTCAAGGACCGACCTATTGAGATCGACCTGGGGCGGCACCCGGTGGTGGAGCAGTCGTTACCGGCGGGGTTCTTTGTGCCGAATTCGACGGGGTTAGGGGGAGAGGGGGAAAAGGGCAAAGGGAAAAGGGCAAAGGGGGAAGCTGCGCCGGACCTGATTATTCTGACCGGGCCGAACGCCAGTGGCAAGAGCTGCTACCTGCGGCAGGTGGGGCTGATTCAGCTGATGGCCCAGGTGGGGAGCTTTGTTCCGGCGAAGGCGGCCAGGTTGGGAGTGTGCGATCGCATCTTTACCCGTGTCGGTGCCGTCGACGACTTGGCCACTGGCCAGTCCACCTTCATGGTCGAGATGAACGAAACCGCCAACATCCTTAACCACGCCACCCCTCAGTCGCTGGTCCTGCTGGACGAAATCGGACGCGGCACGGCCACCTTCGACGGCCTCTCCATTGCCTGGGCCGTCGCCGAACACCTGGCCACCGACATCCAGGCCCGCACCATCTTTGCCACCCATTACCACGAACTCAACGAGCTGGCGTCCATCTTGCCCAACGTGGCCAACTACCAGGTGACGGTGAAAGAAATGCCCGACCAGATTATCTTTTTGCACCAGGTGCAGCCCGGTGGGGCCGATAAGTCCTATGGCATTGAGGCTGGGCGGCTGGCGGGCTTGCCCCCGTCGGTGATTAGCCGGGCGCGGCAGGTGATGAGCCAGATTGAGCAGCACAGCAAAATAGCGGTGGGGCTGCGGGGAGGGGGACAGAAGAAGGCATCTAAGAAAGCGCAGTCTAAAACTGTGAAAGAAGGTGACGAGCAGCTTGGCTTCTTTGGATAATCGATAGGTACTGTTGCCTATGACTATTCCGATGAAATTAAGGTAAACAGCTTTCTTCAAACGCGTTAGCTGCCCACGATCGGGAACACTGAGCGAGCATCCTGCTGCTTGTCTATGCGTTCGTTCAAAGTTAAACGGGGTCGCCGCTCCATTCGATTGAAGGGGTACGACTACGCCTCGTCAGACGTCTATTTCGTCACCATTTGCGCGTACGAACGGCGATGTATTTTTGGCGATATCTGGAATCGCCGTACGGTTACAAACGTTCTAGGTGAGATTGCAACAGACTGCTGGAGAGAAATCCCAGCGCATTTCCCACATATTCGAACCGACGAATTTGTGGTGATGCCCAATCACGTACACGGCCTTCTAGTGTTAGATGACAAACTATGGCAAAACAGCGAGAAACCAGAATATATCGCAGAATTTGGCAAAGCTGTGCCGGGGTCAATTCCGACCGTTATACGAACGTACAAGGCGGCGGTGACACGACAGATTCGAGAAATTCAGGCCTGCCGCGTTCGAGTTTGGCAGCGGGGATACCACGAACGGATTGTGCGGAATGACAATGCGTTGCATCGGGTCCGACGGTACATTCGCAACAATCCCATCATGTGGGAAATGGATCGGTTGAATGGGACGAACAGGGATAACCCGTAGGGGCACAACATGTTGCGCCCCTACGGGTTATCCCCACGGGTTGGTGGGCGGTTCCCCCAACCCAAAATTACCGGCCCCGCATTTCCATTTCCGCCGCCTCAAACCGGGGCACGGACCGCGCGCCACCCAGCAATTCCGACAGCATCGCCACAGGCGGTGCCTCATGGGGCCAGGCAAAGGCATGCTTAAACGCCGCCGCCTGACAGGCCCGCAGCCCGTCAAACCCAATCACGTCCTGGGTCAGCAGATTCTCAAACTCAAACGGTAGCCGCACGTTGTGCAAGCCCGCATTGTCGGTACAGATGGCAATGTCCACCCCCGCATCAAAGCAGCGGTCAAACACCGTCTTCAGTTCGTGAATCTCATCCAGCGTGCCCGTTTGCAGGTAGGTGGTGGGGCAGACCTCCAGGCACTGCCCCCGCGCGGCGACCTCTTTCAACAGCTCCGGGTAGTGCAGCGGAATCTGAATGCCGTGACCGATCCGCATCAGGTAGGGCAGGAGCTCAGGGTAGCAACCGTTTTTCGTCTCATAGAGGTGTCCGGTCGTTTTAATTCCCAGAGACTGGGCGTAGGCATAGAGCTGCACCAGCTCGTCCAACCGCTCGGCATAGGCCCCGTCACCCCCGGCCAGGTCAATCGCACAGACGTACTCGGGGTACTCTGCCGCCAAGTTAACGATGGCCCGGTTCACCTCGTTGGGTAAGCGCGAGTGTGTACAAAGAATCTGCTTGGTAATGACCGGATACTCGGTTTGCTGGCTGGCCCGCCCCACAATTTCGACGACCTGAGCCATTTCATCAATGCGCTCAGTTTGGCTCAGATGCTCGGGGGTTCGGTAGTAGGGCGTGTACCGCAGCTCCAGATAGGCCAGATTCTCAAAAATGTAAGCGCCCCGAATCAGACGATAAATAAAGTAGGGCAGCGCCTCTTTGGTTTGTACGCTTTCTACCAGGGTGTGTAGCTCTAGATATTCTTCAAGGGAATCTTTAGGCTGCGTGTAAAACTGCTCAAACTGCGGATACCCTTCGAACCGTTCCGAGAGATCGGGCCGATTACGTTGAAAGTAGCGCCATAGGATGCGGGGGACAACGGAGCCTCCCAGATGGCGATGTAGCTCTGCATAAAGACTCATAAGCCCTCTCAAATGATGAATGATTCCTAGAAATTGCGCCTGCCACTAAAGCAAGCGCGATGCGTAATGTTGAATTAATTCCGCTACCCCAACCGCGATATCTCAGGCAGTGCCGTTCCCTAAGGTGCTGGGCCAAGCCCAATCCCACAGCACTCATCGCTTAACAAACGATGGATAGCTAAAAACACTAAAAGTTATTAACAGTTTTACCTCAAACCTTTCCAATCCGCATTGGGGGGTATGGATGGATTCGTAAGGCGATTGATGAGATTCTAACAAATCGCTGCGTTGGTCAGCTGGAACCGATGCAGATGAGGCGTATCCCGAAGTCAATAAACGACTATTGACACCCCCCACGTCTGCTGACGATAATGGTCAATTGTTCAACTTTAGCGATAGAAAATCCCTTGGCAAACGTCGTTGTAATCGGTGCCCAATGGGGCGATGAAGGCAAAGGTAAAATTACTGATTTGCTAAGCAAGTCGGCGGATGTGGTCGTGCGCTACCAGGGTGGCGTCAACGCAGGCCACACGGTCGTCGTGCAGGATCAGACCTTTAAACTGCACTTGATTCCGTCGGGTATTTTGTATCCCGAAACGCAGTGCCTGATTGGCAGCGGTACGGTGATCGATCCCAAGGCGCTGATTGGCGAGTTGGACAAGCTCGACGAGCTCAAGATCGCCACAGGCAACCTCTACATTTCAGAGACGGCCCACGTTACCATGCCCTACCACCGCATGATTGACGAAGCCTCTGAAGAGCGGCGTGGCAGCAAAAAGATTGGGACCACCAAGCGGGGTATCGGCCCCACCTACGCGGACAAATCTGAGCGTACAGGGATTCGGGTAATTGACCTGATGAATTTAGAAACGCTCAAGGAGCAGCTGGAGTGGACGATCAACTATAAGAACGTGGTGCTCGAAAAGCTGTATGGGCTGCCGCCGTTGGATCCTAAAGACGTTTTAGATGAGTACGCGCAGTATGCCGAACGGCTGCGACCCCACATCGTTGATAGCTCGCTGCACGTTTACAACGCGATCCACGAGCGCAAGAACGTTTTGTTTGAAGGCGCGCAGGGGACGCTACTTGACCTCGACCACGGCACCTATCCCTACGTTACCTCTTCTAACCCGGTCGCCGGGGGGGCCTGTATCGGTTCGGGCGTCGGTCCGACCATGATCGACCGGGTCATTGGCGTTGCCAAAGCCTATACAACCCGAGTGGGTGAGGGGCCGTTCCCGACCGAATCGCTGGGGCAAGCGGGCGAGATGCTGTGCGAACGTGGCGCAGAGTTTGGCACAACCACCGGGCGGCGACGGCGGTGCGGTTGGTTTGATGCGGTGGTCGGTCGCTATGCCGTGCGGATCAACGGACTGGACTGTTTGGCGGTGACGAAACTAGACGTCCTGGACACGCTGGATGAAATCAAAGTTTGTGTCGCCTATCGGCTCAACGGCCAGCTCTGCCGGGATATGCCAGGCAGCGCCCAGCAGTTTGCCCAGTGTGAGCCCGTGTATGAGACGATGCCGGGGTGGAAGCAGTCCACCGCAGATTGTCGTAAACTGGAAGACCTGCCTAAACAGGCGCTGGACTATCTAGAGTTCCTCGCCAGGCTGATGGAAGTTCCGATCGCAATCGTCTCGTTGGGCGCTAGCCGCGATCAGACCATCATTGTAGAAGACCCCATTCACGGCCCGAAGCGTGCCCTGCTGCATGAAAACGGCGGTGCCTTTAAGGTGGCCTGATCGGGCAGAATCAGGTTTTCGGCTACGATTGGAAAGCGCAAAATCTGCGCGAGATTCACCCTCTGAACATTTGAGTTTTTGTCCTGTTAAGCAAAGCAACTGTTATGGAATTGTCGATTGAATGTAGTAAGCGCGTTGAGGGTGAAAAGCCTAAAGCTCTCCGTCGAGAGGGCGTCCTGCCCGCCGTACTTTACGGACACGATGGCACTAACTCGGTTGACCTGAAGGTCAACGATCGGGAAGCTCAGGCCCTGCTGCGGAAGGCGGTAGTCAACAAGAGCGTGATCACGGTCAACGTGCCAGACATGCCCTGGAATGGCAAGGTCATTCTCCGCGAGGTGCAAACCCATCCTTGGAAAAACCAGATCTATCACCTCAGCTTCTTCTCGATTGCTGACCAGGATCAGCTGGAGCTGACCATGCCGATTCATTACAGTGGCGAGGCGGCTGGCGTCAAGAACGACGGCGGCATGCTGGATACGGTGCTCACCGAGCTGCAGATTAAGTGTGCGCCTGACAAGATTCCGCAAACGCTGGATGTGAACGTGTCTAGCCTGCAGGTTGGGGATTCGCTGCAGTTGGGCCAGATTGTTTTGCCTGAGGGGGTCGAGGCGCTGGGCGATCCTGAGCAGATGGTGGTCTCTGTGCTGGCACCTCGCAAGGCTGAGAGCGAATCAGCGGAGACCGCAGATACGGCAGCTGAGTCAGAAGCGGCTGTTTAGCCGGGGCAAAAAGCTCGCTCTGATTTGAAAAGTCCGGTGGTGATCCGCCGGACTTTTTGCTGTATTGGGTTTTATTAGGGCCGCCCACACAGATGATCTAGGTGGGTATAGTAGAGGCACCTTCTGATGATGTGAGCAATGGTCTCTCCCAAGGGTTCTTCTAAAAACGGCGCAAACGGTCTGTCAAATGGTGCCTATGTGGACATGGCCGACCGGGTAGTGCCAGCGGCGCTGAGGGCATGGCTGATCTTTCTGCTGCTGTTTACGCTGCTGGGCTATCCGGTGGGGTTCAGTATTTTATTTGGGGCAGCCGGTGGGTTCGCTTGGGGTACAATCTCGGCCTGGTGGGATATCAAGGGGGGCGCGCCGCTACCGGATGAGGAAACTCAGGAGCAGCTCGGCATCTCTCGGCTAGGCTTCAAGCTGCCGGACTGGCAGATCCGACGGGCGAGGCGACGCCGGATCTATCGTCGGGGCCGAGAATAGTCGGGCAACATGTTTTTGTTTTTATCGAAGCTGCTGCCGCTGCTGATCTATCCCCTGGGGCTCACCTGTGTGCTGCTCGTGCTGGCGCTGGTGTGGATGGGCAAGCGACCGGGGTGGGCGAGGGGCGCGATCGCACTTTCCCTACTGCTCCTGTTCCTCAGTAGCAATCAGTGGGTCGCGACCCGGGTTGTCCAGTCCTTAGAATGGCGCTACCGTCCCCTGCAGCCGATCCCCACCGCAGACGTGATTGTGGTGCTGGGGGGCAGTACCTATGCCGCCTCATCGCCCCGTCCCTGGGTCGAAGTCAATGAAGCTGGTGACCGGGTGCTCTACGCGGTCCGCCTGTATCAGCAGAATAAGGCCCCGCTCATCCTCTTTAGCGGCGGACGCATCGATTGGAAAGACGGCGGTCCGCCCGAAGCAGACGACATGACTCAGATTGCGATCGCAATGGGGGTGCCCCCCACGGCTATCCTGCAGGAACCGGACTCACTCAATACCTACCAAAACGCGACTAACGTCCAAGCCATCCTGCGCCAGCAGCAGCTCGACCGCGTCCTGCTGGTAACGTCAGCAACGCACATGCCCCGTTCGGTCGCGATCTTTCGCAAACTGGGAATTGACGTGATTCCTGCCCCTACCGACTACTGGGTCTCGGAAGCGAAGCTGGCAGAAGGTTCCCGTACTCTACAGGGGCGTCTGTTAGGAATCTTGCCGGATGCCGAGGCGATTTTTAAGCTGACCCGCGCCATCAAAGAATATATCGGCTTTGGGGTCTACCGTTTGAAAGGATGGCTTTAGGATAGAAACGTTGCCACCCGCCAGCTATGCCAGAACCGATCGTTTCTCCCCGGCCCGCAGCACCCTCAACCCAGGCCGTCCACGAATCCATCTTGCTGCACCAGGCCGCCGTTGAATTTCGCCAAGAGACCGAAGCCCGTCAGGCCTTTGCCGACTACTGCCGCTGGTACGACAAAGCCGCACAGCAAAACCAGGCGGAGCTGGCAGCCATGCGGCACGATGTCGAACTGCTCGGTTGGTTTCGGCGATAGAGGCCCAGTTCAGCCCATCAACCGGGTTAGATTAGCTCTAGCTCAGCCTCAACCAGATGGGCTTTAAAGGGACGCTTAGCGCCCTCGATTTCGAACTCCACCACGACCGGGAAGTTAGGACTGATATGACGCCCGTGCCAGTCGGCTAAGACGTCTTTGATTTTTCCTTCCATCCCGGCGGCGTTGAAGGGCTGATTGCGATGGTGCGGATGGTGATACAGCGTCACGGGCACCGAAATACGAACACGATCTCCAGCTTTCATAGCAGGCTTGGTAGCGGTCTCCTGAGCGAGGGGGGCTTGAACCATTGTGTTAGTGAATTGAGCGTGAAAAATTGAGCGTGAAACGAAAATGTGATCGCAGCTGAGCACTGCTGATGAGCATCTGCGTAGGGTCGTCTGCGTGCAGTTGACAGCGACAGAACAGGAGTTCCCTCAGCGCACCAACAGACTTTATTATTTTTGCACAGGATTGCAACCCTTCCGGCCCACTTTAACAACTTTAATGTTGCTAAAGTTAACAGGAACGGGGCGACTCTTGAACCCAAACAGCCTGTCTCTATTAAGATGATTCAGGAAATTATTCTTCAGGGAATTATTCTTCAGGAGATTATTCAGGTTCCGTCAGCGCTGGCTGTGAAGGCGCAGACTCAGTGCCAGGGTCTACTCGCAGCGTATGCCACAGGAACAGTCCGGCCAGGGTGAGCGCACCTAGCGACAGCGCCGCTAGGATGAGGGCAACGACAGGCCGTCGGGGCGAATCGGGCTCTCCTTCTGCTGGAGCGCTCACAGGATCGATACCGTCGTCTTCGGCTTCACCGTAGAGCAGCGCCTTAGACGATTCGGTCATGTCGGTGGGCAGGTGGTCTTGCTGGGTGATCAGCTGGCCAGTGCGATTGGCAGCGCCCGTGCCACTGACCTGGCACTGCATCAGCACAACGGCCACATTGTCATGACCGTTTTTCTGATTGGCTAGCTCAATCCACGAATCGACCGCCGCAGGCAGCGACACGATGTTTTTGACAATTAGGCCAATATAGTTAGCCCAGGCAGTTTCGACCTGGCGATTGTCGCTCAACCCATCCGAGCAGAGCAGCAGCACGCCGTCTTCATCCAGGATGAACCGTTGAATATGGGGTTTGAGCTTATCAGCGTCACGGGTGCCGATGGCCTGAGTTAACGATGCGGCCTCCGGTCGCTGTCGCGCTGCCGACAGTAGGCTGCGCCCTGCAGCGACTTCTCTTCCGGCCACGTCGTCGTCTACCGTCAGCTGGTGACAGTATTCCGGCGTAATCCAGTAGGCGCGGCTATCGCCCACGTGGGCGATGTAGAGTTCGTTCACCTCATGCCAGTCGCCATCACCCTTAGGAATGCGCTGCGGCAGCTGGACAGCGGCCACCAGGGTGGTACCCATGCGCTGACGTTGGGCGCGGCCCTGCTGATCGTTCTGGGCGGCCACCAGATTGTTGGCCACCCGAATGGCCGCCTCGATTTGTTCCATGACCAGTTCGGGCGGCATCGGCTCCATTTGGTTAGCCGCTTCGGCTAGCAGGCTCCGCAGCTGGAGCTGGAGCGATCTCACCACCGTCTGGCTGGCCACTTCGCCCCCTTCGTGACCGCCGACACCATCACAGACAATCGCAATCCGTGGCAGAGCGGGCAGATCGTCTGTGCGCGTACGCTGAAACTCGGTTTGGCTGGGGTAGCAGGCATCTTCGTTCCGCGGCTGACCAGGGCCGGGATGGGTGTTGCCAGCAACTTTGAGACTCAGCGACAGCGTCGTGGCCTGGGCCAGCAGTTCCCGGTTCATCTGCTCCATCAGCGTATCTGGCTCAGATTGCGGAGCAGCCATCTGCTCACACAGGGCCTGTAACCCAGGCTGAAATTCGGGTCGGGCGGTCTCAACCAGCGTTGACCAGACGACCGATAGCTCTTCCAGACTGGGCTGGGCTGGGTCGCTGACAAAGGCAATCAGGCGGACCCGCCAGCCCTCAACTCGGAGATTGCTACCCTTCAGCAGGCTAGCGGCGACCCCCAGCTTACTCAGCGTTTGCCAGAGCGTCAGGATCTGCCAGCACCAATAGGCCTGACGAAAGGCCGTGGCACTTTCCCAGGACTGGTGTAGCGTGGGCAGCAGCTGCCCGCCCCGATCGACGGGAATGTTGTCTAGCAGCAGTACGGGCTCGTCATTGGCCTGGTGACAGATCCCATACACGCCCGGTAGATGGAGCCGATGGCGATATCCCTGCAGATAGGGTTGGGCAAAGTTAGGAATAGTATCGATGCGCTTGGGCGGCTGCTCGGGGGTCAGATCGCGCCAGATATTGGGAGAGATCACCTCGTAGCGATCGTCGATGCGCTCCCCCTTAGCCTGTTGACGAACGCCATCGCCCAAGGCCCAAACATATTGCCTTAGCGGGTACTTACTGGGCTCTGACGTGCCAGGGTGCCCCCCGTTTCCGTTCATAGTGACTGCTTGCATCATCTAGATAAATACCCCGAAATGCCTGCTTTTGTGCTTGGGCGAAAAAGATTAGGTCCAATGGTAGACGCAAAGTGAACGATTGGCTATGTCTGACTGGATATGGGTTTGAATACATTTCTTTATTTGCGGAAACGAACCCCAGCGAGCTGAATTAATCTGTAAGTAAAGGTGGCTGTTATTGTCATTTTCGGTCGGCGATTAGGTCAACCATGTCGGCATAGCACTGCACCCGCGTTACAAACGGCAGGGGCAACCAATCGCGCTCAGCCATTCACGACCGCCAGCCTATGCCTCACCCGTGTCTAAACCGATAGTCTGAGCAGAATGACACCATTCAGCTGTGGGGCGGGCCGCCGTCGCCTGATTGCCCGAGGGGCTTTTCCGTTATTGCGCAGCGATCGGCTGTTGCTGCTATGAGCTTTACTATTTTTTGGATCATCGTTGGCGTTACGCTCTGTCTGATGGAGCTGATGATTCCAACGGCGTTCATCGAGTCGGCGCTGGGGGTAAGTGCGTTTTTGACGGCGCTGCTGTCGCTGCTGATTGCCGACTTTAGCTATCAGGTGGCGCTGTGGATGGGGCTGTCGCTGCTGACGTTTTGGGCGCTGAAGCGGTTTATCCCCAGTAAAACTGCGCCCACGCTGCAGGAGTCGACCAGTGCCCGCACGCTCACATCGATACCGCCCGGGCAGCCCGGGCGAGTGATGTACGAGGGCAGCTCCTGGCAAGCCCGCTGCAGCGATGAGGGAATTGCGATCGCACCCGATCAGGCCGTCTTTGTTGTCGGTCGCCAGGGCAATACCCTGATCATCCTGCCAGAAAGCACTTTGCTCAGCTAAATCCTGAACTGATTCTGGGCAAGGTTTGTTCATCAAGCCCCCTGTCCACAGCCGCTTCATTCCCTACCACCGTTTCCGGAGAACACCATGAACCCGTTTGCGCTACTGATTATCTTGGCCCTCGGCGGTACCGCCGCTGCCGGGTCTGTTCGCATCATTAACCAGGGGGACGAAGCCCTGGTCGAAAGCCTGGGCAAGTACAACGGTCGCAAGCTCCGTCCCGGCCTCAATTTCACCACGCCCTTTGTCGATAAGGTGGTGTACAAGCAGACCATCCGTGAAAAAGTCCTCGACGTGCCGCCCCAGCAGTGCATTACCCGCGACAACGTGTCGATT
This sequence comes from Cyanobacteria bacterium J06648_16, assembly GCA_039817185.1. GTDB lineage: Bacteria > Cyanobacteriota > Cyanobacteriia > Phormidesmidales > Phormidesmidaceae > CAWUKV01. The sequence continues at coordinate 36,061 of JBCBWI010000039.1, read as the reverse complement.
ACGGTCGATGCTGTTGTTTACTGGCGCATCGTCGATCTCGAAAAAGCCTGTTATAAAGTCGAGAACCTGCAGTCGGCAATGGTAAACCTCGTTCTCACCCAAATTCGTTCGGAGATGGGCAAGCTAGAGCTGGATGAAACCTTTACAGCGCGTTCTGAAATCAACGAACTGCTGCTGCGCGAGTTAGACATTTCCACTGACCCCTGGGGCGTTAAGGTCACCCGCGTAGAGCTGCGCGACATTGTACCCTCTAAGGCCGTGCAAGACTCGATGGAGCTGCAGATGGCTGCCGAACGCCGTAAGCGGGCCGCCATTCTCACCTCCGAGGGCGAAAAAGAGGCCGCCATCAACGCTGCTAAAGGCGAGGCCGAATCAGAACTGCTGGCCGCCGAAGCCCGCAAAAAGGCTGCCATTCTCGACGCTGAAGCTCAACAAAAAGCGACCGTACTCAAAGCCCAGGCCCAGCGTCAGGAGCATGTATTGCAGGCCCAGGCCAACGCCGAAGCCGTTAGCGTTTTGGTCAGCAAGCTCAAAGGCGACCCCACCGCCCGCGAAGCCCTGCAGTTCATCTTGGCCCAAAGCTACCTGTCTATGGGGCAGCAGATTGGCGCGAGCGACAGCAGCAAAGTTATGTTCATGGACCCTCGCAGCATTCCTGCAACGCTCGAAGGCATGCAGCAGATTGTGGGTGATTTGGGCAGAAACGGCACGGCAAAATAACTGGCTTCACGTTGCGGCTTCCTGGGTCTGGCACTGGGCACACAGGCCGAAGAACTCCAGCGTGTGATAGAAAATACGAAAGCGGTGGGAGTGGTTGAGCTGGGTCTCTAGCTCATGCACCGGGCACTCGTCGATGGGGATGGAACTGCCGCAGCTGAGGCAGGTGAGGTGGTGGCGGTCTTCGTGGCTGAGGCTGTAGAGCGATTCGCCGCTGGGTAGCGTCCGAACCTGAACGGTGCCGTCAAGTTTGAGCGCGTCCAAAGAACGGTAGACGGTGGCAAGCCCCATACTAATATCGTGCTGCCGCAGGCTGACGTAGAGGTCTTGGGCCGAAATCGGGTCTGCCAGGGTTTTGAGCACGTCTAGGAGTTGCTTTTGGCTACGGGTACGGCGGGTCATAGGAGGCCAGAATATCTGCTTCTAGCTTAGATCGAGTCTTGGCCAATGGGAAAAGGGGATCGGCGGACTGCGATCGCAACCCTGCGGTAGGATAAGTTAGCAAACCCGACCGCTCGAAATTGAGGGATCCCCAGTGGCGCAAACCTACCAGGCGCAAGTTTATGTCACCCTTCGTCCGTCCGTGCTAGACCCGGCGGGAACGGCGGTGCAGTCAGGGCTCTCGCACATGGGCTACGACAACGTTGAGGGGGTTCGGATTGGCAAGTACATCACTCTGACGCTAACGGCAGAGAGCGAAGAGAGTGCCCAACAGCAGCTCGATCGCATGTGCGACCAGCTGCTGGCAAATCCGGTGATTGAAAACTATCGGTTTGAGTTGACAGCGCTGGCAACAGCCTAGGAGCAGCGGCATGAAGTTTGGCGTCATTACCTTTCCGGGCTCGAACTGCGATCGCGACGTTGTCTACGTCACTCGCGATCTGCTGGGTCACCCCACCCGCCGCATCTGGCACGAAGACAGCAATCTGGGCGATGTCGATGTGGTGATTGTGCCCGGCGGCTTCAGCTACGGCGACTACCTGCGCTGCGGGGCGATTGCCCAGTTTTCTCTGGCCATGCGGGCGACGGTGGAGCACGCTCAGCAGGGCCGACCGGTTTTAGGCATCTGCAATGGCTTCCAAGTACTGACCGAGGTCGGGCTGCTGCCCGGAGCGCTGGTACGCAATCGAGATATGCGGTTCATTTGCGATCGCACTCCCCTACAAATCGAACGGACCGACCTGATGTGGACACAGCAGTACGTCCAGGGCCAGACGATTACCCTGCCCATTGCCCACAACGAGGGCTGTTATTACGCGGATGCTGACACCCTGGCTCAGCTCGAAGATAACCGCCAGATCGTATTTCGCTATTGTGGCTTGGACAATTCGGTGGGCGAAGCCCGCCCAGTAGACGAAGAGACCAATGTGAACGGTTCACTGAACAATATTGCCGGCATCTGCAATCGGGCGGGCAACGTGCTGGGGTTAATGCCCCACCCCGAACGGGCGGCGGACGCAGTCGTCGGCAGCACCGACGGCATGGCGCTCTTCCAAAGCATTGTGGCAGCAGCCCTGGTGGCCGCCTAGCAGGGTCGCCTAACTCATTGGCAGGCCCAGACTGTGCAAAATATGGCGCACGCGCTTTTTCCCACGGGCAACCCGCTGGCGCAGCGTGGCTCCGTTTGGAATCTCCCCGTCAGTGGTGGCCCTTAGCTTGGCTTGAATCTCTTCCCAGCTGAGCCGATCGATCGTGCGCCAGATCAGCAGCTGTGCGGTGTCAGCATTTTCCTTTTCAAATTCGCGCAGGGCCTTGTACAGCAGCTTAATCTGGTGGTCGAGATCGAGCCGATCGAGCATGCAACCGGTCTCGGTGCCGACCCGGTATTCGTTCTCGTCATAGGAGACCACGACGCGCTGGCGGACCTTGCGGCTCTTTTCTCGGACGATGTTGAAAGCCGTACTTTTGAGCCAGGCGTGGGGGTTACGAATCAGCTCGCCCCGGCGCTGAACCGCTTTGCCCCTGAGGTAAGCCTCGAATAGAATTTCGTTGGGTTCGAAGAAGTGCGTGAGGTGGAAGGTATGAAGATGGCGACGCACGGTTGCGATCGCAGAATATGCGTAGCTATTTCCGGTCCCTAAAATCTCGGCCAGCGCAATGTCGAGCGTATCGGGTGGGGGCAAATTGGGCGGCTTGACCATAAAAAATACGGGCGTCCCTTCACTTTAATAGTGGCACCGGAGGCCAGATTGTGACGTCCGCATGCAAAGCTGTATGAAGTTACTTCATGCCTTGAATGAACTTTTCCGCAGCGGTCCAATCGCCTGTCACAGACGCCCAGTGCCTGCCACTAGTCATTTAGTGCCCGCTCAGGCTGTGGGCTGTCTATTGGGCTGGCTGTTAGCTCTGGTCATTGACTCGGGTTGGCAGCCAGAGTCGGTGTTGTTTGGGCTGTTCGCGGCTATCGAGGATTCTGGCTAGCGGTGAACAGGTAGACGACTGCCGTCCTGGTAGGCTGGCAACAGCCCTGAGCATCCGGCGTGCTTCTCACTCCTGACATCCCAGCATGATTGACCCGCTTTTGGAGGTTCCACCGTGACCGATTCATTGATTCACCACGCTGAACATTACCGAGGCCTGGTGACCGAATATTGTCAGCTTTCCTGTGCCAATCGATTGAGCGACCGTGACGCTGACCGCATTGGCGATATCTTATCCCAGGCAGTAGATGACCCCATGCTCAGTCTGTTAGTGGACGAAGCCGACCACATGCTCAATCACCTGCGCCACCTGATCGACGAGACAGATGTGATTCAGCAACAGACCCAGTTAAAAGCATCCATCGACAGCTGTTGGGTAGAGCAAGTGTTGCTAGATGCCTCAGCCCGCCTGCAAAAGCCGCAAAGTGAAACCCTGCAGAGCTATCTCAAAGACAAGGGGCTCTACGTCGGGGCAATTGACGGTGTCGTTGGGCCAGAAACCCAGGCGGCCATTAAGCACTGCAGCGATCTGCAGGCATCGATGGCCCCACCGGATCCCATCAATCTGCCCGACCTACAAGAGTGCTAAAGAGAACCCGCGTCACACATTGAGCCGGACCAGCACTATTAGGTGAAGCATGGAGATTGATACATGCCAAACTCAAACAACCGCCTACTTCAGCTATACAAACAAGGCCAGCGCGATTTTCACGGCTGGAACCTGTCCGGCTGCGACCTGAGCCAGCTGGCACTGTCTGAAATCGACTTGAGCTACGCGAACCTGTCGTTTACTAACCTATCGGGTACGGATCTCCACTGGTCAGAACTGCGGGGAGCTAACCTCACCCAGGCCAACCTGTCTCGAACGAACCTACACCGAGCTCGATTACAGTATGCCAATCTGACTGCAGCCAGGCTGGTGGGGGCCGATCTGCGAGCCGCCGATTTTAGCAGCGCTATCTTAACCTGCGCCAATCTGGCCCAGGCCGACGTCTGGGGGGCCATTTCACCTGACGGCTTCAACTGGTTGCGGGTCGGCAGTATGGCCAGGGCCAACGAACCGACGCTCGTGTAGTTGGCCAACTGAGAATGCCAGGAGCGGTCCAGCAGATTGGACCGCTCCTGGCAAGTTAATCACCTTTCAATCCACTCGACTTTCAAGCCATTCGCGTTTTGGGACTGCCTATTCAACCCGTAACCGGCGGGTCACTACCACCAGGCCATCGTCACGAATGAGCAGCCCCGACACCCAAAGATTGTCTTCATCGGTGGGCGCATCTCCGAGCTTGAACAGACCGCCAGCGGCCAACAGTTCCAGGTCAATCGGGCGAGCTGTAAAGAAATCTTCGGCAGTGGTGCCTTCGTCGATCGCAACCCCCAGCAGGTAGCTGTTGCCAATCGGCTCCTGCACGATGGCATCAAACTCGTAGGTCTCGTCAGGCGTCACGCGCTCGGGCAGGATGACGGTGACCGTGGGCGGATTGCTGCCCGAGTTCAGCTGATTCCGCTCTGAAAGAATTTCTTGGGAGACAATCTGACCGTCTTCGTAGGTCTGGCGAGAGCGCATCACCGACTCAAGTAACGCCGTGCGCGGCTCGCTCATCGTGCCATCAATGTAGGTAACGGTTTCGGCCACATAGCCGTTGGGCGTTTCTTCCCAGGACTGCAGCTCAATCCGGTAGGTGAGGGTGTCGTAGCGCTCCCACAATTCGGCCAGAGCAGTTTCGAAGGTCTCGTAAGTAAAGCCATCTTCGTTGACGAAAGCCGCGTCATAGAATGCCATCACGGCGTCCAGGTCCTGTGCGTTAGCGGCCGTCTCAATGTCTTCTAACGCTGCGGTCAGTTCTGCTGGAGCCGTCTCAGGCGGGGCGGCCTGAACCCGCGCACCCAGACCCATGAGCAGGGCCAGTGCCCCTACGGGGATTAGCTGCCAGCGACGAGGTTGAGGCATGGAACGCTCCTAAACGATGAACAGGTAACGGTGAACAGGTGATGTCGGCTTGGAACTGGGCGACATACATATTTAGACGACTTTAGACGACTTTAGACGACACAAGGGCCAGCTTGGCCAGTATAGTACGTGAATATCTGAACGATAGAATATCTGAACAATACTGGAATAGAACCACGGTACCCTGTGAAAGGGCATCTCGTGTATCTCGATTATGGACGACGGGCAGAGACAGCAGGAATCGGTCAAGTTGCTGATTGCCGCCAGCGGTACCGGCGGGCATTTGTTTCCTGCGATCGCAACGGCAGACCAGCTAGCCCAGACCGGCCATTGGCAGATCGAGTGGTTGGGCGTCCCAGATCGGCTCGAAACTGAACTAGTCCCCCAGCAGTACTCTCTACATACGGTCCGCATGGGCGGCGTTCAGGGGCGTTTGGGACTGGGCAGCGTCAAACTTTTTAATCAGTTTCTACGATCGACTGCCCAGGTGCGCCGTTTGCTCAAGCAGGGAAACTTCCAGGGCGTGTTTACCACTGGCGGCTACATTGCTGCCCCCGCTATCCTGGCGGCCCGCAGCCTCGGGCTACCGGCCATTTTGCATGAGTCAAACGCGCTGCCGGGCAAGGTGACCCGCTGGCTCAGCCCCTGGTGCACCCTGGTCGCCCTGGGGTTCGAAGAAGCCGAAAAGTATTTACCCAAGGCTAAAACCCTGACGGTCGGCACACCGGTCCGATCCGAGTTTTTGTCAGCGGCCCAGACCGATATCAGTTCGGTGCTGGGTGACGTGCAGATCCCGCCCGATGCGCCAGTGATTGTGGTAGTGGGCGGCAGCCAGGGGGCGGTCGCGGTCAATCGGCTGGTTCGAGCGGCGGCGCCTGACTGGTTCCAGCAGGGGGCCTGGGTGATTCACCAAACCGGGCAGAACGATCCGGAGTCCGATAGTCTCAGCCATCCGCAGTATATTCATCGCCCCTTCTTTGATAACGTAGCCGCCCTGTTTGGGCGGGCGACGCTGGTGATTAGCCGGGCTGGGGCCGGTAGCCTGACCGAACTAGCCATGACCCATACGCCTTCAATTTTGATCCCCTATCCCTTTGCGGCTGAGGATCATCAGGCCTACAATGCAGCGGCGTTCGCGTCGGTGGGGGCCGCCAAGGTGTATCGGCAAAACGAGCTAGCGGCCACGGAACTGGGCGATCGCGTCCTCACCCTGCTCAGCCATCCCAAGCAGCTAGATGCCATGTCAAAGGCCGCCAGCCACCTCGCCGTCAAAGATAGCGCCGAAAAGCTAGCGAACATTCTTCAGCAGACGCTGTCAACCGCCCCATAGATTAGGCACACAGATCAGGCACGCAGATCACCCCCACAGATCAAGCGTCATTGGTTAAGCACCACGGATCGCCACCAGCGGCACCAGCACCCTTAACCCAATCAGTAAGAACCCAATCAGTGAGAACCCAATCAGTGAGAAAGACGCTAGCCTAAACGGCGGCCAGTTCGGGCGCAGCGGTCGCCTGCGTAGAGGTGGCCGCAGCCGGTTCGGCGCAGTAGACCTCAGCCGAGTTATTGGGGCTTTCAATCAGCTTGACTTTATGTAGCGATGCACCGATGGCTTTGATCGGGTCGCGCAGCAGATCGCGAATACGTACGGCAATGTTCTCAGCCGTGGGCACCACCGCCGCGAAGTAGGGCACGTCCTTATTCAAGAAGGTATGGTCGAAGGGCTTGACCACGTGGGCTTCAACTGCCTCTTGAAACTTGACCAGATCGGCCAGCATGCCGGTGCGCGGATCGATTTCGCCTTTGATGGTGACTTCTAAATGGTAGTTGTGACCGTGACCGTTCACGCGAGCGCAGAGGCCGTAGATCTCACTGTTCTGCTCTAGGGTTAGGGTGGGTAATGCCAGACGATGGGCGGCGCTGAAGTGGGTAGAAATGGTCAGGTAAGCTTCCATGTCGTTTCCTTGGTAGTCGGCCCAGAGGGTGGGGTGTTCAAAGAGCTGAATATTGGTGATCGGCAGATGGTCGGCCAGGCGGTGCCAGATGACACGGGTCATGTTTTCCGTCGTGGGCAGCCCCTGTTGAAACTCGGGCCACACGTCGTTGAGGTAGGAAAAATCGAGCGGACCAGTGACCTCGCGCTTGATCACCTTTTTGACGTCCGACAGGTTCAGCACCATGCCGTACTCATCGAGTTCGCCCGCCATCGACACGTACAGCACATAGTTGTGTCCATGTCCTGGGAAACGGCTGCAGAGACCAAACAGCGTCTGATTTTCGGCTTCGCTCAGCTCCGGCAGCCAGTAGCGATGGCTAGCCGAAAACTCGGCGCGGCGGTTGATGATGCAGTGCATAGGCAGGGCAGGGGGATGATGGTCGGTCACCGGTCCGAGCAACTGGGGAGCAGCGATGGACTAGCGATGACTTAACACAGACGGACCGGTTGATAACGCAGAATCAGTCCTAGCTATTTTAAGTTTTATTAATCGAACATCTACAGATTAGCTCAATTTGCTCCGTCCCAGCTGGGGGATCAGCCCCTATTCATGATGTTTGCGCTATCTTTACCCCTATCTGAGGTGAGGCCTCATCGACCTCAGGCGAGTGAAGTTTTCGAGTTTTATTACGGTTCGATAACTTTTCAAGTCCGTAATGATACGGAAAAAATCTCCAAAACTTCTGACTCGTAAGGATTGTAGGCTGAAATCAGCTTACGTCATGAACTGGCAATGTTGAGTCAAAACTGTAAATATAGATACAGAAATCAAATTGACGTTCATCTCTAAGAACGGGCGGCGATGCTGCCCTTCCCTAGAGACGGAAGTAGGGTCATTCCTGCAGCACTGCCAAGGAAATACTCCCGAAGGAACGCATCCCTGATGCTTACTCAAACGGAGATTGCCAATGAAACTGTCCTATCGCGGCGTTGAATACGACTACACCCCCCCCGCCCTCGAAGTGACTGAGGCGGATGTGCTTTGCAAGTACCGGGGACGGCCATACCACTACAGCTATGTCAGCCATGTCCCGTTTCGCCAGCCATCGGCGAAGCTAACCTATCGGGGCGTCGCTTACCAAACAACCCGCCACGGTGAAGTGGCACAGATTCCCCAACCTGCCCGTACGTCTGTGTTCGCGACGCTGCAGAGCAAGCTAGACCAGCTCAACCCCATGGCTGAAACCCGTCGCCAGCTACTGCAAGAAGCGGCTGCAGCCCACCAAAACAGCATGCGCCGTACGTTGCAACACCGAATTGACGTAGCCCGTGCCCAGGGTAATTCAGGGCTGCTGCGTCAGCTGGAAGACGAGATGCAGCAGATGGCCTAGTCAGCGAGAGTGCTAGATCAGGTCCTCGCTTGAGGCTTCACTAGATATTAGCCAGATTTGCAGATTTGTAGCTGGAGTAAATCGGGGAGAGAATGGTACCGTTCTCTCCCTTTTTGTATGCGTTCGCGTTCTGTATGCTGCTCTAGAATCTGTATGCTGCTCTAAAGAGCACGTTGTGGAGCGATTGCATGGGACTGTTTGACAAAGTATTCAACCAGCCAGAGGGTCAAACTGCGGCGCTGACCACGGCTGAGGCCTTTGCAGCGATCTGTTTAGTTGCGATCGCAGCTGATGGCTACCTGTCTGAACAGGAAAATACCGAAATGCGGATACTGCTCAGCCGCATGAAGCTTTTCCAGGACTACTCCAGCGATCGCTTAGAACGGACCAAAGACAGCCTGCTCAGTCGCCTTAAGCAGCACGGCCCGGGTCCATTGGTGGAGGCAGCCAAGGCGGTTTTGCCCAAAGAGCTGGCGCCTACCGCGTTTGCGATCGCGACCGATCTCGTCCTCGCAGATGGCACGGTCACATCACAGGAACAGGCTTTCCTGGACGACCTGTATCGAATATTGGAACTGCCCAGCGAGCTGGCGCTCAAAATAGTCGAAGTGATTACGCTCAAAAATCAGGGTTAGATGCGTGTACTGATCCAGCGAGTGACCGGGTCGGCGGTCTCGGTTGACGGGCGGGTGGTGGGTCAGATTGGCCAGGGTCTGACGCTGCTGGTTGGCATTGCTAAAACCGATACGCTGGCTGAACTCGACTGGATGGTCAACAAGTGCCTCACATTAAGGCTGTTTCCCGAGGGACCAGACGGTCGCTTTGATACATCAGTTCAGGATATTCAGGGTGAGCTGCTGGTTGTGAGCCAGTTTACCCTTTACGGCAATGGTCAGAAGGGCAGACGCCCATCGTTTGATCGGGCCGCGCCGCCAGGCCACGCGGCTGAGCTGTACGACCAGTTTGTCTCTCGGCTGCGCCAGTCCGGGCTAAAGGTTGAAACTGGACAGTTCGGGGCCGCCATGGCGGTGAAGATAGACAACGACGGTCCCGTAACCCTTATGCTGGAGCGCGAGGCGGTCTGCTAGATCGGTTTTCTGCTAGCGCGTCTTTCTGGGGCAACTCTCTCTAGCGCAACCCGCCCTAGCATCGTAGTTCAAGACAGGACGGATTAAGCCCGCCGCCGATGACCTGTCGCCACGGGACATTCACCGGGCACTCTGAGACCGAACCCATGCGGTCATGACCTCAACTCCCCCCATTTCCCACTTTAAAAACCGCACAAACCCTGTCTGATTTCTGAGTTGACATTGGTAAAGTAAAGAAATGTTGCAGGACTGGCATTCTTAGGAGGCTCCTAGAATTGGCGCGATCTTCCAATTTCACCCACCCACCCAACAGCGTTCTGTTTTGTGACTTTGACGGCCCGATCGTCAATGTCTCAGACCGTTACTATCACACCTACAAACTCGGGCTCAGAATGATTCGGTCAGCCTACGCGGCTGAGCAAGGCCGTACGATCGACCTGACGCCGCTATCCAAGCAGCAATTCTGGTCGATGAAGCAGAATCGCGTGTGCGATCGCACCATTGCCGCCCGATCGGGACTCCCCCAGGAACTGATCGACACGTTTCTACAGCAGGTCTGTCGCATTGTTAATCACCCCCACCTACTGCGGTGGGATGCGCTACAGTTTGGCGCTGACAAGGCCATTGCCCAGGTCAAACGCGGCGGCATCCGGCTCGTCTTGGTGACGCTACGGCATCCCCGGCAGGTCCAGAGTTTTTTACAGGCCCATGATCTCAGCCAGTATGTCGATCAGATTTTTGGAGCCTCTGACATCCACGCAGCCCATGCCAATCGTACTGAGCAAAAAGTGACTCTGCTGGAGCGCGCCATTGCGGAGCAGGTGGCCCAAGGGCACTCAATTGCAGCATCTTGGATGGTAGGCGATACGGAGGCCGACATTATCGCCGGTCAAACCGCTGGACTGTCTACGATGGCACTAACCTGTGGGGTTCGCAGTCAGACCTACCTGAAGCAGTTCAAGCCGTCTGAGTTCCAGCCCAACCTGCTGGCTGGCGTGTCTCGCGTTCGTCAATGCCTGCTACAGGCGGCCTAAAGGGCTAAAGCGCTTCCTCTAGCCCCCCATCGACTGATACCAGTAATAGGTCGCCATGGGAATCACCGTGGAGAGGACCAAGAGCACAATCACAATCGTAGTGGCGTTAGAGCGATTGGCCTCGGTTTCCTCCGCTGTCGCGAACGTGCCTTCAGTGTTGATCTCAGTCTCCATAACCGGCGGGCCGGGATCTGGCTCACCTGACAGAACGGCCACCATGCGATCGGTCGCGTCGAGTAGCGATTTACTATACTGATTACCTTTCAACAAGGGGACCTTCATCGTCTCTTCTACAAGACTGGTGGCAATCTCTGCGGTCAGGCGCTCATCCGTCCCCGGACCCACGTGAATGCCCGCATCGTTGGTAACATCATCCAACACAATCACCGACTGTCGCTGCTGGGCCGCTTCACTCGGGAACCACCGCTCAAATAGCTGATCGGCAAAGCTTTGAGGCGTTTCGCCGTAGTCTAGCCGGTGGATGGTCACAAACCGAACGGCATCGCCCGTGGTTTCGGCTAGCTGCCGCAGCTGAGTGGTTAGCTTGCCTTCGGTAACGCGGGTAATTTGGTTGGCCTCGTCAATCACCCAGCTGCGGTCATCGACGCCCGTGGGCATCTGATAGACGCCCGTCGCCAGGGCGGGAAGAGCACTGGCACACAGAATGAGCAAGGCCGCCGCCAGGGTGAGCCCACCCCGCAGCAAAGAACGGAACGGGCGTTTCGTCAATGCCCTAGCTTTTTTGCCCATCACCATAGCTAACTACCCGAAGTAACGAATTGATTGTTGTCTTTCGATCCTTCATTACTATACAAAGAATCGTTGGTGAGCGAGTCTGAGCTGGCAGCAGCCCTAGCCATCGGTTCGAGAAAGCCAGCGTCGGCCATTAAGGCATATAGATTTACATCTCTCTCAAGCAGGCAGGCGTGACCGCTCTCGGGCAACGTGAGAATTTGCGCATCGGGCAGGCGACGACCCAATTGGCGGACTTCAGCCACAGACGGCAGCAGCGCGTCGGCTTCTCCGGCAATCAGCAGCGTTGGCCGAGGCATGTGCTCTAGCGGCAGCTGCTGGGCCTTAAACTGCCCTAGCAGCGCGACGCGCCACAGGGCGGTCGAAGCGGGTACGGCTGTCATCGACTCCCACAGCGCCTCCCGCGCCGCTGCCGTAACCCGGCGCTGCTGAATCAAAAACGGCATCAGCCCCATGTTACTAACGCGATAAAGCGGTCCGGGTAACCATTGGGAAAAGGAGGCACCCCACTGCATCCACGGCAAACGGTGGAAGGACGAGGCCGGATTGACCAGGACCAGATGGCTAAACAGTTCCGGTGCGTGCGTCGCCAGCTGTAAGGCCAGACAGCCGCCGAAGGATTCACCGCAGAGGTACACGGCCGGACGCGGCACGGCCTGGATCATTGGGCGCAGCAGCTGCAGCGTCTGATCGACCAGCTGGGGCCAAGGCCAGTTGTTCTGCACTGACAGCGCCAGACAACGGATATCGAATCCTTGAGACAGGCCAGACAGCTGGGTACGAAGCAGCTGTCCGGTGCCATCCATGCCGGGCAAAAAGATAAACAGCGGCCGCTGGGGCTGAGGCGGCGTCGGCGTTAAGAGCTGGAGCGGCGGATCAATATTGGCTGCGGGCATAAAAACGGACAATCGACACGAAACTTGAGGCGGATAGCAGTGGGTTGAGGCGGAGATTTGAGCAGAAGCAGCCGACCGCGCAGGTCGATCAATAGCAGCCCTGACGTAACAAAGTGGTCACCTCATCGTGACAGGTTTCCGCAATTTCGGCAGCGAGCTGCCCGGCCCGCCGCCCATGGTAGTGTTCCCGCTGACGGTCGGTGATGGTGATGGGGCGGCCTAAAATAACGCTCACCCGCTCGTAGAGAATGGCCGGATGCCAGCCAGCCTGATCAAACAGCGGCTCGGAGGGGTCAAACAGCTGCAGCAGCTTTAGCGGAATCACCCGTTCGCAGCGCTCTCGGTGGGATGCGATCGCAACCGGCAAAATCACCAAATCTTCAATCGGTAGCCGCAACGCCAGGTGAGCAAACCCCCGGTTAAATTCGGCCACCCGATGGCGCGGCGTCGGCTCGATCATCGGCACCGCCCCTTCAGGAAAAATGCCCACCGTCTGTTGCTGCTGCAGGTACGCCGTAGCCTGCTGAAAAAAGCTCATGCCCTGTCGTTGGGGAGCAGGCAGAGGAAAACACCCGAGCGAGCGAACGATGTCGGACAGCACCGGCACCTGCCCCAGGTAATGGTGGCAGGCAAACCGCACGGGATGGCCCAACGCCGCCATCAGCGCAGGCGCGTCCAAAAAACTGCGATGGTTACTTACGAGCAAAACATGCTGGTGGGCGGGCTGCCGGTCGCTGTAGTGCACGGATAGCCGTACGCCTGACAGGAACAGCATCCACCGAGCCACCACCAGCGGATCGCTGCTAAACGGGAACGCGTCAGACTTGAGCAACGAATCTAATGACAAATTCAACAAGAAGACCTAAATCTAAAAGTAATATGAAGTTTTATTTTAGGTTCTATCGGGCGATCCATCGAACACCTAAAGGTAGAACTCGCGATTTAGCCATAATTGAGCCATGCCCGACAGCGGATGCCACCCGCATTGGCATAGCCGTATTCGGTATCCTCAACAAATTGGCCTGCACCCGACAGCCGGTCCGTAAAAGAAAAAGCAGCGCCGGAGAGCGCTGCTACGGAGTTTTCCAAGGAGACTTCATCAGGAAGACATTACCCCTTTCAAGGGGAAGCGCCAGCTATCCGACAAACTTGAGAAGTTGGTGAGCGTACGGCTTTAGCGCACGTTGAAGCTATCGTGACTGATGACGCCGCCCACAGGTTGAATGCAGCCGTCAGCAATGGCGTCGTCTAAAATGGCCAGGTAGCGGGACGCATCCGCTGACAGTTGAGCACTGGCTCGATAACGGGCGATTTCCGCCGCCACACCGGGGGAGAGTTCACCGTTGCTCAGGGCAGTGCGAACCAGAAATTCTAGATTATTGAGGTCAAGCTTAGAAGAGCGAAACATAGCAGTCAATCCCTAATGGTTCATATGGTTCTTGTTTCAGCAAACGCGGACTAGACTCCGGACAAAAATACGGCTTAAGTTAGCAATCACCCAAGAAGATTCAACTTAAGTAGGATTAAAATCATAACAACGAAACTTGTTATGATTTTGCGCAATTTAACCGCAAAACATCGCAAAATCAGGTCAGCAGCGCACAAGCCACGAGGGGTTGGCGATGCGTTCATCAGTTTTGCTTGATATATTTATTAATCCCTAGCAGATATCCGAACTAACGGACACCAGCGAAATTTCCTAGCCCCCTCAGTCGACGTCCGTAAAAACGTCATTTCTGCCCGCAGCCTCAATGGCTCGGGCGATGGCCGCCGGATAGATTCGATGTTCCTGTACCTGAATACGGGCCTGGAGACGATCAGGCGTATCGTCAGGCAGGACAGGCACCGCCGCCTGCATAATAATGGGGCCACTATCGACCGCCAGCTCGACGTAGTGGACGGTACAGCCCGCGATCGTGACGCGAGCCTGCAGCGCCTGCTCAACCGCTCGTAGCCCAGGGAAGCTGGGCAGGAGGCTGGGATGAATATTCAGCAGGCGCTGGGGAAAGGCATCAATCAGGTGTACGGTCACGCGTCGCATCCAGCCCGCCATAATGACCCAGTCGACTCGGTGAGATCGCAGCGTGTCCACCAGGGCGGCATCCAACTGTTCTCGGCTGTCGTAGCGACGGTGATCGTGTAGAACGGTGGGCACCTGCCACCGCTGCGCGCGGGCGACGATGCCCGCACCTGGGTTGTTATAGATCACGACCGCCAGTTCGGCTGAAAGCGCTTCTTGGGCGATGGCCGTGGCAATGGCTTCGAAGTTGCTACCGTTTCCCGAGGCTAAAATGCCGAGGCGAGCGGGCATCCCTGGGGGCAGCTGCGTTCGTGGAATCTGAGTTCGTGGAAGCGGGGGCGAAACCAGGTATTGGTCAGCCACAGGCCAGTCACCGTCAGGCATTGCGTAGATCAGGATAGACTGCCCTAGAATTTTACAGGAGTCCTTTCGTTACCCGGTCTGGAGTCATGATGGAGCCCGATCGCGATCGCCTCTTTGCCGGGCTGCTGCTCGCCCCGGCCCTGATTCTACTGGGCACGTTTGTGCTAGGGCCGATTCTCTACCTGGGTTATCTGAGCCTAACAACAGGCAGCTTTACCCGCGCAGGCTTGCACTGGGTAGGCGGGCAGCATTACCAGCGGCTGCTGGCAGATCCGGAGTTTTGGCAGGTGGTGGGCAACACGGCCTACTTTGGCTTGGCGACGGTGGCACCCAGTATCGTCCTGCCGCTGGGGCTAGCGGCGCTGCTCGACCGGAGCGTCGCGTTTCAAGGGCTGCTGCGGACTGCCTTTTTTCTGCCGTCGGTGCTGTCGGTAGTGGCCGTCGGGTTAGGCTTTCGCTGGCTGTTCCAAGACACGGGGCCGATCAACCACTGTTTGCAGGCACTAGGGCTCGCGCCCGTGGCGTGGCTCAGGAGCCCCCAGTGGGCAATGCCGGTAGTGATTGTCCTCAGCGTCTGGAAACAGCTCGGGTTCAATCTGGTTGTGTTCCTGGCTGGGCTGCAGGCAATTCCACGGAGTCGCTACGAGGCCGCAGCCCTGGATGGGGCCAACGAACTGCAGCGGTTTTGGCACATGACCCTACCGGGGCTGCGGCCAACGCTGCTGTTTGTCACGGTGACCACAACGCTATTTACCCTGCGCAGCTTTGAGCAGATATATATTCTCACGGGCGGTGGACCGCTCAATTCGACTAATATTTGGGTTTATTACATTTATGACCAGGCCCTAGCCCAGTTTGAATTCGGGCGAGCGGCGGCCGCTACCCTGCTGCTGCTGCTGGTTGTCTTAGGGCTGGTGTGGGTGCAGCTACGCCTTCGGGTGGGTGAGTCTCGGTCAAGTTAGGGGCCCGGACTTATGCTGTTTCATGAACTTGCCACTTCACTCCCCCACGGGTGTGGGGAGAAGCTGATATTTACGGACATAACACCAGCTGAAATGGCATAGTGGACAAAATCAACCTTCACACATTAGCCATCAACACAGTGAACTGCATCACTGTTTCTCGCATCACTCGTCACTGCCCAGCCAAGGCCCCGATTCTGTTGAACTGATTGCGCTATCACAATTAAGAATCTACATTTCATGAGTCTTTCACCGTCTGCGCCAGAACTATCGGCAATGCCTCATTTGACACCGAAGCTATCGACGGCGCTGCTAGATGCGATCGCAATGCCGGTGTATGTCAAAGACGCACAGCATCGCTGGCGTTACGCCAATCCGGCCCTGGGGGAGCTGCTGGGGCTGTCGACGACCACGCTCCTGGACGCAGGCGAGCTGAGTCGGCTGCCCACTGAACAGGCCCAGCTTTTGAATGCCCAGGATGAAACCTTCCTGCTGACGGGCGAGGGGATCATGACCGCGATTGAGCTCAGTACGCCCGGCGGTGACCGCCGGTTTGAAGCCTGCCGCCGTCTGATTCGTGATGAAAACGGCAGTCCCCTGGTGGTGACGACGCTCAAAGAGGTCGGCCAACTCAGCGAAGACGCGGCCGACTATCAGACGCTCAAGAGCAAGCTCGCCCAGAGCACGCATAAGCTAAAGACGCTGCTAGCCACTGACGAGACCCTCAAGCGCATTACCGACCGCGTGCGCGACAGTCTGGACGAAAATCAGATCCTGCAAACGGTGGTGAAGGAACTGACCGAGGCGCTGGGGGCAAAGGGGGCCAATACTTCCCTGTATGACCTCGACATGGGCACCTCGACCATCTACTACGAGCATACGACCCTGAGTTCGTCTGACCGGGGTCGGGTCTCACAGATGGAGAAGTTTCCTGAGTTTTACCATCTGCTGCTAGACGGCAAGTACCTGCAGTTTTGCTCCATTACGCCTAACCCGGTTCGGGGGCGGGTGGCCATGTTTGCCTGTCCGATTCGTGACGATCGCGGGGTATTGGGCGACCTCTGGCTCTATCGGGACAAGGACCACGGCTTTGATGACCTGGACATTCGGCTGGTGCAGCAGGTGGCCAACCAATGTGCGATCGCAATTCGGCAGGCCCGCCTCTACCAGGAGTCCCAGTCCCAGGTACGCGAGCTAGAGCGGGTCAACACCCTGAAAGACGACTTTCTCAGCACCGTTTCCCACGAGCTGCGTACCCCCGTCACCAGCATGCGGGTCGCCCTGCAACTGCTGGGCTCAACCCTGAACCAAGAACTCACTCTCGAACTGGATACCGACACCCACAGCCGCACGCATCCGCCTGCGGGCGAGACGCAAAATCGGGTGGTGCGCTACTACCGCATTCTGAAAGAAGAGTGCGAGCGAGAAATTAGTCTGATCAATGACCTGTTGGACCTACAGCGGCTCGATGTGGGCAATCTGCCGGTCAGCCCCCAGCCCCTTAAGCTGCCGGAGTGGATTCCGGCCCTGACCTACGGCTTTCATGCGCGCACCAATAGCCGCGAACAGCAGCTTGCGGTCCACGTTGCCCCCAACATCCCCGTGCTGATTACCGACGTTTCTAGCCTGGAGCGGCTGCTGAGCGAGCTGATGAACAATGCTTGCAAGTACACGCCACCGGGGAGCAGCATCTCGCTCAACGTCGCCGAAACCGACCACAACACGCTGCAATTTGCCGTTACTAATACCGGCATCGAAATTTCAGAAAAAGAGCTGCCGCTGATTTTCGATAAGTTTTATCGCGTCCCCAGCGCTGACCCTTGGAAGCAGGGCGGTACTGGGCTTGGGCTGGCCCTGGTACAAAAGCTGGTGCGCCATATCGATGGGACGATCACGGTCACCAGCGGCGACGGTCAAACCTGCTTTGCGGTTGAGCTACCGTTGTCGATTTCGGCCAAATAGGTCTGGCGGCCTGGCGGTCTGGCGGCGATAGCGATCCACCCGATACGATCGACTCGCAAACGACCCGATCCGCTACCCTGTAAGCATAGACTCGCTCGGCTGAGGTCCCATGCAATCTGCTTCGCCCCTAGATGCGATGGCCGCTGACACCTACGACGGTCAGTTTGGCCCATTTACGATTACGGCTGACGACCGCCGCGAGGTGGTGATTTATCGAGCCGGGTTGGCGGTCGCAGCGAGCAGCTTGGATCTGGGGACGGCATTGTTGGTGAGTCTGGGACCCACCCCCGTCGTGCTGTCGGGGCTGTCCCTGTTGTTCGGCTTGTTTTGGGTTGCCCTGGGGATCAGTCTCTGGCACATCCACATTTATTTGCGGCCATTGCACCGAGCGTTGCAGGCGTTTTGGCTGATCGGGGGCGCGGCAACCGCTGCGATCGCACACCTGGACGCTCGCCCGCTGGCGCTAACGGTTTACCAGCAGCCGCTGACGATTTTGGGGGTTGGGTTCACCTTTGCCGCACTGACCGGCATCTTCTTCAAAGAGGCCTTTTGCTTCAATCGGTTGGAGACTAAGCTACTCACGCCACTGGTGCCGCTGCTGCTGTTGGGCCATTTGAGTGGTTTACTGTCCGCCGGTCTAGCCCAGGGGCTACTGATCGCCTGGGCAGTGCTGTTTGGGGTCTTTGCATTACGCAAGAGCATTCAGGCGATTCCGCCCGATATCGGCGATAAGAGCGTTTTCGACTATCTCGCCCAGCAGCGTAGTGGAGTCTAGACTCGCTGCCCTGATTCTCTAGCGGTCAGCGGGCACACTGATGCTGGTGAACGGAGGGTCTAGATTGACGGCAACGGTAGCAGAGTCCCCAGCAGCATACGTAAAAACAGACCCATCAGAACGGGCCTACTGGGTGGCCTGGAGCCAAATTGAGGGGATTGGGCCGGTACTGCAAAAGCGGCTCTACAGCGCCTTTGGATCCCTGGCAGCAGCCTGGGGCGCGGGGGCAGATCAGCTGCTGGGCGTGGATGGGATTGGGCTGCTGCTAGCCGATCAGGTGGTGCGGTTGCGATCGCACCTGTCCCCAGCCCAGATCTTGGCCCAGTTCGAAGCGGGTAGCGCCAGCTTCTGGACCCCGGCAGACCCTGAGTATCCCACCCTACTCTTTGAAATTCCGGATCCGCCCCCGGTGCTCTACTATCGGGGACCGCTGCGTCTAAATAGGCTTCAGCCCCAGCCGCTCACGGTGGGCATCGTTGGCACCCGACACCCGTCTGACTACGGCCGCCGCTGGACGGAACGCCTCACGTGTCAGCTGGCCCAGCAGGGAGCACTGGTGATTTCGGGCATGGCTCGCGGCGTCGATGCCATTGCCCACAAAAGCTGTGTCGCCCAAACGGCCCCGACTCTCGCCGTACTGGGCACTGGCGTCGATATTGCCTACCCCGCTAGCAATCAGGGGCTCTATCAAGACATTGCCACGACCGGACTGCTCCTCAGCGAATATGCGGACGGGACACCGCCCGATCGCACTCACTTTCCCCGCCGCAATCGAATTATTGCCGGACTGAGTCAGGCAATCATCGTCACCGAGGCCCCAGCGCGTTCGGGGGCACTGATCACCGCGCACCTGGCCAACGACTACGGGCGTGAAGTCTATGCCCTGCCCGGATCGCTAGATAACCCACGCAGTCAAGGCTGCCTCAATCTCATTGAACAGGGGTGCCAGCCCATCGTCAGCGAGGCCAAGCTGCTGACGGCGCTTGGTGGATTGCCCGTCCCCGATCGGTCACCGCTGGCTGATGCCTCCGCCACCCATGCCTCCAGTCTCCCTCTGCCAACAGACCTTGCCCCAGAGCTCAACCAGCTGCTGCAGACCTTGTCGGACGAAGCCATCGGCCTGGACACGCTAGCCCAACAAACCAACCAAGATACCAGCCGACTGCTGAGCAACCTCATGCAGCTGGAGCTGCAAGGGCTCATTGTGCAACTGCCAGGCATGCAGTACCGGCGGGCCTAGGAGCAATAGCGTCCACAAAACAGGATACCGCTCAGGTCTGCTTTAAACCGTTGACTCAACCTCTGATTAAACCTCTGCCGGGCGTTAAAAATACGTCGCGTTAAAAATACGTCGCGTTGCCCGAGTGGCTGCCAGAGACCGATACCGTAGCGAAGTCATCCACAAAAAATTCCATCCGCAGCGTACCGAGCTCTAGCAGATCGCCATCGCGCAGGCTCCGCTTGCTCAGATGCGGGAGCCGATGCCGATTGTGGTAAATCCCGGTAGGACTGCCCAGGTCAGTCAGGACAAACCCGGTCGCCGGATCGCAGGCAATCGTCGCATGGCAGCTGTCGATGGCTGGGTGCAGTACTCTCAGGTCGCAGTCATGGGCCCGCCCCAGTCGCCAGCACCGATCAACTGCGGTCAGACGCATGCGTGAAATATCCTCAAGATTAGACGCCAGAAAGGTCGCCTGCCGGGTAACGATGGCCTGAATGTAGAGCGGTGTGGTTTGGCAGCGGTCTTTAGCCGTCAGGATAGCGTCGATGACGGTGTAGACCGCATCAAAGTTGTAGTTGAGGTTGCTAAAGAGGGCTTCCCACAATCCCGCAGCGCGGGTCGGCGGATTAGAAGCAACTGGATTTGAATCTGACGGTATGGAAATGGGTCGTACATTGAGGGGTTCTACATTGAGCGGTGCCAGCTGAGCTGGTTCACGGCTCTGCCGCGTAGAACCCTGAAAAATATTCACTTGAGACATTGACAATGACTGTCACACTTAACAGCTATGAGCCTTTAAAGACGTTTGGTCGATTGTCACCCTAATTCACAGAATCAAAAGATAAGATGCACCCTGGCAATCGTCATAGCGGTTTCGGTATAGCAATCGTCAGCGGCCCCTTAGAGGGCCAATAGAGGATTTAGGTAGATAGATTCGGTCGAAATAAAGCGGTCAAATAAAGCAGTCAATTAATATCGGACGGCCACTTTGCTGAAAACGTTAAGTCGCCTGGGCAACCCAGCGTCAACCGCTCCGTGGTTCACTGCCCTGTACAAGCGCCTATTGCAAACGCCTGTATATGCAGCTCTGAAGCCATTAAAACCTTGCTAGCTGGGCTGCGTAATTTAACGTAAGTGATTTTTATGGAAGCTTTATTGATAGATAGGAACTGTTAAGTTCCCAGAGAGGTTGACGACTTTTCCCTGATAGATCTGGATTCGGCTACGCAGATCGGCTGAGCTTTTAAGTGATATGGACGCGAGCACCTATGCACGCGACGAATCGCTGTCGTCTGCTGAGGCCTCGGTGTATTCAGCCCGCTATCGGTCGGGAACCCTCGGCGGTACAGCAGTCGAGGAGACGGTCACTATAAAATCAGTCCATCCCAGCAGCCCAGGGCCCCTGCCGCCTGCTGCTGCACAAAACTGCCAAAGGAGTTCCCTTGCCCCGTTCTATTGCTCAGCCGTCACTGGAGTTTATCCCACCAAACTTTAATCCGCTGGTGCGCCAGGGTGTGGCGCTACTGATACCGGCCTGGATTCGTTGGCGCACTGCCCTTCGCGACATCCGTGTCGAGAATGCTGAAACGCTGGCCCAGCTGTACAACGAGTTCTACCAGGATAAAACGCGGTTTCTAGTGGCCTTTCGGCATCCCAGTCCGGATGACCCCTATTGCCTGGCCCAGCTGTTCTGGCGAGCGATTCCACAGGCGGCGCGGCAGCGGCAGATCGAGCTTCGCCGGTCGGTGCATGCACACTTTATCTATGATCGGGGCATCCCCCTGTGGACCGGACGCTGGCTAGGCTGGCTGTACTCACGACTGGGGGGTATTTCGATCCAGCGCGGTAAGCTCGATCTAGAAGCGCTGCGAGTGGCGCGATCGCAGTTTGCTGACGGCCAGTTTCCGATGGTGGCGGCCCCAGAGGGAGGCAACAACGGCCACAGCGAGATTGTCAGCCCGCTGGAGCCGGGGGTCGCCCAGCTGGGTTTCTGGTGTGCAGACGATCTAAAAAAGGCCAATCGTTCGGCATCGGTCGTGATTGTGCCGGTGGGCATTCAGTATCAGTATCTCGATCCGCCTTGGACCGCGGTTGAGCAGCTCTTGACCCAATTAGAGCGCAGTTGCGGTCTAGCACCGGCGGGGGGTAACTCCCGCTACGAGCGGCTCTATCGCCTGTCAGAGCATCTGCTGACGCTCATGGAAGACTATTATCAGCGCTTTTATCACGTTTCTCTGGCCAATCCGGCATCAACTGAGCCAGAGAATACCCTAGAAACCTGGAATGCCCAGGGTTTCAATGCCAAGGACCCTAACGCTCAGCTGGCCCGACGGCTCAATGTGCTGCTCAATAGCGCCCTTACCATTGCGGAGACCTATTTTGGACTAACGGCTAAAGGGTCGGTGATCGACCGCTGCCGTCGTCTGGAACAGGCCGGTTGGGACCGGATATTTAGAGAAGACATTGAGGATCGGGCCGCGCTGTCGGTCGTCGAACGCAGCCTGGCCGATCGCATCGCGGCTGAGACCGACCTACGCCTGTGGCACATGCGTCTGGTCGAAAGCTTTGTCGCGGTCACGGGCCGCTATGTGATTGAAAAGCCCACCGTCGAGCGCTTTGCCGAGACGCTGCTGCTGCTGCGCGATATGGTGATACGCATCCAGGATAAAAATCCGTTTCCCAGGCCGCAGCTAGGGCCGCAGCAGGCCATCGTCACGGTGGGTCAGCCGTTATCGGTGAGCGATCGCTATGCCGATTACAAGAAAAGTCGACGCCGAGCCGTTGACGGGCTTACCCAGGACCTGCGGGCTGAGTTTGAGCGGTTGGTCATCCAGTCTTGAGGCGGCGTCCCCAACGCCTTACGACCCAATATTGACCCACTGCCCGTCCTGGTAGAGCGACTGCGAGAGCCCTTCTAGGACCCTTACCAGGGCCGTTCCCACCTGACCAGAAGAAAGCTGAGACGGCTGGTTCGTCAGCACACAATTGACAAAGTGATCGCACATCTGGCGCAGCGGTTCTGCCGGAGGCGTGTCGATGGGGATACTAGCTCGATCGGTCGGCACAAATTTCCCATCGGTCCGATCAAACTGCCCGGCCTGCAGGGTCAGCGGCTGTTCCACACACATCTCGTCAAAAATTAGCGTGCCCCGGTCACCCACGATGCACAGGCGACGCTGTTTGTCGGGGTTGGCCCAGCACAGGTGAATCACCGCCTCAAAGCCGCTGGGGTAGCGCAGCCTGCACCACACCACGTCTGCCAGCCCCTGGGGAAACTGCGGGGGGATAGGCGTCGACTGCTGCCAGATGAGCCCGTGAGCCTGGACCTGCTGGGGCTGTTCGCCCAGCCAATGGTTAAAGATGGCAATGTCGTGAATGGCTAGGTCCCACAGCGCATCTACGTCAAACCTCACTGGCCCTAGGTGAGTGCGGGTCGCGTAGCCGTAGCGGGGCGGCCCAACTTTGCCGAGGGCAGTCTTACCAGACTGAACCACAGGGTGAAACAGGTAGGTATGGTCGACCACGAGCAATTGCGTCTGGGCCAGCTGACACAGCTGGGCACTGGTGTGTGCATCGAGCGTCAGCGGCTTTTCGACGAGGACGGCGAGGTCGCGCTTGAGCGCCGTGCTGACCAGCTCGAAGTGGGTCGCGGCGGGGGTTGCGATCGCAACCCCCGTGAGCCCTGGCAACGCCATGGCCGCCTGCCAGTCCGTCAGCAGCTTCACCTGATCGGACAGCTTGAATGTCTCCGCCGTCCGCCGAAGATGGGCCGCAATGGGGTCAACGACCGCCTGTACCGAGACCTGTGGGTGCGCCAAAAAGTTACGCAGCAGATGGGTGCCCCAGCGGCCAACGCCGAAGAGGGCTAGGGTAACCGGGGCAGAGACCATCGAAGCAGGCTGAGTCATGACGCAACGGGAAGGAACAACCTACTTATCCTGCCCATCCGCCAGGGCGTCCGAGAGTTTTGCCAGGGCTTGCTCAGCGGCGGCCTGCTCAGCCTGCTTACGAGAGCCGCCCTTACCCTGTCCCCATAGACGCCCCTGATACCAGACCTCAGCCTGAAATCGTTCGGGGTCCCCGTGGGTTTGGCTCAGCTCAACCACCCGATATTCGGGCAGCTGCTTATTGTGCGCCTGGGTGAGTTCTTGCAGGGCGGCCTTGTAATTTTGACGCGCAGGGTCCTGCTGCAGCATCTGGGTGAGCCGGTCGAACTCCTCGTGTAACCAGGGACTGATCAGGCTCATGTCGTCCGTGCTGAGGTAGAGTGCCCCCAGCACTGCCTCAAATGCGTCCGCTAGACGAGACGCCTGCCCGGCCTGGTCACCGGCGGCACTGTTGGCCAGATTCAGGTAGTGAGAAAAGTCGTATTTTTCTGCCAACGCTGTCAGGGTGCGATCGCTGACCAGTTGCGAACGAATGGCGGCCATCTCCCCCACCGCCATTTGGCTGTAGTGCTCTCGCAGAAAAGCGGCCGCCGCCAACCGCAGCACCGCATCTCCAAAAAATTCCAGATGCTGATTGTTGTACTCGGCTGAGAGGGAGATATCCGTCAGCGCCTGATCGAGCAGCGCCCAGCGGATGCACGCGTTCGCATCAAGCGTCAGCTTGTCCACAAACTGCCGCAGCTGCTCTCGCCGCCATGTGTCAATCCCCTCGTTAGCTTTGTCGTGCTGCCCCATCGGCTTGCCTAATTAAAAGAAAGAGTCAGCCGTAAGCCGGGTTCTGTTCCTGAGGGATTCCTCAGGGGTGGTTATCTATCTGGGACGCCTGTTACCAGACGCCTCTAGCGGTACACCAAAAGCGGAGCCGGTAAAAGACCAACCGTCGCTCCTCCGACCTTGCTCCCGACCGGGGTTTACCGAGCCAGCACCTCTCGATGCTGCTGGTGCGCTCTTACCGCACCCTTGCACCCTTACCTGTGGCCCTAGAACCCGCATTGGAGACTAGAACCCATCGGCGGTATGTTTCTGTGGCACTCTCCTCACGGTCGCCCGCACTGGGCATTACCCAGCAAGTCTGGTCTTTCGGGAGCCCGGACTTTCCTCAGACGGCGTCAAGCCCCGTCTGTAACCACCGCACCAACTCTTTCCTTGATTCAGTCTAGTACGGTCACGGGCTACCGGCGCGGTCGGCGACCCAGTACCATCGTGTTGAGAAACGTGCCAGGGCGCCGTTCGGGCCGCTCCAGCAGCCATCGCAGCGGCGGAAAGGCGATCTCGTCTTCCAACAGCTCCACGTTGAAATTGAAGGGAACCAGCAAATACATCGTGAGCGTCTCGGGCTGGGCGAGCCGCCGCAGACCTAACATGACATTGAGGCTAAACATGCCGCGTCCCATCGCCCCTTGCATGTCTTTAAGCTTGGGCGACGCGAAGGTGACCAGTTCATCGACGTTCAGTAGGGCGGTTTTCGGTTCGAGCTGCCGCGTGTCTGGGTTGCGCGCAAAGCTTTTCTCCGTGGTGACGTTGGCCCGCAGGCTCTCACCGGGGTTGATGACGCTAAAGACCTGTCGCTGCTGCGCATCCCAGCTCATATTGGGGGCCACTCGAATGGCCCGTTTAGCTTCGGTCGAAAGATAGGTGATTGAACTACGGTCCCAGTCGACCAACGTCTGCGTATCTAGGGTTCGGTTCGTCAGCTCCAGCGTTAGAAATTTACCCTTGAGCTTGAGCAGATCTTTAGAAAGCTTGCCGGTCGGCCCAGCATTGAGAGTCAGCTTGCCCGACAACCCTTCGCCCTCTGGAATCGACAGTTCCAAGCGACGAATATTCGGCATCTTTTTGGGGTCGCCGTTGAAGAAGCTGGGTCCCCCCATCTTCAGAAGCTTGGCGGCGAGGGCCATGCCGTCAACAACTCTGACGGGGATGTCCAGCGGCAGTTGCTCGATCTGGGCGCCGAGGCTGGTTTTTGCGGCGTCTAGGTCAAGGTCGATTTTGACTTTTTCCTCTAGCTGCGATTCGAGTGACAGTGCCATCTGGTACAGCACGTAAATCACAACTAGAAAGTAAATCGTCAGAATCAGTACGTCACTGCCCATGATTTGCGCCGGTGGCCCTGCAAAAGTGACTATAGACTACACCGTTTGCCCCCAACTGATATCGGCGTCTGCCTTGAGGCGCTTGGAGACACGATTCGACGCGCTGTAGTCGGCGGGCTTCCCAGCCAGAACCTTTACAGCTCGGGGACCTCTAGCGGTTGCTGCTCTTCGACTCGGATTGCTGGCGCCTGGGCAGGAATCAGCTCCTTCTGACGTTCTTTGAGCTTCAGCGGCAGTCGAACTTCCTGAGCCGTCTCAGCTTCGGCCTGCAGGGTCTTGGGCAGGGCGCGTTCAAGGTCATTGAGCGGCCGGGGAATGACCATGACGGCGTTGAGTTCGCCGATGCGTTCAGCTTCGTGCATACCCGCGTCAACTGCGATCGCAACATTCGGCAGCGACCCCTGAATAATAATCGTACAGAGCCCCTCACCGATCGTTTCGTGAGACAGCAGCTGCACCTCAGCGGCTTTGGTCATGGCATCCGCTGCCCCCACCATGGCCGGGAAGCCACGGGTTTCCAAAAGACCAATTGCGCCTGCGCTCATGTGGGTTTCGCCGACGCCTTCCAGATCTTCAAGCCGGGGCAGAATCGGTAGCACCTTTTCCATATCCGCCATCGGTCGGGGAATGAGGGACGCGCCGACAAACTGACCAAACTGTCGGGCCGTCTCTTCCCCAGCCTTGACCGCCATCCGCACATCGGCAACACCGCCGCGCACAATTGCCGTACAGTGACTGCCACCGGTTTTCTCGTAGCCGACTAAAAACACGTTGGCCGACTTGATCATCGCGTCCGCCACACCAATAATGGCCGGAAAGCTAGTGGTTGAGACCACTCCCAGGGCCGTATCTTGCAACCAGTTGCGGGCGGGTTGGGCATGGACTGGCATGGTTAGCCTCAGAGAGAAATGCGCCTGGAAGAAATGCGCCGAGAAGACGCGCCAGGGTCAGCGTTTAAGCGTACCCCTATTTTAGGATGCGGGAAAGGGTTCTCCGTCGGCTACCAGGCAGAATCTTCATCAACGGGCGGGGGGGTTCCGTTTGATTTGGGGCCGTTTGAGTTGGGGCCACTGCTGTTGAGAGAATGGCCATTCAGGGACTGGCCATTCAGGGACTGGCGGTGGGGAAAGAGGGCGGAAAGCAGGCCGTTAACCTGATCGCGTCCGTATACGTAGCTGTTGCGGGTCGCCAGGCTGGCCTCCCTGTCCGCGCGGTAACCGTTGCCGTTGCTGCCTGGTGTATTTGCGTAGGTACCGTACGCCGTCTCTACCGGCTTTGGCTCTACCGGCCTTGGCTCAATCGGCGTCGTGGCTCGCGGCGTTAGGGGCACACTCTGCGGGCCGGAGGGCTGATGGGGGTTAAACGAGGACACCTGCTCGGCGTTAGCGACCGAGGACACAGACGGCCCCGCGCCCTGCCCTGTCCCGTGCAAAGTGTTCGGCGGAATGACCGTATGGGGCGCAACCGCCGGGTCTATCAGGGTACTGGCCGGTCCCACGGTGGCCCCGCGACCGACACGCCCCCGCCCGACAATCAGCACGCCCGTGCCCAAGCTGGCCTGGGATTCAACCACGAGCGGGCCTGATTTGGCCTGAATCACAACACCCGCCCCAATGCAGGCCCCCGCCTCAATCTGGACACGGCTGCCGGGGAGCGCTTGCAGCACCGTACCCGCGCCGACCACCGCCGTCTCGGCGACAAAAACCTCGCCGTTGCAGCAGTAGTGGGTATGGCTAGCCAGATGGAGCGGTGGCGACTGCATTGCAGCAAGGGAGAAGCGATTCGCCTAGGGGCGCTGGATGGTGGTTTCGAGAACGCGACGTTTGGCCTGGGGGTCGATGCCGACCAGGCGGACGTACTGCCCCTGATATTCGGAAAGTTGCGCTGCTAAGGCTGCGATCGCATCTGCTGGACGCCGAGCCTCAATCGAGCTCCCCGTCTGCCAGAGACCGCTGCGGTAGCGACGCTTGTCGGCATACTCAGTGCCAATACGATAGCCCTGATTCACTAGCTGAGTGACCTGCTGAGCCACGTCCCCGGCCACCGAGGCTGAGCCGCTGTGGCCGTTGCCATTGGTGTTATGGGCAGCCTTGCGATCCGGGTAATCGTTGTAGTGCGGCGGGTCAGACATTAGACGAGCCGCACCATCGCCTGCCACTGCTGACTGCCCTGGCTTTTGAATCGTATTAGCACTGGTTCGCTGCTTTGCCTGGGGATTGATGCCGAAAATCCGCACATAATCGTTGGCATGCTCGGTCAAGAAACCGGTCAGTTGCCCCACTACGCTAGTTTCCCCCCCCGACAGCACCGGCCCCGTCTGCCAAAGACCGCTGCGGTAGCGACGCTTGTCTGCGAACTCGACCCCAACCCTATGCCCCTGAGCCAGCATCGACTTCACCTGCTGTCCAAGTTCGCTGCTGTAGCCCGCAGACGGCTGCCTTGCCGCCGGACCCGAAGCGCTACGACCATTGCTGCCTGCCATTGGCACTGACCCGCTAATCTCGACAGGCTTACCATCGGCCCGCTGAATGGTGGTCACGCCCACCCGGCGCTTTGCTACCGGGTCAATGCCAAACATCCGCACATACTCGCCGCTGTGCTCGACCAGACAGTCCTGCAGTGCCGCCAGCGCCTCGCCCTCACGGTTCGTTTGGATAGGAGAGCAGCTTTTCCATACGTTGCTGCGGTAGCGACGAGTATCCGCATGCTCGGTACCAATGTTGTACCCCTGATTGATCAGGCTACGCACCTGATGGATCAAACTAGCGCCCAAATCACCGCCGGAGGACTCACCGTAGCCGCTAGCGTACTCAGTGGGCATCGTGGACGGCCGCTTGTAGTGGCCAGCGGCGGCCACCGGCTGGGGGGTCACATTGGCAGGTCTGCCATCGCCCCGCTGAATCGTAGTCACGCCCACCCGGCGCTTCGCCACCGGATCAATGCCAAAAATGCGGACATACTCACCGTCATGCTCGTTCAGACAGGCATCCAACGCGCCTAAAACCTCCCGTTCGCTATTGGACTGGATGGGAGGACAGGTTTGCCAGACGTTACTGCGGTAGCGCCGTTGGTCGGCATGTTCAGCGCCAATGCGATAGCCCTGATTAATGAACTGACGGACCTGCTGGACCGCTTCGGCAGAGAGTCTTTGCGTTTGCATGGTGGTGGTTCTCCCGGTGGAGGGGGTGGCGTGTGTTCTAGAGTGGATAGCTGAGGTTGACTGGGGTCTAACAGATTGCTTTGACGGGGCAGCAGAATGGGACGAGACGAACTGACTGGCCTTGCCCGCAATAGGCCGCACGTCAAAATTGGCGGCAACAACTGAGCGCAGGGCCCCGTCCGCCCCACGGATTTCTCGGACCAGGGCGGTATCAGCCTGCTTCACGTCCGGCAAACTATCGGCCTGGGCCTGCGTTGTAATCACCGCGCCAGAGGGGACAAACTTGCCAGGTGCCAGCTCCACATCCTGCACTAGCGCATGCATCATGACGATGCAGCCCTGACCCAGTCGGGCATTCAAAATGGTAGAGCGAAACCCGATGAAGCAGTCATCCCCCACATAGGCTGGACCGTGAATCAGGCACATGTGGGTCACTGAGACGTGCGCACCCACCCAAACCGAGTAGGGATTGTCGTCATCTCCGAGCACACGACCGCTCGGCTGGCCGTGAATGATAACGCCGTCTTGAATACTGCAGCCATCACCCAAATAGAACGGCGCGCCCTCATCGGCACGGATGGAAGTCCCTGGGGCGATCAGCACGTCCTTGCCCACATGAACGTCCCCCGTCATCTGCGAAAACGGGTGAATATAGGCGACATCAGCCGCGCTGTGCTGCTGCTTTGGGGGAAACGCCGTATGGGCTGCCATGACCCCAGATACCTCCAATGAACCCTTTAGATAAGTGGGTTTTCCATTTTTTGCGCTCCGAAGCCGCCCTAAACTCCTAAACCTGAGCCGTTAGATAACGAGGTCAGGTGTTAAACAACCAGCAAAGCCAAAGGCTAATCGTCGCGCTTGTCGTAGAGCTGGCCCGAGTCAAGGCTGACGGTATCGACAATGGCAATGACCGCAGCATCAACGGGACGATGATTGTAGCCCTCATGCTGTCGGGCACTGCTGCCTTGGGTGACAAGCACCCACTCGCCGGGGCCAGCAC
This sequence comes from Cyanobacteria bacterium J06648_16, assembly GCA_039817185.1. GTDB lineage: Bacteria > Cyanobacteriota > Cyanobacteriia > Phormidesmidales > Phormidesmidaceae > CAWUKV01. Next base: position 6,371 of record JBCBWI010000039.1, on the reverse strand, counting down.
CGACCACGTCAGCGGCGACATCGTAGTCGGGTAACGGGTCACCCGACTCACTCACAAACTGAACCAACAAGAACTTAACGCCTCGAAGGGTCGACTCTTTGACGGTGCTTACGACGGTCCCTCGGACCTTTGCCAGACGCATACGTTACCTTGCTCTACCGACCGTAGGGCCGAATACCGCTCACGCTTTCGCGGAACTGTTCGACCGCCTCGGTGTAGCGAATCGGCAGCACAAACTCCAGGTTTTCGTGGGGGCGAGCGATGATGTGGGTTGACAGTACCTGGCCGCCATTTACCCGCTTGACGTTCTCGATGCCAGCCGCAACCGACGCCTGCACCTCGGAGACGTCGCCGCGCACGATCACGGTAACGCGCCCGCTACCAATCTTCTCGTAACCCACGAGCGTAACGCGGGCGGCCTTGACCATCGCGTCTGCTGCCTCAACCACCGCTGGAAAACCCAGGGTTTCAACCATCCCTACTGCAATTGCCATCTTTCTACCTTAAAAAGCGTTCTAAACCTAAACTGTGGACGGACGGGAGCCAAACCCTGCCAAAAAGATCGGTTCAGCAGGGCTTTAGCTAGCTACTAAAACTGGCTACGTTCGGAACTGCTCGACCGCTTCGGTATAGCGAATCGGCAAGACGAATTCTAAGTTCTCGTGGGGACGAGCGATGATGTGAGTCGAGAGGACTTCGCCGCCGTTGACCCGCTTGGCCGATTCGATACCGGCAGAGACCGAAGCCTGAACCTCGGAGACATCGCCCCGTACAATCACGGTAACGCGCCCACTACCAATCTTCTCGTAACCCACCAGCGTAACCCGAGCAGCTTTAACCATCGCGTCAGCCGCTTCTACCACGGCAGGGAAGCCTCTGGTTTCAATCATTCCAACGGCAATCGGCATCGGTACAAATCTCCTAGTAAAACAGGCTAATTAGAGCAAACCTTACTGATAGAAAAAAGCACTCAGGCCAAAACCGCTCTTTCAAAAATTCTTGAAAGAATTTGCAGTATTTCTATCTTCAAAAAATAAAGTCTGTTAACTCTATTGACAGCTTTCAGAATACGGGGGCAGGTAACCGTTTGACAACATAAGCCTCAATGATTGTTGCTAATGTTAAGCATTATTAATGCTGATATAAAAATAATCTTGTGTGTTGAGCGACGCACTGGACCGACTTGAAGCGGCAGGGTTTGACCAAAAGCTTACGAAATATGGAAGGCTGATAGGGCGTTATGCGGGCCTATCTGCTAACGCATGGCGTCTGTAGAGGGCGGATTCCTGGCAGTTCTCGCTGCCTATCGCCATCGTTCAGGTAGGATAAAGAAATGTAAGAAATCTGAGAGAGGCCTGCAGCAAGGTATGTGTAAGGCTGTCTGGGTGTGATCTCACCGGCTTGCCTGTCGGACTCGGCAGTTGCGCTGACGACTGGAGTAAGCGACGGTGGCCAAGCCTGGTCGAAACTGATTGGATACGCAATCGGTTAATCCGTAATCCTGGGTAGGCGGGCATTCTTGCCGGATCCGGCAGGCCGATTCGGCAACGACTGAGGATAACGCTGCTGGTATAGATTCAGCGGTCTTTAGGGGTAGTCACGTTTTGATTTTGGTCAGTAGATGTTGCAGGCGTTAATTTACTCAAGCTGGTTGATTCCCCTCTACGGTTTGGCGGGGGTATTGCTAGCGCTGCCGTGGTCGACCGGTTGGGTGCGTCGTACGGGGCCAAGACCAGCAGTGTATCTGAATATTCTGATGACGCTGCTGGCCTTCATTCACGGCTCTCTGGTGTTTGTCGGCATCTGGAATCAGGGCGGTACCGAGATTGGGTTTCAGTGGCTGCAGGTGGCAGACCTGACGCTGTCGTTCAATCTGGATCTTTCGGTCTTAAATTTGGGTGTTCTGGCACTGATCACGGGATTAAGCCTGTTAGCACAGATTTTTGGCCTGGGCTACATGGAGAAAGACTGGGCCCTGGCCCGGTTTTTCTCCCTGATGGGCTTTTTCGAGGCGGCGATGGCGGGAGTGGTGCTGAGCAGTTCCTTCTTTTTGGCCTATTTTTTGCTGGAGATGCTGACCCTCTCGACCTACCTGCTGGTGGGCTTCTGGTATGCGCAGCCACTGGTGGTAACGGCAGCACGGGATGCATTTTTGACGAAGCGGGTCGGTGATATTTTGCTGCTGATGGGGCTGGTGGCCCTGTCCTCCTATGCGGGCACTTTGAAATTCAACGAGCTAGACGCCTGGGTAAAGACGGCCAACCTGACGCCGTTGGCAGAAACCCTGCTGGGGCTGGCACTGGTAGCAGGACCGACGGGCAAATGTGCCCAGTTCCCGCTCCACCTGTGGTTGGACGAGGCCATGGAGGGACCCAGCCCGGCGTCGATCTTGCGAAATTCAGTCGTGGTTACCTGTGGCGCGTATATTCTGATCAAGCTACAGCCGGTGATTGTGATGTCGCCGGTGACGCTGGCAGTGCTGATCGCCATTGGTACAGTCACGGCGGTGGGCGGGTCGCTGGTTGCGATCGCACAAATCGACTTCAAACGGACCCTCTCCTATTCCACTAGTGCCTATCTGGGCCTGGTATTCATTGCCGTCGGCACCGAGTGGCCGGGGGTGGCCCTGATGCTGCTGTTTACCCATGCCCTGGCGAAAGCGCTAATGTTCATGTCGGTGGGCAGCGTGATCAGCGTCACCAACTGCCAAGACCTGACCGAGTTGGGCGGGCTGGGTACTCGCATGCCTGCGACGATGCTGGCCTTTGCCACTGGGGCAGCGGGGCTGGTGGGGCTCTTTCCCCTGGGCTGCTTCTGGGCACTGCGGTTAGGGGTGGACTTTTTGTGGGGTGAGCATCCCGTGCTGGTGGGCGTGTTTCTGCTGGTGAATGGGCTAACGGCGTTTAACCTGATGCGGGTGTTTCGACTGGTGTTTTTGGGCGACGTCAAGCCCAAAACTCGCCGCGTCCCAGAAGTGAACTGGCTGATGGCCACGCCGATGGTATCTCTGACGATCTTTGTCCTGACGGTGCCGCTAATTTTGGCTCGGATGTCCCTGCTGCCGCCGCCGCGATACATCAACATGACAGCAGCGGCACTGCTAGTTGCCTGTGGGCTACTGGGTGCGGGGCTGGGTGCAACCTTCTCGCTGAATCGAACGATGGTGCGGTCTATGCGCAAGTCGGTCAGATTGCTGCAAGACCTATTGGCCTACGACTTCTACACCGAGCGGCTGTACGACCGCACGGTGGTATCTGCCGTTTCACAACTGTCGCGCTTTAGCAGCTGGTTTGATCGCTACGTGGTCGATGGGGCCGTGAACTTTGTGGGCGCGGCGTCGCTGCTCAGTGGCGAGGGCCTAAAGTACAGCGCGTCGGGCCAGTCCCAGAGCTATATTCTGACCATTTTGGTGGGGGTAGGGCTGCTAACGGCGCTGACGATGTGGTTTATGGGGTGGGGGTAACCGATGCTGAGTGCGCTGCTAATCATTCCTTTTCTGGGCGCTCTGCTAATTGGCTGCTGGCCTGAAAAGCTGTCAGCGCAGCGGGCGCAGCGGCTAGCGCTGGTTTGCCTGGTGGCCAATTTGGTCGTCACCGTAGCACTGCTATTTCAGTTTGATGTCAGCTCCCCGGCACTACAGTTTCAAGAGTCGCTGCCGTGGTTAGACACGCTTGGTCTGGGCTATAAGCTAGGCGTTGATGGCCTGGCGTTGCCGCTGGTCGTAATCAACAGTTTTTTGAGTCTCGTTGCAGTGTATGCCAGTAGCGAGACCATTCAGCGACCGCGCTTGTACTATCCGATGCTGCTGACGATTACGGGCGCGGTGGCTGGGGCGTTTTTAGCACAGAACCTGCTGCTGTTCTTCATTTTCTATGAGCTAGAGCTGATTCCGCTGTACCTGCTGATTGCCATTTGGGGTGGGGCCAGGCGCAGCTACGCAGCGACCAAGTTTTTGATTTATACCGCGCTGTCAGGAGCGCTAATTTTGGGGGCGTTTCTCGGGCTGGTCTGGCTCAGCGGCGCTTCGACCTTTGACTTCGACCCGGCCCTAGCCCAGGGGCTGACGCTGACGCAGCAGGGGTTACTGCTCGGGGCGATTCTAGTGGGCTTTGGCATCAAGGTACCGCTGTTTCCCTTTCATACCTGGCTGCCGGACGCCCACGTGGAAGCCTCTACGCCAGTATCGGTCCTTCTCGCCGGGGTGCTGCTGAAGCTGGGCACCTACGGGCTACTCAGGTTTGGGGTGGGTCTGTTTCCTGAGGCGTGGGAATGGCTGTCGCCGTGGCTGGCCTGGTGGGCAGTGGTGAGTGTGCTGTACGGGTCGCTGGCTGCGATCGCACAAACCGACATGAAAAAAATGGTGGCCTACAGCTCAGTGGGTCACATGGGCTACATCCTGCTGGCTGCCGCTGCGGCAACGCCGCTGAGCCTAGTGGGGGCCGTCTTTCAGATGGTCAGCCACGGGCTGATTTCGGGCTTGCTGTTTCTGCTGGTCGGCGTGGTTTACACAAAAACCGGCACGCGGGATATGACCGTGCTGCGGGGTCTGCTGAACCCCGAAAGAGGCCTACCGACCATTGGCGGCATGATGGTGCTGGGGGTGATGGCCAGCGCGGGGATTCCTGGGATGGTGGGCTTTATCTCAGAATTTCTGGTGTATCGGGGCAGCTTTATCCGGTTCACACCGCAGACGCTGCTGTGTTTGGTGGGGGCCGGTCTGACGGCGGTGTATTTCTTGTTGATGGTAAACCGGGCCTTTTTTGGACGGCTGGCGGTCACGGCCAACAATATTACGGGCAAGACGGATGTGGTGCTGCCGCTGGTCACCTGGCGCGATCGCGCACCGGCGCTGGTGCTGCTGCTGATTATCTTCGTCTTTGGCATCAGCCCCAGCTGGATGACCCGTTGGATTGAGCCCTCCACCAGTGCGATGTACCAGACCGGGGCCATGGTCTATCAGTCTTCGCCCATTGCCATTGATATCGCTACTCGTTAACGTTTGCTACAGCCATGATTCAGACCCTGACACCGACGTTTACCCAGCATCCTCTGTCGACCTACATTGACCGGCTGCTGTCTGGTGGTACGCTGCTGCCTGACGGGGCCGATAATCTGGTCGAGGTTGTCGGCATTCTCGACAGCTATGGCGTCGTGCTCGATGCCTACTCCAAGAACCTGATTTACATTGCGGACCATCAGTTTCTCAAGCTGTTTCCCATCTTCAAATATTTCAACGGTGAGGTAAACCCGGCCAAAATCGCCCAGTATCTGTGGCACGACCGGATTAACTTTGAGTACGCCGAGTACTGCATGCGCACGATGATGTGGCACGGCGGCGGTGGGTTAGATGCATATCTGGATACGCCTGAATTTCTAGCGAACTGTGAACGTGCGATCGCAGCTAAAGCTAAGGGCAATCCCCTCTTGCAAATTCTGCACCAGCTCTTTCCCCAGTTTTTGCCCGAACAGATCCGGCAGCTGGCTTACTACAGCGGGCTGGGCCAGTTTTGGCGGGTAATGAGTGATATGTTCATTAGCCTGGGCGAGCGCTACAACCGGGGCGAAATTACCAGCATTCCTCAAGTTGTTGACCATATCAAAGACGGCCTCGTCGCCGATGCCGCCCGTCCCATTGTCTACAGCGTGAACATTCACGGACAGGAATACGACATTCTGCCAGCTGATCTGGGCCTGACCTTCTTGCCCGATACCGCTGTTCCCTACGTGGAATCCATTTTCTTTCGGGGCACCCCCTTCTTTGGCACGGTTTCGTACAACGCTCAGGCCAATCAAATTTCATCCGAGAAGAGCCGCTTTGCCTACGGTGCGTTGTTCGCTGACCCGCTGCCGATTACCGGCGCAGGCATACCCCCGACCCTGCTCATGCAGGACATGTATCGCAACCTGCCCGACTATCTCTACCAGTTTTACCTGAGCACAACCCGCGGCGAAGAAGACATCCGCGTCAAAATCTGCATCAGCTTCCAAAAGAGCATGTTCTGCGTCACCAACGCCGCCATCGTGGGCACGCTGCCCGAGCCGGTCGATACGCCCAATTCAGAAGCAAACCAGGCCCACATCGCCAGCTGGCTCGATAAGCTCTTGACCTCCCGTCTGGATGTGGTACAAGATAACTAATCTAGTTTACGGCAGCCCTTGTTCGATCCTGTTTGTAAGTTTTTAGTCGAAACCTTCCCTGAAGACTTTGCTAGCTGGCTGCTGGGTAAACCTGCTGAACTGACTGAATTAAGCCCGTCAGAGCTGTCCAACGAACCCATTCGAGCAGATGCCCTGATCCTGCTGCAGTCGCAGGAAACCGTGCTGCATCTTGAATTTCAAACCAGACCGACGCCCGCAATGGCTTTTCGAAT
>JBCBWI010000038.1:0-56012 GCA_039817185.1 Cyanobacteria bacterium J06648_16 | reverse complement strand
CAAACGGCTCAAGGCTGGATGGGACAACGATTACCTACTCAAAGTCCTCAATGTCTGAGTATGCGTTTGCCCTGTACCGTAAACAGGGCTGGTACCGTCCGGCTGACCCATCATGTAAGATCGGTGACGCCCAGGGTGACAATCATAGGAGGGTGTGAGCAAACAGCAGCTCTATTTTAGAGTCTTCGATTCAAGACCCAGCAGCCACCAGCACCTCTGTAATCTTCCCGCGCTTTTGGGCCTTCGAGTTAATCGACCGAGCGGCTGTAATTGTGTGAATGGGAAAGCCCTGATACAGCTCACGAATGAAAGGGCAGTCCGAATTCGACAACAAACAGCGAACACCTTCATCCGCAAGCTGGGCAAACACCTGCTGTAGTCTCATCTGGTCCTCGGCCTTAAAATCAAACCGGCTGTAGGCGGTGAAGCGGCTGGTTTCACTCAGCGGATGGTAGGGCGGGTCGAAGTAGACAAAGTTCTCTGGGCCGCTGGCCTGGTCTAGCACGGCATCGAAGGGGCGGACTTGAATGTCGGCAAGTTGAAGGGCGGCTGAGGCCGACCGTAACAGCTCAGGATCACAAATTCGTGGATTCTTGTACCGTCCCATCGGCACATTAAACTGGCCCTTAGAATTTTCGCGATAGAGGCCGTTGTAGCAGGTTTTGTTCAGGTAAATCAGGCGGGCAGCGCGGCCTAGCTCGGGTAGGTCGTGTTGGGCTCTAACCTCGTAGTAGTGGGTTTCGCTGTGGGCGGCGCGGTGAACTGTCAGGGCCTCAATCAGGGCGTCTACATGGTTGCGTACGCAGCGGTAGACGTTGACCAGTTCTGGATTCAGGTCGCTCAGGTAGGCGCGTTTGCCTGCTTGGGCGAGGGCCGGGGCCAGGTAAAAAAAGAGCGCCCCACCACCGAGAAAAGGCTCGTGATAGGTCTGAAAGTCAATAGGCAGGTGCGGCTGGTACTGCTCGATCAGTCTAGCTTTGCCCCCGGCCCACTTAAGAAACGGTCGGGGCGGTAGTCCGATCAGGGAAAGTTCGGGCTGGGAGAGGACGGGTTTCAAATCATTGCCTTGCGAATCATTGCCTTGCTGACTGGCCAGTCAGCGCTAGTGCGATCGCACCATGCGGGACGCCTGCGATAGGATAATAAAGCAAAACCTGAATAGCCGACTTCTCGCCAGCATGGGTTGCCCCCATGATTCGAGAGTCCCACGACGATAATGCAAGAATTTTTTCAGAACGTTTCTCGCTACCCCCGCTACTTTATTACCTTTACCCTGGGGGTGTTTTATAGCGCTATTCAGCCGCTGCTACCGCTGCTCAAGAAACCCATTACGGCTGTAGCACTGATCAGTGCGGTGGTGGCTGGTTTTGTGTTTTTGAGCCTGACGCTGCGGGCCATGCTGGGGCTGAGCTAAACCCGGCCAGTTAAAAGTATTTCATTACGGAGAATAGGTCATGGCAACGAGTCGTCGAGTGGCGCGGGTGTCGGCTGCGGTCAAGCGTGAGGTCAGCCAGCTACTGCTGTTTGACATCAAAGATGACCGGGTCGGTAGCGGCATGGTCAGCGTGACCGATGTTGAGGTCTCGGGCGACCTACAGCATGCCAAAATTTTTGTCAGCATCTACGGCACGGACGAGGCGCGGGCCGAGACGATGGCCGGGCTGGCGGCGGTGACCGGGCACGTGCGCAAAGAGCTGGGCAAGCGGCTGCAGCTGCGACGAACGCCGGAGGTCATTTTCAAAGAAGATCGGTCGTTTGAACGGGGTACGCGGGTGCTGTCGCTGCTCAACGATCTGAAGGGGTCGGAGGCTGAGTCAGAGGCACCGGCAGCAGACGATACGACTGAGGGTTGATGACGCCGCTCCTGCCAGACCTGGACAGCCTCTCGCTGGCGGCCCAGGTTGCCCAAATGCTGGTGGTGCGCACCACCGGCCACCTGTTTGATCACGAGATTCAATACCCGCAGTGGGAGGCCGACCGGCCCACGCTGGAGCGCCTGATTGGGGAAATGGGCGTGGGCGGGGTGATTTTGCTGGGGGGCAGCGCGGCAGAGGTGGCGGTGCGAACCCAATTCCTCCAGTCTCTGGCCGAGGTGCCGCTACTGGTGGCTGCTGACATCGAAGAAGGGGTCGGCCAGCGCTTTAGCGGAGCGACCTGGTTCCCGCCCCCAATGGCTCTGGCCGCCGTGGCCCGGCAGGATCTTGCCCTGGCGCTGGCCCTGGCTGAGCAAATGGGCCGCACCACCGCTGAGGAAGCGGCGGCCATTGGGCTGAACTGGGTGCTGGCCCCGGTCGTAGATGTGAACAACAACCCGGCCAATCCGGTCATCAATGTACGGGCCTTTGGCGAAGATCCCGACATCGTCAGCAAGCTCGCCTGCGCCTTTATTCGAGGAGCCGAGGGGTTTCCGGTCCTAACCACGGCCAAGCATTTTCCCGGTCACGGCGATACGGCCACCGATTCCCACCTGCAGCTGCCGGAGATTCGTCACGATCTTGAGCGGCTAGAGGCTGTGGAACTTGCCCCCTTTCGGCAGGCGATCGCAACCGGCGTCGACAGCGTAATGACGGCCCACCTACGGCTGCCGGGGCTCGATGCGGAGCATCCGGCGACGCTGTCTAAGCCGATTTTGACCGGGCTGCTCCGGCGCGACCTGGGGTTTAGCGGGCTGATTGTCACCGATGCGCTGGTGATGGGCGCGATTACCGACCGCTACGGCCCCTACGAGGCGGCGGTGCTGGCGGTTGAGGCCGGGGCTGACGTGGTACTGATGCCGGGGGAGCCTGAAGGTGCGATCGCAGCGATTTGCGAAGCGGTCCAAACCGGGCGTATCCGCCCCGAGCAGATTCGCACCGCCGTTGAGCGCATCTGGCGAGCCAAACGCCAGGTAACCGGGGCCGACGCCGCAGCCTACCCCCATGCCTGGGAACGCCCCGAAATGCCGCTGCAGCTAGACCAGATTGCCCGGCCCCAGGCCCGAGCCACCGCCCAGCAAATTCTCAAACAGTCCTTGCAGTGCCGGGGGACCGCCCCAGCCGTCGAGGCCGGGATGAACCTCGTGCTGGTGGATGACGTGGTGGGGTGCCGGTATCTGCCGCGTACAGCTCCGGCGCTGACGATCCCGGCTCGGCAGGGCTACCAGCTGTGCCTAGTTGATGGCCGCTGGCCGGTCGAGCCAGCCCTCTCGATGGGCGGGCTGGCGATGGGCGGGCTATCGACGGGCGCACAGCCGACCCTGCTGCAGCTCTTTATTCGCGGCAACCCCTTTCGCAGCAGCGCTAACCTTATTCAGCTGGCCCAACAGTATGTGCAGGCGCTGGGCAATCGGCTGCAGGCGGTGGTGATCTACGGCAGTCCCTATGTTTTGCCTGCCCTACGGCTGCCCGCAACTCTGCCCTACGTGTTTTGCTATGGGCAAATGCCCGACGCCCAGACGATCGCACTCGGGACCCTATTCGAGACCGCGACTGACCAGGCAGCAGTGGATACCAGCTTTACCGACTAGGCCCTAGCCATACATTTTCGTGGGGTGAGCGTCTCGCTCGCCTGGTCGTCTCGCTTGCCTGGTCCAAGGGCGGCCCAGAAGGACAGCTACATGCCCATAATCTCGTAGCCAGAGTCCACATAGAGAATCTGACCCGTAACGCCGCTCGACAGGTCGCTGCAGAGGAAGGCCGCCGCGTTGCCTACTTCCTGCTGGGTGACGGTCCGCCGTAGCGGGGCCACTTCTTCCACATGGTGGATCATATCGAGAATGCCGCCCACGGCTGACGAGGCCAGGGTCCGGATGGGGCCAGCCGAAATACCGTTGACGCGAATGTTCTGCGGCCCCAGTTCAGCCGCCAGGTAGCGCACATTCATCTCTAGCGCGGCCTTGGCAATACCCATGACGTTGTAGTTGGGCACTACCCGCGCCCCGCCCAGGTAGGTCAGGGTAACTATGCTGCCGCCATCGGTCATCAGGGTCTTGGCATTTTGAGCCAGCCGCACCAGCGAATAGGCGCTGATGTCTAGCGCGGTCTGAAAACCCTGACGAGACGTATTGCTAAACTCACCGGTGAGATCATCCCGGTTTGCAAACGCCAGACAGTGAATCAAAATATCCAGCTTGCCCCACTCCGCCTTCACCGATTCGAATAGCGAATTAATTTGCTCGTCATCCTGGACATTACAGGGCAAAAACAGGCTAGGGCTGAGCGGCTCGGTTAGATCCCGCACCTTTTTTTCCATGCGACCCTTTTCGTCGGGGAGGTAGGTTACCCCCAGCTTGGCCCCGGCCTGGTGGAGCTGTTGGGCAATGCCCCAGGCGATCGAACGGTTGTTAGCGATACCGGTGACCAGGGCGGTTTTTCCAGTCAGGTCTAGCATAGTTCTGAGGGTTGTCGATGTTACGGTGGGCAGGCAGCTGCGCGCATAGGTGCGCCCTTAGGAGCATACTGAAAAATGGGGCCAATACCGAGACGGGCGCAGGGTAGCAGACGTGCGATCGCACCCAAGACTGACAAGAAAATGGATGACTCGGCCACAAAAGCCAGTTCCTGTATCTCAATATACAAAAACTAACTGCAAGTTAAGTTTAATTAGTCTAAAGTCAAGGATCCATTGCATTTGCCTGACCAATTGCTACATCCAGCAGTCCAATCTTTTGTTAGATTCGGAGCCTGCTCAATTCGGCTTTTTACGAGTAGTCCGTCCTAACTAGCGATTAAGTAGCCTTGCTCCATGGTGGCAACTCAAGTGGCAACCTCCGATAAACCCCTCGCCGATCTTCTAAAGCAGCTGTCGGGAGGAACGTTTCCGCCGGTTGTCGAAACCTACGATCGGGGTAAGACCATCTTTTTTCCCGGTGACCCGGCTGAGCGGGTTTACTTTCTGATTAAGGGGGCCGTCAAGCTATCGCGGGTCTACGAGGCGGGTGAAGAGATCACCGTTGCCCTACTCCGCGAAAATAGCGTCTTTGGCGTGCTGTCACTGGTCACTGGACAGCGCTCCGACCGCTTCTACCATGCGGTGGCCTTTACCCCGGTCGAGCTACTGTCTGTCCCCATCGATCAGGTAGAGCAAGGGTTAGAGGCCAACCCAGAGCTGTCGATGATGATGCTGCAGGGCCTGTCTTCGCGCATCCTACAGACCGAGATGATGATCGAGACCCTGGCCCACCGAGACATGGGATCACGATTAGTCAGCTTCCTGCTGATTCTCTGTCGAGATTTTGGCATCCCCAGTCAAGACGGCATCACCATCGACCTGAAGCTATCTCACCAGGCCATCGCCGAAGCGATTGGCTCAACGCGGGTGACCGTTACCCGGCTGCTGGGCGATCTGCGCCAGGATGAGATGATTTCAATCCACAAGAAAAAGATCACCGTTCATGACCCGGTCACCCTGAGCCAGCAGTTTACCTAGCGTTGGCGCAGGGAAAAAACGATGCTGGGTTGCGTTCGCTCCGCCTCAGCGGCATCCCTGGGTATGCAGTACGCTATACCTGAGCCGTACCAGCCAAGTAGAGAGCAACGACCCGATTTCAGGCGTCGCATCCTACTTGACCGTCACAAAAGGGCTGAATGGACGTCGGTTTAATCCTAATCGCAACAATTTTGTTTCTGGGTGGCCTGATTGCAACACTCGGTGACCGCATTGGCATGCGCGTGGGTAAAGCGCGGCTCTCACTGTTTAACCTGCGCCCCCGGCAGACCGCTACCGTCGTCAGCGTGGTCACCGGCAGCGTCATTTCGGCCTCAACCCTGGGCCTGCTCCTGGTCGCCAGCGAACAGCTGCGCCGGGGCCTGTTCGAGTTTGAAGAGACCCAGCAAAACCTGTCGGAAGCCCGACGAACGCTAACTGAGACCGAAACCGCCAAAGCGGACATTGAGGCCGCCCTCGATACGGTCACCGAGCAGCGCCGCGCCGCTGAGGCAGATCTGGCTGAAATCGAAGATGACCTGGAGAGCGTGATTGCTGCCCGAGATGAGGCCATCGACCGAGAGGCTGCCGCAATTGACCGAGAGGCCGCAGCCGTCGCCCGCGAGCAGGAAATTCAAGCACGGCTGAATACAACTGAGTTTCAGCTGTCAGCCGTATCGCAGCAGTCCCTGCAGCTACGCGCCGACATTCGCCGACTGCAGCAGGAGCGCCAGACCCTGGTCGAGCGAGAGTCCGCTATTCGTCGTCAGATCGCCCAGCGAGATGCCGAAATTCAGCAGCGGACCCAAGCGTTAGCCACACGCGATGCCCAAATCGCCCAGCGGGAAGCACAGCTCGCTGAGCTAGAGGCACAGCAGGTCGACCTCGCGAAGCAAATCGAGCAGCTAGAGACAGAATTCATCAAGCTCCGCGGCGGCAGCGTTGCGGTCAGTCGGAACCAAACCCTGGCTCTGTTGGTGACCCGAGCCGATTCGCCAGAAGTCGCTACGCGTCAGGTGCAGCAGGCCCTGATTGAGGCCAACCGGCTGGCGCTGCGGTCTGTGGTCCCCAACGTCGAGCGCGATTTTCAGGTGCTGCGGGTGAGTCCAGAGGTCGTCGAAGCGGTCGTGCAGCAGATTGACGACGGCCAAACCTATGCGCTACGAGTCGCATCCGCCGGCAACTACATTGTGGGTGAACCCTGCGTCATTGAAGGTGGCGAGCCCTGTTTAGAGGTGTCCTTACAGGCTCAGCTCAACCGCCTAGTGTTTGATACGGGGAGCACCATTTCAGCCATCTCAATTGATACCGCTGACCTACGCAGTACGGTCCTGCTCGATCGGCTGCGAACGCTGCTGCTGACGGCCCAGGTCCAGGCCAGCCTGGAAGGGGTAATTATTCTAGAAAATCCCTTACTGGAGGGACGGCTCAGCGAACCGACCATTGACTTTTTGCGCCGCGTGCAGAGCTACGGCGAACCCCTGCAAATTGAGGCTGTGGCATCACGCCCCATTTACACCACCGGCCCCCTCTACTTCGATCTAGTGGCCACCCAGGACGGGGTTCCACTCTTCCGCGCTGACCTGTAGCCGCTCACTGGCCTGCCTCACCGCCCCAGCCGTGCTTTTCTTAAAGAAAATCTAAAAATTCTTTTCAGATAGTAACTATATGCGTTGAAGTTGTCCGGAGTGATTTTCTAGCGGTTAGAATAAACCACCATAAGTATTCAGTTTCGTTTTTAAAACTCATTACAATTTCCCTTTCACGGGGGTCTGGTAGCCGCCCTGGCTGATGAATACCTGCCGGTCGTTTGATTTCACCGGTCAATCCGTCTAAGTTGCCGATTCACGGGGCTTAGTATTGGGGCTCTCTACTCCCATAGCATCGTTTTTCTCCAGCTGACTTTGCCAACCACCCGTTTGCTTATCCGCTCGACTGCGATTCCCGCTCATTGGGTCTGAGCCTGTCTGAACAAGTTTGCCGGTTCTGCTTGAGCAAGCTTGCCGGATACGCATGAGAGGACTAGACGGGTCTGGTCAGCCGGACATCGGGATAACAAGTTCGTTTACCTACCCGACGTTGCCTTGGAGAAGGCTATGAAATTTGAGGATATTTACCAGTTCTTCGAAGATCCCCCGCCGCTGTACCTCAACAAAGAGCTGGCCGTTTGCTATGTGCTTTCGGTACTCGAGCGACGCGATTCCTATGGGACCGAGCTCATTCACGCCATCGAACAGGAATATCCTGACTACCGACTGTCCGATACGGTGCTTTACAGTGCGCTGAAGTTCCTAGAAAATCAGGGCGCGATTATTGGCTACTGGAAGAAAGTCGAAGGTCGCGGTCGGCCTCGGCGGATGTACCGACTGCGGCCCGACTGGCAGAGCAAAGCAAGAGAGCTATCGGAATTGTGGCAGCGCTATCTTTTGGGGCAGCGCACGTCTCAGCCGATGGCCCGCCGGGTAATGAGTTCCTAGGCAGGAACCGGGGCGGTGTATCTTGAAAAAGGTCTGATATTAGCAACCGCCACAAAGGTTTGTGTGCGGTTGCGCGCTAGGTCGCGCTCTTTGCCGGAGGGATCACGATGCTCGGTTCCCTCAGCAAAGTGGCCAAAGTGATACTCGGACCGCTGAAGATAAGCCTCCTTCCTTTGCTCATATGGCCTTTGCAGATACAGCAACGCCTGTCCTGTCTTCGACCTTTTTGCTGACGCTGCTGCTGGCAGTGGGTCTATTTTTCTTTATTCGGGCTGCCACCAAAGACCGAACACAGATTGCGCAATTCACTGCAGAGCAGCCCGCTGAGGCGCTGCGTGAGCAGGTACTGCGCTATTTTTTGCAGCGGGCCTATCGGCCAGTCGAGCCGGCCACCGAGGCCGCAAAGGCACTGCCGGATGAGGGCTGGCTACAGCTGGTCGGGCAGGTCAGACCTAGCTTTTTTCTGGCGATATTTCTGGGTGGGTTGGCTGCCGTCGGGGGCCTGTGTCTGGGGCTGGTGCTGTCAATTCTGTTTCCGCAGCAGTCCGTCTGGTTTTTAGGGCTGGTTGCGATCGCACCCCTGGCCGTTCTGTTCTACTGGCAACGAGCCGGGCGAGAGGAGGCCATCGCCTTCAGGGTGGCTGATGCTGAGGTCTCCGATGGGAATGGGGCTGACAGCGCCGAGCGTCCCCAGGCCGAACTGACCTTCAAGGGGCACCGCGACGAAATTATTCAGATGGCCGCAAACCTACCCATAACAAAGCGGGAGACCTGAACCAGGCCTCCCGCTTTGTGTCGTCTTTTTATCCGGTCTTTGGGTGCTGTTGGGCCCGATCCATCGCCCCGAACCCGTGTCCAGGGCCTCGGGTCCAATGCTGAGCTTAAGTCAGAACGACTTCCTCGGCGTCCTCGCCCATCAGCACTCTCAGACTGGGGAAGAGGAAGTGATTCTCTTCAACGTACTGGGCACCAAACAATCCTTTCTCAGCCCAAAAATAGCGGTCTGTGGTGTGTTCGTTTCGCTTAACCAGCAGCAGGGCCGGGGGGGCAATCCCTTCTGCATGGATAAAATTACGTGCAGCTGTCACTGGCTTCTCAGCACCGCTTTCGATACTGTACTGAGGGACCGCTTCTAAAATGCGACGTCCTTCTAAACGACGACGACTTTTCCGCTTGCGTCTCCGTGCCAAGTTTCCTAACCTCCCTTGAGTATTGATCAATACGTCTCAATGTCTGCCGTCATGTCTACCGCCCACCAATGAGTTGTAGTGGTCGTTACAAAACCAGCAGACCCTGCAAAGTATAGCCGGAGTAACTTAGATTTTCAACTTCTCTTAACCCCGCTATTGGGTTAGCTGGCAGCGTTAGAATGAGTGGGCTTCATCACTCATAGGCGTCGTTCTTTTTCTCTAGCTGCAGTGGATTCTTGACAAAAAGTTATACTTTGTCAGCAAAATAGCTTTTCTTTCAACGAACTTATGCCTATCGCCGCCAGCTCAGCCTTTATCGATCTGTGTCAGTCGCAGCTGCAGCTACTGAATCAGACCCTAGGTGCGCTTTCGGCAGTTGTCTATGTCACTGAGGCGGCAGCAGCAACCCCGCCTAATTTTGTCCCTATTTTTCGCTATCCGCAGTCCAGCGCCGAGGTGACTGCGCCACTGGCCCTGCCCGATGCCGAAGGGCAGGCAGTTTTACCCCCTTGGCAGCCCGCGACTGACCGATTCGAGCAGCGGGCCAGTGCCCATGCCCCGCCCACCCTGAGGCGGCCAGAAAGCGCGCCCAGCGGCGAGCCAGAAAGCGAAATTGATCAAGCCCCGTCAGAGCGACAGCTGGTCCTCCCGCTCATTCACCAGGAAACGGTTGTGGGGGCCATGGTGATTGTCCACCACGAGCGGCAGTGGCGGCGAGACGAGCGGCGACAGCTCCAGCAGGTGGCCGATGGCGTGGCCGCTGGCTATGTGCTGGAGCGTCAAAATCAGTGGCTGCAGCAGCGGCTACGGGCCAAACATCAGATTCAGGGGCAGCAGTCCGAAATCTTTCACAACTTACTCCACCAGTTTCGCAATCCACTGACGGCCCTGGGCACCTTCGGTAAGCTGCTGCGGCGTCGGCTCTCGCCCGAAGATCCGAACTATTCTGTAGCGACCAGTATCGTGCGCGAAAGTGAACGGCTAGCGGCATTAGTCGAAGATTTTGACGATGCGGTGGATCGGGGCGATGCCGACCGGTCGGCTGGGGATTGGACGCCGTTGACAGAGCCGGAAACGCGGCTGCCCCCCTCAGCGGCAACGCAACCCGCTGCCGCCCCCCGGCAGCTGCCAGGGGGGCTGGGGCACCAGCTACAAATTACGCCCCAGCCCCTATTGCCGCTGCTAGAGCCCCTGGCCACCCTGGGTCAGGCCCTTGCGAGCGAGCGGCAGCTGCATTTTTACGCAGGGCTGCCTGAGGCCACCCTGGGGGTCGAGGTCGATGCCCAAGCCCTAGAAGAAATGGCAGGCAACCTCCTCGACAACGCGCTGAAGTACGCTCGCCCGGACGATTGGGTATGGCTCCAGGTGAATGCGCCCGCACCGACGGCCTGGCAGATCGGCATTGCCATTGGCGATACCGGGCCCGGCATTCCAATTGAGGATCAGCCCCACCTGTTTGAGCGGAGCTATCGGGGGATTCAGGCCAACAGCGACATTCCAGGCACCGGTCTGGGATTGGCAATCGCCCAGGATCTAGCCGCCCAGATGCAGGGACGGATTGAGCTGATCTCTCCCCTATCAGCGGCGGCCCAGGCCTGGATACCCCCCCTGGTTTTAGCGAACCGTAACCCGACCGACTCACCGGGTACGCTATTTATTCTCTGGCTGCCAATCGCCGATGTCGTCGTGGCCGGTTGAGGCTGAGGGGCTAGCGTCGGTTATTGGGCGCGTTCCGAGGGCTTGTTGCCAGACGTGCGAACCGACATCACCCGCCGCAGCGAATCAAACCAAAAACCGGACCCCATGGAGATGGCGATGCCCGTTACCAGCCAACCCAGCCATCGCCGTGGGACGGGAAGGGGCCAGTCGGCCTCGGCGTCTTCCTGGGCATCGAGAATGATGTCCGTACGGCCCAGGGGCAGCGGGTACTGGGACAGGGTCTGCTGAACCGCGTCACCCAGGCCTTTGAGTTCCTGAGCCAGGGGCGCGAGTTCGGCTTCGGCCTGGCTGTCTGCCGCAGCTGGGGTTTCAGCCTCGGTTAAAGCCAGGTCGGCCGAGAGTGACTCCAGCGTCTGTGGATTGAGCTGCTCAACCGTTTGAACGACGCTGCTGCGGATCGCCTGGTCAACGCCCAAGCGGCTGATCATGTAAAAGGTATCGGCGTTCACGAGGGTTGCGATCGCAAACCCCATCAGCAGCCCAACCGCCTTAGCGTTGCGTTTGTAAACGCCGCTAGCCCGCTCCATCGCCCGGTCAAACCAGGACTCGATTTCTATCTGGAGTTGGCTAAGGCTACTGTCAACGTTAGCAACCTTGAGCTGCGCCTGCTCCGCCAGGGTAATCAGGCTCTCCCGCAGCGGTAGCGGAATACTCTGATCCCGCAGCTGCTCTAGGAGGGCCCGGGCAATGCCGCCTTCCTGGGTGGCAATGCGATTGACTTCCTGATAAATCGGGCTTTGCTGATCGAGCAATTGAAGCAAATCCTGCAGGGTAGGCTGGATCTTTTGAGCCCAGATCTCCACCGTATCCAGTTTGCCGATCAGTCCCAACTGGAGGTAGTGAATCCGCCGTAAAAAAGTATCTGTCAGCGGGTCGCGAGCAGGCAGCGCCTGGGCCGACAGCTCAGCAAATTCTTCCAGCTGAGCCATGACCCGATCGAGCGTGCGGATCAAATCAACCCGCTGCCCCTGGTAGTCAGCATAAATCTGCCCCAGCGCCGTTTCCAGATGACGCAGTTCGGCACTCAGCGTTTCTTCGTTGCCCAAACTGGCTTTGAGATCGGCAACCGTTTCGCTCACCGGAATACTCACCCGGTCTCGGATAAACTGACGCAGCCGAGACTGGGCCAGGACGCCCTGCAGCTGCTCCAACTGCAGATTTTCGAGCAGGCTAGCGGCAAACGTTTCCGCCGGGATGTAGGACGGCCCGCTCGTTTGATTGCCGAACACGTTACGTGCGCGCGTGACAAATCGGTAAACCCCGCCAATGGCATGGAGTCCCCGGCGTAGAAGCTGGGCAAATGGCCCCTTGGCTTCGTAGTTGAGATCGCGAATCAGGGGACTGGCATAGAGTCGGTCCGCCAGCTGTTTGGCCGCGCCCTGCTCCCCCTGTCCCTTCCCGGCCAGCAACGATTCGATGGAGTACTTGAGGTGCTCAGCGCGCCACTGAAAAACGGTGCCAATAATCTCCTGTAGCTCACTGGCAATCAGGCTCAGCGTCAGGTAGATAAAAACCAACCCCAACGCAATCTCAAGTACAACTGGTAAGCTCATCTGTCTCTCCGGCACCCCATTGAGCGGGCAATGATGATGGGACGGTGACCGCTCCGCCACCGAATCTCACAGCCAGCCTACCCAGTTTGCCACCTGAGGTTACCGCTCGCTTGCCAAATGTAGCGCTGGCATCTTTCGATGTTGGCTGAAATAGATGTTGAAAGAATGGATATTGAAAAGCGGGTCCGAGATGCGGGCGGGCCGCTATTCCTCTTCGTCAAATTCCTCCCCGTCAGGGTCAATCTGCTTTAGCTGAATGTGCTTACGACCCAGTGAAATTTCAAATTCATCGCCCGGCTGCAGCCCCATCTGCCGAGTATAGGCTGAACCGATTAACAAGTTGCCGTTTGCCTGTACCGTGATGCGATAGCTTGCGCTGCGTCCACCTCTGCCGTTGGCGGTCTGGGTACTGTCTAGCTGAATTCCTTCTGCTTCGATGAGCGCATTCAGAAACTTCATCATATTGACTCTAACGACGCCTTTCTTGGTCATCGTATAGTAGCCACAGGCTTTGGCCTTTTCTTCCTTTGAGGCCTGCTCGAGATCTTTTACTTTCTTGAGTAAGGCTTTGCCGGCAAGGGGTTCTTTGACGATATCTTTAGCCATTCACGCAGTTCTCTAAACTAAGACGATGTTTATATAAAAGGGTCTGTTGCGACGACCTAAAGCGAACAGCAAACACTTTTAGATAGCCGAAAATAAGCCAGACACGCTAACCCGTTAAAGATAGACGCACTGCCGCGCCCTGCTCAACGGCTCCACTCAGGCAACAAACCCGTTTGAATTAAGAGCGCGGTTGATCAATCGATTCGAGGTGACCGAAAGGCCCGAATCACAGTTATCAATATACCCATTAATCAATAGGATAAAATCAATATACAAGCTGAATGGACTACTCAAAACTCGGTATTTTTGTGGAATTAAGATGAATGTCTGATATTACTCATCCCTATTCGCTAAATCCAGCCTGCATTCAGCAAAATATTACACCGAATAGAGCCCCTTTTTGCAGCCTATTGAGCCCCTTCCATATAAGTTGATTAAAATCACCTGCTGACGGTAGGGTAATTGTGAAGCAACCGTCAAAAACAGTGGCGCTTCTGTTCATAGCGTTGCTAATAATAACGCCGCTCCAAAACACAATCAAGGTCAAGCGTAATCAAATGTGTCGAGAACATCAGCGGTATTCTTGAGCCCAACTTTACCGTGCCGACGCTGCCTTTTTGACGATGAAGCTGACTACCCGCAGCCATTACAGTGTGAAAGCAATGCTCGATCTGAGCCTGCAGCCGTCGGGGCAGCTTGCCAGCGTTCGGGCAATTGCCCAACGACAGGCACTACCGGCCCCCTATCTAGAAAAGCTACTCATTGCGCTTCGCCAGGCCGGTCTGGTTAAATCGGTGCGCGGTCCCCAAGGGGGGTACGCCTTGGCCAAGGCCCCAGCTCAAATTTCACTGGGGCAAATTCTAGATGCCGTCGGAGAATCAACCGCCCTCCTAAAACCGGCCTATCCCTCGACTCAGGCCTTAAATCAAGCCGAAGATTGGGTCACGGTGACGCTCTGGCAGCGGCTACACCAAAAGTTAAAGGAATCACTCTACAGTATCTCTCTAGAAGAGCTGTATTACGACGCGCGCAGCTGGCAGGCGGCCCAGGGAGAAGAGACAAATTTTGTGGTCTAGAATTCTGTGGCCTAGACTTTTGTGGCCTAGAATTCTGTGGCCCATAACAGTCGAATGGCTGATCAAGACATCAACTGCAGTCCCAGAGCGTTATGGAATAAGGGGTTCAGCCATAATCGGGGGTTCAAGCAAAGGGGCAGATGCAATAGAATCCTGGCGACTTAGGTGAGCACGATTGAAGCCATGCGGCCCGCGCTGGTACTGGTGCTAGCGGTCGGGCTAGACGCCGCCCTAGGCGACCCCTGGCACTGGCCCCATCCGGTACAGGTCATGGGCGGGTTCATTCAACAAGGGAGTCGGCTGGGCCTCCGCTGGACCTCGTCGCCCTTGGCCCAGCGGCTATGGGGGGGGGGGCTAGCGTTGATACTCATCCTAGGCAGCGGTGGCCTGACGGCATTTACCCTCCTGTGGGTTAGCCGTTGGAGCGAACTGGCGGGCATCGGGCTAGAGACGATCTGGGTCGCGAGCTGCCTGGCTGAGCGCAGCTTGCGGGATGCGGCCAAGGATGTGCTGGAACCGCTACAACAGTCCGATCTACCGGCGGCTCGGCAACGGTTGGCCCGCTATGTCGGGCGAGATACCGACAGGCTAGACACGTCAGCCGTCTTGCGGGCTGTGGTCGAGACCGTCAGTGAGAATGCCACCGATGGCGTGCTGGCACCGTTTTTCTATGCGGCCTTAGGTGCGCTATTGGGCGTGGGCAGTGCGCCCCTGGCCATGGCCTACAAGGCAGCCAGCACCCTAGATTCAATGGTGGGCTATCGCCGTGCCCCTTACACCTACCTGGGCTGGTTCAGCGCCCGACTGGAAGATGGCCTGACCTGGCTGCCCTGTCGCTTGGTCGTCGGGACCTTGGCGCTGTTGTCTCGTCGTCCCGTTCACCTATGGCGGCTGTGCTACCGTGATGCCCGCGCTGACCCTAGCCCCAACGCGGGATGGAGCGAGTGCGCCTATGCGGCGGCGTTAGGAATCCAACTGGGCGGGTGGAATCACTATCAGGGCCAGCGAACCTTCAAGCCTTACCTAGGAGACGCGCAGCATCCGATTACCACAGCAACTGTCCACCGTGCCCTCCGCCTCACTCGATGGAGTTTGTATCTGTGGTTAGGGGCCATGGTGTTAATGCTAGGTCTTCGAGCCGTTACCTTGACATAATAGAAACCGATATAGGCCAAAGCTATGCTTGCAAGACCGCCTGATTGGAACAATGGTTGAAATTCTGTCGGCTGAAGCCATGCGCCGGACGCTTAATCGTCTCGCCTCAGAGATTATTGAGCGCACCGAACCGCTTTCGGACCTGGTACTACTGGGCATCCATACGCGGGGTGTCCCCCTAGCCCATGGGATTGCCCAACAGCTCAAGCGCCTGGAATCGGTCGACGTTCCCGTAGGGGCACTGGATATCACCTTCTACCGGGACGACCTTGACAAGATTGGGGTGCGAACCCCGGCCAAAACCGAGATTCCCTTCGATCTGTCGGGGAAAACGGTGGTGCTGGTTGATGATGTGATCTTCAGCGGTCGGACAATTCGAGCAGCGCTCAACGCTGTCCTTGACTATGGACGACCCGAGTTGGTGCGCTTGGCCGTACTGATCGATCGCGGTCATCGGCAGCTGCCTATTCACCCAGACTTCACGGGAAAACAGCTGCCGACCGCACGGGAAGAGGTGGTCAAAGTTCTCCTCAGCAGCGTGGATGGTCGGGACCAGGTCCAGCTATTTCGCTAGGTCAACTGGCAGTTTTCGACTGTGGACCACTTGCCAGGCTACTCCAGCGTATTGAGCAAATGCCGAACCGCATCGCCCTGTCGATCGTCCAGGGGCTTAGGAAAGGTGAGATCGAGCTGTAGACGAGGCAATTGGGGACTCCCCGTTGCCGTTGCCTCCACCCGTTTGATGTCTGCCAGCTTCACCAGTAACCGAGTGGATTCAGAGGATTGGGCCGTTTGACTGAGGACCAGACCCAGCGGAATATTCGCCTTTTGGACAACCTGCAAATCTTCGGGGACCAGTCCCTCGATCTGCAGCTGCAGCTGCCTGGAGTTCATCGCGGTTGCAAGCCCCGTGTAGAAGCGACCGTTGTGGTATAGGCGGGCCACAGCTGATATCTGTTTGTAGACTTCCATCCGCTGGGCTGGCTGTGGGGTTTTGAAAGCCCGACGCAGGGCCGTCGCAATAAAGGTCAAAGACGCCAGCGGTCTGTCAATAATATTGCGCGCCTGGGAATACCAGGTCCCGACATCCGAGTAAAGCACGAGGACGAGGGCGTCCATTTGAGCCTGGGTGAGCTGGGTAAAGTCAACGGAGACAACCACGTCGCGATCGCTCACCGGATCAACCCGAATCACCTCAGCCGTGAGCGCCACCCGCCGATCGGAATCTCCCTGGATTTCCAGGTCCACCCGATCGGCTAAGTTTGGCCAGGATGACAGGCCAATCCGGGCACCGCTTTCGCTGATGTCGAGGGTTTGTCCTTGCCAGGTGCGTTGCTGGGAACCGTGCAGGGTAACCGCCAGCTGCCGCTGGAGCCGGTGGGTCCGTCGCAGCTGCGGCTGCTCAAGGGCAACGACCAGCGCCGCCAGCAGCAGTAGCAAGTTGAAAACGCTCCAGAAGCCGTTAATAAAGACGGCCTCAGCCGTTTCTGGCTGCAGCAGAATGCGAAAGGGAACAGCAAACAGCGACAGCAGCAGTAGGGCCGTGATCACCACTGAAATCCGGGCTGACTCCCAGTCAAAGCTCCGTTCGGTAATCGAAACCCCCTTATCGGTAACGTTGAACTTGCCCAGCTTAGGGTTTAGCAGCGCCAGACAGGTCACCAGGCCGTCCTGGAAGGCCATAGCATACTCAAAGATTTCATTCCAGAAGGAATACCGGACGGTTTTGTAGGTGATGTAGTTGGCGTTTAGGGCCAGGACAATGTGGGGCAGCGCATAGGCAACGGTTTCAACCCCTAAACCACGCACCAGATTGATGCCAAACAGCAGGTAGAGAATCGGTGCGATCGCATACATCAACCGGGGAAACCCAAAGAAGAAGTGGGAGGTCGCCGAGAGATAGCACAGTCGCTGCGGCAGGCTGAGGTTGAGCTTACGATTGAACAAGGGGTTTTCTAGCCGCAGAATCTGCGCCATGCCCCTGGCCCATCGCACCTGCTGACCGACGTAGGCTGAGAACTTTTCAGGGGCCAAACCGGCCACCATAATCTTGTCGTAGTAGACCGACTTGTAGCCCAAAGAGTGCAGCCGTAGCGACGTATGGCAGTCTTCGGTAACCGTTTCGGTGGCAATGCCGCCCACCTCTATCAGATGGTCGCGCCGAATCACAGCGGCCGAACCACAGAAAAAAGCAGCGTTCCAAAAGTCGTTGCCCTTTTGCAAAATCTTGTAAAACAGCTCGTTGCCCACCGGAATCCGGCCTTCGGTCAGCAGGTTCCGCTCGAAGGGGTCGGGATTGTAAAACCAGTGAGGTGTTTGGACCAGCGAAACTTTAGGGTCTTTGAAGAACCCCACCGTCCGCTGCAAAATTTCCCGCGTAGGGATGTGGTCGCAATCGAGGATTAAGATCAGATCGCCCTGGGTCCGCTGGAGCGCAGTGTTGATGTTGCCCGCCTTGGCATGGTCATTGTTGTCTCGCGTGAGGAGCGTGCAACCGAGTTCGGCACACATCTGATGGAGACGGTTACGGCGCGTGCGGTACTTGGGCGCCCGCCCGTCGTCGAGAATGTAAACCTGTTTTTTCTCGGCAGGATAGTCCACGGCCAGGGCAGCTAGCGCAGTTTTGCGAACGATTTCGACGTCTTCGTTATAGGTCGGAATGTAGATATCGACCGGGGGCAACTGGTCGGTAGCCAACTGACTCAGGTCAACGGGCTGCCGTTCTCGCAGCTTGAGGGTTTGAAAATACGCCAGAACCAGGGTGCCAATGGCATAGATTTCGGCGGCGTAGAGCAGCAGGCTGAAGAAACCATTGACCCAGCCATCGAGGTTGAGCGTGTAGGCGGTCCGGTAGTAAAAGTATCGGAGCGTCGTGACAACGCTGAGCCAGGCCAGTAACAGATGCAGATACTCGCTCGCCTGCTGCTGGCTCTGGCGCTGCTCCAGGCGCACAATGCCCCAGCCCAGGGCAATCAGCATCACCGCTACCACACATTGCTGCCAAATCGTCAGCGGCACCACAATCAGCGGTAGCGACAGCGCCATCAGCAAACCCACCAGAAATAGTAGCAGTGGGCGATTGCCAGGCAACAGGCGGGCCAGCCACTGCGGCCAGCGCAGCAGCCAGCCGCCTAGGCCGTTGCCCGCTAAGTTAGAACTGGCTAGGTCAGGACGGGCGGCTTCGGTACCGCTCTGGGAATAGGGTGTCTGCATCATCTACTCGCTCCTGTACTGGGCCGCACGATTGAGGTAAAGCTGGGAAATGCCGTAGAGCAACAGGGCAATCAGGACCGTTCCGAAGGGAACCAGTAACCAGTAGGCCTGCAGCCAGTTCATCAGCCTTTGCACCCAGTTCACCTGGGTCAGCTGGACCGTCCTGGCCCGCGATAGCGTCAAAAAGCTGTAGTCCCCTGGATCAAACCGAGACGGATTAGGCTGATTGCGACCCAGTAGAACCGTATCGCCTTCGAGCCGATAAAACAGCTGGTCCCACTGCAGCAGGTTGCGAGTCTCTGCCATGCCTACATCTGTCTGGCCGGTAAAAGCCACCACCATGCGCTCGTCATTCCAGGGCGAAACCACCGCCTGGACCAGCCCCTGGTTATCAACCAGGGGCTGCAGCTGGGTGTCTTGCCATTGACGAGACTGGTCGGACGCCAGCTCAAAGCTCCCCTGAGCAAACACCTCTTGAAGAGGAAAGCGGTCTCGCAGACCAATCGCCGCCCAGTGCTTCTCGGTTTTCTCATCGGGGGGAATGTCGCTGGCTCGATAGGCTACCAGCTTGACAGAATCGGCCTGGGTCAGCCGCCCAAATCGCTCGCTCAACGCCAGCAAGGTTTCCAAATCACTGTCGCTGGGGGCATCGGGCAGCGCGATGGCCGCCTGGGAGAGATCCTGGGGCATCGTCAGCGGAAACCCCGTTTGAAACAGACCGAGGTCAGGGATTTCGGCAGCCACACCCCGGTTAAGCGAGAACTGAGTATCGTTATGCACCTCCCCCCAGAGCTGGTCGTCGGACGATAGGCCACACAGTGCCGTCTCACGGGGCTGTAAGACAAACTGCACTTCCATTGCAGTGTCAGACCGAATCAGCTCGCCGGGGAGCTCTAGCTTAAAGCGTTCGTGGTTGCCGCCACGCCCCTTTAGCCGCTTAGCCGCGACGGTGGTACCGTCTAGCTTGACCTCAACTGCAGAGGTCCGGGGATTGATCTGGGGACTGTAGCTATAGTCCAGCGTCATCGTACTCCCACGCACAAACCGATCGTTGGGCAAGGCCTTGAAGTTAAATCGAATGGGTTGGGGGTCAATCCCGCGGACCATGATGCTCTCAGGAATCGACTCGCCATTGGTCAACGTGAGTTTCTGTAGAGAGAACGTCTCATCAGTGGGTAGATAACCCGGCCACTGCCGAGGTTCCGGGGACGGCAGCTCGGAGACTGTCTGGACCAAGACAGCCGGTCCGGTTCCTAGTTGCCGATTGGGCGACTGCACCAGCGACTGCACGGCTTTGGCAACACCTTCAGGCTGGTTTCCTGTCACGACTAAAACCGGGCTGCCCTGGGGCAAGCGAGTCAGCATCAGCACCCCGACATCACCCGCAACCGGCGCTCCCTGACTGTCTCGCCATTCACCGGACTCCAACGCAAAGGGGACATCCAGTTCGGCCAGAATGGGCTGCTCAGTAGGCGTCCCTAAGATGACCAGGCCGTCGTTGTAACGCAGTCCATCCGTCGTGTCGGTTAGCTGAGTGGACAGTTCGCTGAAGGCCGCCATTCGCCCGGTTACGGTCTGCAGCTGCGCCAGACCGGTCAACCATTGCGTATCCAGGGTGGTGGGTTTGAGATAGGCGAGTCGATTCGGCTCCAGGTTGAGGGTGTCGATAAATGGATAGGGATACTGGCTGAAATCAAGCGACACCGGCTGGGGCGTATAGTTCAAAATCAGCTTAGAATCCGGCATAACCTCTGTCCAAAGCGTCGGGTCAGAGGGGTTAGTACAGGAGGCTGAGGTCTGCTGCTCGGCGAATAGCGTGATGTCGTTGAAGTCTTGAATGAGCTCGGGTGGTATTTCAAACACCGCTTCAACTAGCTGAGACTCGGGCGCATCGAGGGCTACGCTGCCGATGCTGGTGTCGTTGACGCGGGCAGTAAGAAAGGAGCGATCGCCCAATAGCGAAGGGGAGTGCTGATAGCGAATGATAGCGGTTGCCGACTGAATCTCCCAGTTCTTGGGTCGGGTGAATCCCAGTCGGGTCTCTGGATAGATGCCGGTGAGGCGTAGCCGGTTGCCGACGACCGGGCTGCGGTTGAATGCCAGCACGTATTGGTTGGGGCTGGCAGCCGCCTCAGCTGGGTCGTTCTCTGCCGGGTCGTCCTCTGCTGCGCCGTCGGGGGTGACCGTTTCAGGAGAGGTGGTCGCAGGCTGGGCTGGGACTGTCTCGGCTGGGACTGTCTCGCCTGGGACTGTCTCGCCTGGGGTGGCCTGGGCCAGCTCCATATCAGGAACAGCAGCAACGAGAACCGGCGGAGGGGCGGCGGCAGCAGGGCCGAGCACCCCCCATCCGAGACAGAGTAATAGGCCCAGTAAACCCACTAGCAAACGCTGGTAGGAACGGCGCAGACGGAGCTGCCGGAGCAGATATCCAGGAGAAAACATAAAGGAACCTAGAACTCTTCCTAAATTGACTAATCGTTCAAGATGATGGCTTCAGCCAATCCGCTGAAACCCATTCGGGCGGGAAAAGCCCCAACCAGGCTAGATTTTGGGTGTAATAAGCCGAAGAGCTGTCCCAAAAACCGTCTCGATAAGCGGGAAGCAGCTTTTGGTCGCGTAGCGTCTGCGCAGCCTCAGGCTGTACCTGCAAAAGTGCCCCGTAGAGCATCGCATACTGCGCGGTGGATTCAAACTCGGTCAAGGTCTCGCCCCTGAGCCCAATCTCTGCAGGAATCGATCGTTGCTGCTGCCACCGTTCGACCAAGGCTGGTAGGTGTTGCTGCAAGTATTGCCTGGCTTCAGGGGCGTCAAACCAGGCAGCATCTAGCCCAACCCGCCACCAGACTCGATAGGCATCGAACCCATAGATAGATTGGAGCGGGGCATCGTCCGGAACCGGGCGATAGTCACCGGTCGTCACCTCAAAGACGACCCAGTTGCTGGGCAAAGATTGAGCTGACAGCGCTGCAGAGGCGGTGAGCACGTCGTAGCTGCTATCGACCAGGCTGAGCCAATCGCGATCGCGATCGACCTGGGCAAACAGGCGAAAGGCATAGGGTGCCAGGTAGGAGGGATTGAGATAGACCGTGTCGGCCGTCGGCGAAAAGGCCGCTAGTGGCCCCGGTAGCAGATAGCGGCCCCCGTGGGGCTGGCCAGTGGTCAGGGTGGAATAGGTCCAGATATCCGTCAGCTTGAGCTGCGCCAGATCTAAATAATCAGCTCGATTCCATCGGCGCGCGGCCAAAATCAGCGCGGTGGCAACATCAATGTCTGCATCGCTGGCGAAGTTGGGGTCGGTGATGCCCCACTGTTCATCTTCGCTAGGCCCCCATTTCCAGGCCCACAGCCGATCCAGAGGCTGGCCGTCACGATCTAGGCGAGACAGGTTGTTCTCCCCCCAGCGCAGCACCTGCTCAAAGGTGGCAGGATCGTCAATCATCACGGCTCGCAGCATCGCGTAGGCCTGGCCTTCTGAGGTGGTGCGCTGGTCGTCAGTTTCCCAATCAATGACGCGACCGTCCGCCTGAATGAACCGCTGTCGATACTGCTGCCAGCTCTCCTCAAAAAAGAACGGATCCAACGGTTCAGGGGTTCGATTGGTCGTTTGGAGGACCGTAGCAGGGCGATTAGACGGGTTGGCTTCAGCGGGGCGCGCGTTAGACGTCGGCTGAGGACAGCCCCACAACCCGACAACCGCGATCAGTCCAATCAGATGAGCAGCCCAACTGCCCCCCCGGCGAACGGCAGCAGGCGTCGGATAATCAGCATCACTGGCACCGGCGCGAGGGTCAACCAGCCCCCGAAACACCATCATTAGTAGCGCTCCCATTCGGGCTGAAAGCCCCGTTGTCGCAGCAGGTTTTCTTGGATGCGCCGCCGCTCTTGGGCCACAGCCGCGCTGGGATAGCCATTGGCAGCCAGGTCAATCTGCAGCGCTTCCAGCTCATTCAGGGCAGCGATGGGTCGGTCAAGGGCCGCTGTCAGGCTGGCAGAGGCCCGCCGCAGACCGAGATTGTCTGGAGCCACGACCAGCGCCCGATCGTACAGTCGCCGGGCGTCCTGATAGCGGCGCTGGGCAAAGCGAACCCCGCCCAGGGAAATGAGCGCGTCTGATTGGTCAGGATCGAGCTCCAGGATGGCCTGATAGGCGCGACTGGCACCGTCTAAATCATCCACATCTTGGGCAATCTGCCCCTGTAGCAGGTAGCCCTCAAAAACGTCAGGATTGGCCGCAACAACGGCAGCGGCCAGCGCCTGAGCCGCCTCGGGATCTTGCTGGGCAACGACCTGAATCTGCCGGAGGCGGACCGGCAGGAAACGGGGGTTGACCACCAACAGCCGCTCGTACAGCTCGCTCCGGCTCGCATCCGGGGGCAGGCTGGCAACCAGGCTAAACAGCTCGGGGGGAGTGTTGCTAGCGGGCTGCGTCGTGAGCCACTGATTGAGCAGTGCGATCGCACTGTCCTCAGCCATCAGCCCACCCCGGTAAGCAATGCTGGCACGACCCAGCGGTTTAGCAGGGTCAGGGCTCAGCGCAATGGCTCGGTCGTAGAGCGCAATGGCTTCTTCCACTCGACCCTCACCCTCTTTGAGACCGGCCAGCCCCTGCAGCGCCCCCACCACAATGTCGGTGCGTTCGGGATAGCGATCAATCAATAGCTGATAACGGGCCGCGCTGGACTCGGTATTGCCTTCCTGACGTTCCAGCTCGGCCAACAGTAAAAACAGGGTGGCTTCGTCTGCCGTATCGGCGTCAGCATAGCGACTGAGCACAACCCGCGAGGGTTCTGGCTGCTGGGCCTGTAAATAAAGCTGAGCCAGCCGGAAGTCCAAAAAGTCAACCTCGGTACGATCGGCCAGCGCGGCGTATAGCTCAAACAGCTCAACATCCGGCGGATCTAGCTGAACCAGCGCCTGGGCCAGATAGCGCAGCTGAGAGGGGTCGTCAGGCAAGTTTTCGACCAATGGCTGCAGCCGTTGGCGCAGCTCCACCGCTGAAATTTCAGCCAGCCGCCGTTCCCAGACGCTCTGCTGCACGTAGAGACTAACGTCATTGGGGTTCGCGGCGGCCAGCTGCCGATAGATCGCCAAGGTAGTCATCTGCTGGTCAGGGTAGGCGCTCAGGGCTTCTGCCACTTCTCGTGCGGTGCCCACCGTCAGCTCAGGGTCGGCCAAGATTTGCTGATAGACAATGATGGACTCTGTCGCCACGGCTTCGTCACGGCTGTAGCGGGCCACTTCGTTGAGGGCCCTGGCCAAGCTCAGCCGCGCCTCCGGACGGCCCTGCAGGGGCGCAATCACCGCCAGCGCGGCAGTGGTCTGGCCGTTGGCAGCGTAGGCGGCAGCCAGGGCACTGCGGAGCTCTAGCTGCAGCGGATCGGCGGGTGCCGGAATCGGGTCAATTTCGGCTAGCTGAGGGAGTAGAACCTCAATGGCCGCGGCCGCGTCGCCGCTCTGCCGCAGGGCAAAGGCAAAGGCCATCGCTTCGTAGCCCGTCAGGGAGGCCCCCCGCTGCTGATACTGCTCAAATAGGTCGATGGCCTCGCGGTAGCGCCCCCCGTAGGCATAGACCTGGGCCGCCCCAATCAGGGCGCTGTCGGTTACCGGAGGCTGGGCCAGTACCTGCTCGTAGTCTGCGATCGCAGCGCCAAACTGGCCCTGATAAAACAGCAGCAGTGCCCGTTGGCTCAGCGCCTCCAGATTGTTGGGCTGCAACGCTAGCAACCGGGTCAGCGCTTCAATGCCAGCCTGCTGCCACTCGGGTCGAAATCCACCCAGTACGCCCAAACCTGACAGCGCCATCACGTTGTCAGGGTCCAGCGTCAGTACCCGCTGGTAGGTATCAAAGGCCTCAGCATCCTGCCCTGCCCGCCGATAGGCAATAGCCAGACCCAGGACGGCCTCCGTTTGATTGGGGTTGGTCCGCAGCGCCTGCTGAAATAGCGTAATGGCTTCTTCTACCCGGCCGGCCTCTAACCGCTGGTAGCCCAGCTGGACCTCTCGGGGTAGGGCCGTCGTCTGTAGCGGCGGCAGTGTCTGCGCCTGAACGATCATCGGACTCAGTCCCGACGCTGCCAGTCCCGCCAGCGTCGCCGCAATCAATGCTCGTGTTTGCCAGCCCATGCTTGTCACCTCACATACCTGCTGATGGGAAGTATCCCTGCTTCAGACATCACGCCTGGACCTGTTGCCTGCCCATCTCTGCCTTCGCATTGCATCTTCTGGGGCCTCTCCTAAGGATTCAGCAATTCCACATCGGCTCGCACCCGGACACCGATGTAGGTCTCTGAGAAGCCGTTGCGCTGCTGCCAATCCACCGCCGCGCGAATATTCGGCGCCAACCGGACATCGTAGAACACTTCAAACACGTCGGGCGTATCGCCGCCTTGATCCTCACGCAGCGAGTCGTTCGATAGCCCCCACCCATAGCCGACACCCAGTCGGTCATCCGCCATGAAGACATCAAACAGGTTGAGGCCCCCGCTGTAGGTCTCAGCCGACAGGTCTAGCGCCTGGTTTTCGTGGTAGCCGTAACGGCCAAACAGACCCAAATTAAGCGCAGGCACATACCACTCAGCATTGACCCCGTAAGCGACTTCACGATCGCCGGGTAGGGTCCCAAAAATGCCGTTGCCCCGATTCGTTTGAAAAATCTCAGGAAAACTCGTTCGTTCACCCGCATCAGTCGCTGAGGCATAGGTCCCACGCAAAATCAAATCACCGAATCGAACCCCGACTTCGCCAGCAAACCCATCAATGGAAAAATCTTCAATACCGCCCGATGAGAAGGTCGTTGCTTTAAGCGTCAGATTGTCCATCGCTCGCCAGCTAACCAACGCAGCGGGCTGAGACTGAATTTGCGTGGCGGCCAGTGACGGATTCGTCTGAAAGACCGGATTAAAAAAGTGGGTCAGGCTGTCCTTGGCAAAGCTGTTGCGATCAAAATAGGACGTTAAATCCAGCTGACCCACAACAAAGCGTAGATTAGGCGCACCGCTGGGTGAAGCAGCCAGATAAAGTTCGTTGATACTCAGCCCGGTGCTGTCCGTATCTGAAAAGGCTTCGCCCGTTGTCAAATCAACCGTTGCGCCAGCCAATACGTTTGAAGAGAGGTAGTAGTAACCCCGCAACCGGGCACGAGCTGAAAAGTCATCTCCGATTTGAATGATGGCCCCCTGCAGATTGAGAGAGGGGGGCGTCAGTGGCCCACCTGCCTGCAGCGGTGCCGCCATTGAGGTAGGCGGCAGCCCCGACGCAGGAGAATCAGCTACGGATGGACCTGCCGTATCCGAGGAAGCGGCCCGTGTAGCTGACGAGGCCGGTTCTTCGTCGACTGCTACGGACTCGCCGGGGAGGGGCAGCGGTGCCAGTCTGTCATCAATGGGGGGAGATAGCCGGTTAGCGCCTGGCTCGACTAGCGGTGCCATTGGATCGGACGACACTGAAGCGGTCTCGGGTACAAAGACAAACGGAGCGGTCGGATCGGCAACAGCGCTGTCAGCTAAAGTAACGCTGACTGGAAACGTAACGCCACCTGGAGAATATTCAACCCGTGGGCCACCGACCAAGATTTGCGCTGCGTCCAGTTCTACAGTTGTCGCGGCCTCGGCAGACGTCATGGAAACATCAATGGAAACAGGAAGCGGCGACAGCGCATCTAGCAGGCTTACGGGGTCTAGGATGTCGTGCTCGCTCACAGGCCGAGGAGTGTTTGCGGCCATCGGTACTGCCGAGACAGCCATCGTAGGTTGTGCCTCTGCATGGGTGACATCGACCGGGACAGGGGCTGTAGCGACTGGTGTCTCTGCCAGGGCTGACACTGTTCCAACCATCCAGACACCGTTGATAGCGGCGGCTACACCATAGGCTGCTGTCCGTTGATAGCCCATCCAGAATCGGCTCTTTCTCATCCCACTTCCCTTCGGATCAACTGCTGTAGACATCTTCTGCTGTTGCACGCCCGTATGCGTCATTATCCGTATGCAGTCGCGAAATCCGTATGCAGTCACGAACCCAGCCCTACATATCCCTTTGAACCGCCACTCGCGCCTGCTTGGTCAGCTCCGATAACCGACTGCGGTTACCCTTCTTTGGCCGAATCACTTTGATAATGACCGGATCTTACGCTGAAATCAGTGCTGAGACGAATTTGCTCTGACGAATGAACAAGGACGGCACCGGTCCGCCGCTGTTCAGACTGACACACGGCAGCTATACGCAACTGCGTTGGACAATTTGGCACGATTACCCACCTGCCCTTGCCAGCTGACGATATGCTGTTACAGATCCTGCCGCTTTGAACGCGCTGCTCCAGACTATGCTGCCCAAAAAGATGATGATTCAGGCGCTGATGTCCTTAACCCACCGCTTATCCACCGCCCTGCAGTCTAAGCATCGCTCGCTCAATGGGAGAAGGGCTGGGTGGGGGCTGGCGATGGCTGGCGCGCTGCTTTTGACCAGCTGCCAAGCAGTAAGCAATGGTCTGCCGCTGGGACTGCCGGGTCAATCAGCCTCCGTTGGCCAGACAATCACGATTGAGAGCGTTCAACCGGCCTCGCAGCTCGGGACTTACATGGTTTCAGGACAGGCCAACTTCCCCAAAGGCACTGACATCTCGGTTTCTGCCCTGCGTCGAGTTCGCCCTGAAACAGCAGCAGATACTGAAGGTTTTGAGGCCTTACTGGATCGGCAAATGGTCAAAGTAGACGAACGGCGGTGGTCAGTGCAGCTGCAGCTGCTGCAAACCGAGCCCGGTGGGGGTGAGCGCTGGCAGGCTGAAGCCGCCTACAGCCCCCAGCCCTGGGTCGCCGACCCGGACGTTGTTTTTATGGCCACGCTGGACCCGAGCCGCCAGACACCAGCGCTGCGAAAACAGCTGGACAAAAACGAGTCTGGGTTCGAATCTGGGCAGGTACGCATCAGCGAAGACGGCGAGCTATATGCGATCGCAACCACTACTGCTACCATCCCACCCCCTGAGTGGGAAGCCGTCCCCGGCGCGTTAAACAATGCCGTTGAATCTCGTCAGGCGGGCCCGCCTCGCTCGACTAGCACGCTCCCCCCTAACCCAAAGGCACCCCAAATAAGCCCCGACGCCTACCTGAGATAAATACCTATCTCAGGTAACCCGCCCTACCTACTGAGCGACGGCCAGAACCTCTGATTGACGAGGGCTTTGAGCACTGGCAGCTTCAACGGACTGGAGTAAGGTAGCGGCGGTTAACGGCGTACCCTCACCACTCTCTGACTGTAAAAAGACTTCCAGACCCAGCGCCTTCAGCTTGGCTTCGGAGAATGCTAGATCTTCAATTAGGGCTGACTTTTCCTGAACCTGCTGGTCAAGCTCGGCCAGCTGACGCTCAACCTGACTGACCTGCCGTTGCGATTGACGCCAGCCAGAAATAGCCAGGGCAACCAAACCAGCGCCCACGCTAGCAGAAACGGCCAGCCCTAGATAAGGCGTCGACAAATCCCGCAGCTGACCTGAGAAAACAGGGCGCTGACCCACTTGGACGGTCAACGGTTTTGCCCCAAACAGGGCCAGGGGAACTAGCGATGTGGCAAAGACAATGCCTGCCAATGCGCTAGACGATAACAAAGACTTTGAGAAGCTCATGCGATTCAACCTACAACCTTGGATAAAACTACACACCACTGTCAGTTGCCGAGACGACTATGCACTAGTTCGAACGCCGCTGTCGGTGATTCCCGACAGGAAATGGCTAGCAGCATAGAGCGATAAGAAAGGCGACTGGGCTAGCAGAAACCCGTATAAATACGAGTAAATGTGCATTATTTCTTACTTGACTTAACCATAACCACGGAGGCTTTTGATATCCGTAAAGATGTACCCAACCAATCCATCCACGAGATGAATTTTTGGTAAAGATCCGAATATTGTCCGTCGCGCCTCGCGGGTGAAAACCACGCAGATTTAGGCAACTGGCAGCTATCTTCGCTAATATCCGGACCCTAGGGTATTCAATTTTGGCAAAGTTGATAGGTGATTTGACAAAAGTCCTGTGAAGTAAGGCAGTGCAAACAGTAGCGGCTTTGGCGCTTATTTAAAGTTGCGATAAACCGCGTAGGAATATCCGTCATCTGTCTCAGGGCGTTGCTGACCGGTTTTGACCAGCTGATAAATCTCATCAGCCATCCCTGCAGGACTTGAGGCAGGATTTAACCGCATGAGCGATCGACACGCCTCGCATCCTGCCGATCGCAATCCGCCAGCAGATACCAGCTGGATATATGCATTCAGGTCCAATCTTGGGCGTACTGTAAATAGTAAGGTGCTAGCCAAATCGCGCTTTGGGCTTGAAAGGCCCCGGCCCTAAGCACAGTGCCCCAGGCGCAGTGGCCAACGCTATAGATTGTTGAGTGAGGTGTAAGGGTGAGTGCTGTTCAAACGCAAATTCGGAAGGCCGACCATCTGCGCATCTGCTTAGATGAGAATGTCCAGGCCCAGCAGGTGACGACCGGTTTAGAGCAGTATCGCTTTAGCCACTGCGCATTGCCCGATCTGGACTATGCCGATCTGGATCTATCTACCCAGTTCCTGGGGCGCGCCCTCCAGGCCCCCCTGCTGATTTCTTCGATGACCGGCGGAACGGCGCAGGCACAGCAAATCAATATCCGGCTAGCCCAGGCGGCTCAGCAGTTTGGGCTGGCCATGGGGGTGGGGTCCCAGCGGGTGGCCGTCGAGAATCCTGACCTGTCGGCAACGTTCGCGGTGCGTGAGTATGCCCCCGATGCGCTGCTCCTAGCAAACCTGGGTGCGGTACAGCTGAACTACAGCTACGGACTGGCGCACTGCCAGCGGGTTGTGGACTGTTTAATGGCAGACGCGCTGATTTTGCATCTCAACCCGCTGCAGGAATGTGTCCAGAGTCGAGGCGATACCAACTTTAGCGGGCTACTTAAAAAAATTGAGCAGCTCTGTCGGCAGCTGCCGGTGCCGGTGATTGCTAAGGAAGTGGGTAACGGTATTTCAGGACCGCAGGCGCGGCAGCTGGTTGACGCGGGGGTGTCAGCCATTGACGTGGCCGGAGCGGGGGGAACCTCCTGGGCCCGAGTCGAAAGCGAACGCGCCCAGGATCCGGTACAGCGGCGGTTAGGGAATACCTTTGCAGGCTGGGGGCTGCCTACGGCTGAGTGCATTCGTCAAGTCGGTGCGATCGCACCCCACACGCCGCTGATTGCGTCAGGCGGCTTGCGCAACGGCCTAGACGTGGCTAAAGCCTTGGCATTGGGCGCTGACCTGGCCGGGCTGGCCCTACCTTTTCTCAAAGCAGCCGACCAGTCAGAAGCGGCCCTGGTCGAACTGACCGAAATTCTGATTGCCGAAATCAAAACCGTCCTATTTTGTACCGGCCAGCCCACTATTGCTGCCCTCAAAAGCAGTTCTCTGCTGGAACGAATATCATAGTTACAGCACGGGGTTAAAGCGTAGCCCTAAAGCACTGCTGCCCGCCCTCAACCAACCGGTTGCCGAAATCTGCGACCCAATTTACTCCAACTGTCTGGACATCACTCACGGCCTAGCACCGTCTTCGAACTCTTCTTAGCTCTCTTCGCCACCGGTTTGACATCATGCGAGATTTTCTTAAGTACGCCGCTGCCAGTGCCCTGGGAACACTGGTCGGTCTATTTACCCTGATTGCGCTCCTAGGCATCGGGGCAGTAGGCATGGTGGGCGTGCTCTTAGCCAGCGGCAGCAGCGAACCCGAGCCTGAACTAGACGAGGCATCGGTGCTGGTGTTTGACCTGTCTACTAACATCACAGACGCAGTACCCTACTCAGGGGCGGGGGTTGTTTTTGAAGAAGCGCTCTCCGGCGATAGTTATGAGGCCGTATCGCTGTATTCGGCCATTAGCGCCATTGAGGCCGCTGCCGAAGACGAGGATATCACTGGTATTTATCTAACTGGCAACACCTTTGAAGGATTTGCCACGCTGAAGGAGATTCGGGACGCGCTGGAGCGCTTCAAAGAATCGGGCAAGCCCGTCATTGCCTACGAAACTGGCTGGGGCGAGCGGGACTATTACCTTGCTTCAGTCGCTGACAAGATCTACCTGAACCCAGCCGGGCTGATGGAGTTAAACGGCTTTCGGGCCGAGATTCAATTTCTCGCTGGGGCGCTGGACAAATATGGGGTAGGCGTCCAAGTGCTGCGCGTGGGCCGCTACAAATCAGCAGTGGAGCCGTTTATTCGAGAAACCAGCAGCCCCGAAGAAAAGCAGCAGACCCAGGCGCTGCTGACCGATCTCTGGCAGGACTTTTTACAAACGGCCAGCACCAACCGGGACTTCACACCCCAGACCTTGCAAACCCTGGCAGACAACGGCGGGCTACTGATGGCCGAGGAGGCTAAGGCCGCTGGGCTGGTAGATGAAGTGGCCTTTTTCGATCAGGTGCTTAAGGAGCTGCGCAGTTTAGGGGATAACAAAACCGCTGAACCAGATGCGGATGTTGAAGATGCGGAAGTTGCAGGCGACGCCGATACCGATGGGGTCGAGGATGAAGTAGACCCCAGCAGCCTTGACGAAACTGCCTCAGAAGCAGACTTCTCAGAGGATAGTTTTCCGAATGTCACCCTGCAGCAGTACAGCCGCATGGTCAGTCGAGACAGCGGGGGTTTCTTTGAGGATGAGACCGTTGCAGTGGTCTATGCAGAAGGCGAAATCGTCACTGGCGAAGGCATCTCGCCTGGTGTGATTACCTCCGAAGGGCTGGTCAAGACACTCCGCGATGTCCGCCGTAACGACGACGTCGCTGCCGTCGTACTCCGGGTCAACAGCCCCGGCGGTAGCGCCCTGGCCTCAGAAATTATTGCCCGCGAGGTGCGGCTACTGGCGGACAAGAAGCCGCTGATGATCTCGATGGGTGACTATGCGGCCTCGGGGGGCTATATGATTGCGGCTCCTGGCAGCCAGATTTTTGCTTCTCCCAGCACCATTACTGGCTCTATTGGCGTGTACGGTCTGCTGCTGAACTTTCAAGAGATTGCTAACCGTAACGGCGTCACTTGGGACGTGATGAAAACGGCGAAGTTCGCCGACATGGAAACGATTAGCCGCCCGCAGACGGACGAAGAGCTGCAAATTCAGCAGGACTTTGTGAATGACCTGTACGATCGGTTTATTACGCTGGTGGCGAACGCTCGCGAAGCCGACAAGGCCGCGATCAACGAAGTCGCACAAGGGCGAGTCTGGTCGGGCAGCGATGCGCTGCAGGTCGATTTGGTCGACGAAATGGGCGGGTTGAGTGATGCGATCGCAGCCGCAGCCGCAGCCGCTGAACTCGAAGACTGGCAGGTGCGAGAATTTCCTAGGCCCCAAAGCCTGGAAGAGCAAATTATTGAAAGCCTGTTTGGCAGCGGCGTGGTCTCCCGCTTGCCGTGGGCTCAGGATCCTGTCTCCCAAGAGCTGATCAAGCTGCGCGAAGACCTCGGCGTTCTGAGTACGTTGAACGACCCCAACGGCGTCTACATGCGCCTGCCGTTCACTACTGAAATCGAATAGGTCTACCGATCGACGACCGCATCGGCCTCAATCTCAATCAGCATATCGGGCGCAATCAGCCGCCGGACCTCGACCATGCTGGTGGCTGGGGGAAACTCGCCCATAAATTCCTGATGCGCGCGGCCAAAGGCTTCCCACTGGCTAATATCGGTCACGAACATGCGGGTACGAACCACATCGGACAGGTCTGCATCCATCGCCTGCAGCGTGGATTGAATAATCTCGAAGCAGCGCCGCGCCTGAGCGTAGGCATCGCCAGGCGCATAGGTACTGCCATTTTCGGCAACGGGAGCTGAACCCGAGAGGAAGATGAGCTGCCCGGCCCGTACCGCACGACAGTAACCGACTTTCGGTTCCCATTGAGTACCCGTGAAATATCGATGATGGCGGCTACTTTCCATGTCTGCCAAGCTATTTTCCGCAGGCGGCTAAATAGGCTTTGACCGCCCCAGCTAACCCCAGCTTCAACGCGTCTGCCGTCAGGGCATGACCGATGGAGACTTCTAATATATCTGGGATGGTCAAAAACTGTGGCAGGTTATCCAAGTTTAGGTCGTGCCCAGCGTTGACCCCTAACCCCTGTGCCTGGGCAGCTGTAGCAGCGGCGGCATAGGTGTCACGACTGGTGTCACCATTCCCCTTGCGATGGGCAGTGGCGTAGGGTTCGGTATATAGCTCAATCCGGTCTGCGCCCAGGGCTTTGACTTGAGGCATGGGTACCGGATCTGGGTCCATAAACAGACTGACGCGAGCTCCTATATCGTGCAGGGTTGAGATAATTGACTTCAGGGTCTCGCCATCTTTAGCCACATCCCAGCCGTGGTCTGAGGTGAACTGATTGGGATCATCCGGGACCAGAGTAACCTGGTTGGGTTTCACATCCTGAACAATTTTTATGAAACCGGGCTCTAGCGGATTGCCCTCAATATTGAATTCAATTTCGGGATGGTCCTGCAGCAGCTCGGCCAGTTCATACACGTCACTGCGGCGGATGTGGCGTTCGTCGGGGCGGGGGTGAACGGTAATGCCGTAGGCCCCCGCTTCAATGCAGGTTTCAGCCGCCCAGATGACGCTGGGCAGGTTCAGATGGCGAGAATTTCTCAGCAGGGCAACTTTGTTGAGGTTGACGCTCAGGTCGGTCATCGGCTCGGGGTGATTTGACAGATTTCCAGCCTATCAGCTCTAGTTTGCACCCGGACTACTCAGGTAATCTTGAGCATCTGATTGCCCCCCTTTTGAAATTCGTAATCGACCGTGACGATCGTAGACTTTCAGCCCAGGTGAGCGATGTAAGTTGCGATCTCATCCAACCAAGGCGACTGCTCTCCCGACACCGTCAGCAGCGGAAAAATCCTTACCGCCCGCGCCACCCGACAGAGTTCGCGCACGGCCTCTAGGTGAAAGTCGAGCCCTAGCTGAGTTGAAATTGCCCCCCTGGGTTCGCCTGCGGAACCCACCGCATAAATTCAACTTGGGTGATCGGATGAAAGTCAAACTTGCTGTAGAACGGCATCATATCCGGCACACAGTTCAGATCGATGTACTCAACCTGCTGGAGCTGAGGATGGGCGATTACCGTTTCCATCAGCTGACGGCCGATTCCTTGCCCTCGATAGTCTTCTGCCACGATCACGTCGTAAACCATCGCCCGATAAACTCCGTCAGAGAGCAACCGACAAAAGGCAACCAGCCGCTCCGTAACCACTTCCTGCAGGCCAATCACCACATCCGTTTGCGCCAGCATCCGCTGGACCGCTGCCCGCCGGCGATTTTGCCCCCACCAGGTGGTCTGATAGAGCTGCAATAAATCGTCTAATTGAGATTCGGTGAGCCGATCAGTCGGTTCGAGCGCAGAATTAGCAGCCATAGCGATTGAACAACCTCTCTGTGTATTGCTGGCCTATTGCTGGCGTATCACATTACTGCCCAGCAGACAGGCTAAACAGCTAACTCTCCCCGCAGGGTGGTGACTGCCTGTCCGCTCATGAATACGCAATGCCCGTCAGTGCGCAGTTTCAAGACGCCGCTACGGGCTGAGGCCTGATAGGCCACCATCTCGGTCTTGCCCAGCCGCTCGGCCCAGTAGGGGACTAGGGCACAGTGAGCCGAGCCAGTCACCGGATCTTCAGGAATGCCAAAGGCGGGCGCAAAGAAACGCGATACAAAATCGTACTCATCGCTGTCTGCCGGGCTGGTCACAATCACCCCCCGCGCCTGCAGCTTAGCCATTTCCTCAAAGTTGGGGGTCAGGGCTTCGACCGCCGCCTGAGACCTGAGCACCACCAGATAGTCGGCGTCATTACGCATAACCTGATGAATATCGGCTCGGTTGAGCGCCGCAATCAGGTGAGGCATGACTGTGGCCGGACGCGGTGGCTGCGCCGGAAACTTCATCTGAATCCAGTCGTCCTGCTTTTGCGCCGTCAGCTCGCCACTAAGGGTGTCAAAGCGAGCAGTCTGATTGTCGGATAAATGGCCTTCACTCCAAAGCACATGGGCCGTTGCCAGAGTGGCATGGCCACAAAGTTTAACCTCAGTCGTGGGTGTAAACCAGCGTAGATGGTAACCCTCGCCCACCGGATAGGCAAAGGCGGTTTCGGATAGGTTCATTTCAGTGGCGACCGCCTGCATCAAATCGCGCTCTACCGGCCCCTCGCTCACGCAGACGGCTGCAGGATTCCCCTTAAAGGGCTGATTGGTAAAAGCATCCACCTGGACAACGCTGAGTCCCATCAACTGAGTCCTCCCACACGGTTCAACAGTGGGCCAACCGATCGGTAGGCCCGCCTTTATCGTCCTGCAAGGTGGGTTCGGTGTCGATAGACGGCTTAGATGGTCTTAATACAGCCCATCGATACGATAGCAACAGGCAATTCCAGACAATCGAAAAGTGTCTGGTTTGGACGGAAAACCTCGCTCATCCAGTTGAAGGGCAGCCAGGATAGCCACCACTTTACTGAACTGCGTTAGCCCAATCCCGTGCCCAAGTCAAATTTTTGTGGACTTCTTCCAAGGTTTCCGCTTCGGAATATAGTCGCAATACCGGCTCGGTGCCGCTGAAGCGAATCAGCAGCCAGCTCCCATCTGCCAGGGTGAACTTGTAGCCGTCAATCGACAGCACATCATCCACGACCTTGTCCGCGACCGCAGTAGGCGTCTGATTTTTCAGCTGATCCAGCAGTTTGGCGCGCACCTCCATGTTGGCCAGCGGCAGGTCGATCCGATCGTAGTCACTGACAAAGCCAGTCTTGTCGCGCAGTTCCTGATCTAGCTCACCCAGGTCTTTGCCGCTTTGCACCACTGCTTCGAGCAGGTAAAGGGCCGACAGCAGCGCATCTCGCTCAGGAATGTGGTGACCGTAGCCGATGCCACCCGATTCTTCTCCGCCAATCAGCACGTCGGTTTCGAGCATGCGATCGGCAATGTATTTGTAGCCAATGGCCGTTTCGTGAACCGACAGCCCGTAGAGCTCGGCAACCTTGCGCATCTGCACCGAACCGCTGATGGTTTTGATCACCTCACCGGTATAACCCCGCCGTTTCAGATGGCTAATGAGGATGGGAATCAGGACCTGGGAACTCAGGAAGGTGCCCTTGCCGTCCATCCCAGCAATGCGATCGCTATCCCCGTCAAAGATGACCCCAACTGTCAACCCCTTCTCACCCCGCTGATAGCGGGCCTTGACCGCGCGGTAGAGCTTAGGTGTGTACTTGGGCAGGGGCTCCGGTGCCCCCCCTTCAAACAGGGGGTCAGCACTGCCGTTGATTTCGTCGATAGGGGTGCCTAACAGCTTTTCGAGCCCGCCCGCTGCCGCACCGTGCATCACATCGGCAAACACGGTGAGCTGCTTATTTTTAACGGCGGCTTGAATGGCGTCAATATCGACCTTGCTGCGCAGCACCTGACAATAGCTGGGCCACGGGTCGAAGGAAGTGATGGAACCCGGCTGTTCGGCCTTAGGGGCCGCCTGATCGAGCCTGGCCTCGATTTTTTGAGTGATCTCAGGGGGAACCGAGCCACCAAAGGCCCCCTTCACCTTGAGCCCCGAGTAAGCCGCTGGGTTATGACTGGCGGTAATTACAATCGCTCCCAGCGCAGTCTGATCCTTGGCCGCCCAGCTAAAGGCGGGGGTGGGCGCAAACTGGTCTGCCAGCATCACCTCGAATCCAGCCGCGGCGACCGAATCTGCTGCCAGTTGGGCAAACTCAGGCGACAGAAATCTGCGATCGAACCCCACAATCACTGTGTTGCTGCCGGTCTCTGCGCCGTAGCAGTCTTTGAGTACTTGGGCCGCCAGCGCTGCCACCTTAGCGACTCTGACAAAGGTAAAATCAGCCGCGATCATGCCTCGCCAGCCGTCTGTTCCGAACTTGATCGGCTTGCCAACAAAGGCAGCTGGAGGAGGAGTAATAGCCATAGTTCATTTAAATATAAAGTCCATCTGCGGGCCGTTAAGCTAGCCCTTCCGCAGTTTAGCGACAGACCTGAACCAGCGCTAGAGGAAAATCGCCATTCAATCAAGACTTTATAATATGAGCGATACAGGCCATTCTCCCCGAAGCGATTGCTTGAGGTGACTGCCCTCCGCCGTTGGGAAACCTTCGCTATACAGCAACGCGCTCCAAGGTGAACGGTGCTTTGGCCGAGAGTCGTAGGCGTTTAGCCTGGGCCGCATTTAGCTTAAAAACCTGACTCGGCAGGCGACCCGTATCATGACGTAGCGATGCGGGCAGGGGGCACATCACGCCATTTTCAACGGCAATGACGTCGCCAGCGGCGTTGATGGATTCGAGAAGAATGGGCTGAGTACTGCGGCCTGATAAGCAAATACGCGTTACCAGCGGGCTGAGGTTGAGCCAGAGGCGATTGGTCGCCGCTGTTGGCATGATCACTTTATGACTGGGCTGGTTGATGAAGCGCGGATTGGATGGGAATAGTGCGATCGCACCTTCAAACTCAACCCCGTAGCCGCTAAATTGCTGATGGACGGCTTCGAAGGCAGACAGCGACTGCAAATTAAGCGGAAAGAGCGCATCACTGACCAATCTCGGTGACGACATCAGCGGGTCTTTCAGGCTAGCTGCGGCAGCCACAGGCTGTGTAACTAACATGTCTGGCTTGAGATCGGTAGGCGGTAACACGCGTCAAATCCTCAATCGCTAGTGAACCCTACAGCAAACGTCCGTAGCATTTCGTATGCCTCTTCGAG
The DNA here is from genome assembly GCA_039817185.1 of Cyanobacteria bacterium J06648_16. Classification (GTDB taxonomy): domain Bacteria; phylum Cyanobacteriota; class Cyanobacteriia; order Phormidesmidales; family Phormidesmidaceae; genus CAWUKV01. The sequence goes on along the minus strand of JBCBWI010000038.1, from coordinate 18,887 downwards.
GCTTGCATCAACGAATTGACAAATAGCTAGACCTGGTCAAAATTAGCGAACTTGCCAAACTCTCTAACCAAAGTTTTACCCATCTCACTTGCGCAAGGACGGGAATTCAATGAAGAAAGCGCATAATCTGCAAGCCGCTCAGTAAAGCCAGCCTGAAGAGTTGGAGGTATCTTTATTTACGAACACTGGTCGCTGACCAAGCCCAATCGCAGACAGGCCACTTTCACTGACTCACCGAACCACGCTGGGGACTTTGAACGTTCTTCTGGTATTTCAGGACAAGGCTATTGGCCCCCGTCTGCCAAAGTTGACCATCGAAAAAAATGGTTGTCAAAGGATGAACGCTTCGCGTATTATGAGATACGCATTCCTCAGTAGCTCAGTGGTAGAGCGGTCGACTGTTAATCGATTGGTCGTAGGTTCGAATCCTACCTGGGGAGTTTCCAACAGGGTCTCCAAGCTGGCAAAGGAACCGTTACTCAGTCAGCGATGATTCCAAGCCGAGTCGCCTTTGCGCATCTCTGGCCATGTTTCAACCTGACTTCACTAACTGCCAGACCATCGCCAAGCGGCTGGTAGTAGCACTGTTGTAAGCGTCCTTTGATTTTTGCCTCGTCACCATCACAAGAGCAATACGCTTGCTGCACAGGCACGAAGCGTATTGTAAGATACGCCCCTGAATGCTTCACATTTCTAAAGATTGATTAGCAATGTGAATTAAAGCTTAAGCAACCGCTAATCTGGACGAAGTAATCTGATAATAAATTGAGCGTATAAAATACCTTAACTGTATCCTCATGCTCGCTAGCGCTGTGTGTTCCCTGGCATGCTGATGATAGTGGGTGGAAGGTTACGGTCTACACCCCCAACTTGGTTTAACTATGCCGCGTATACTTGTCATCGATGACGATCCCTCTATTTCAGAGCTAGTTGCAGTCAATCTCGAAATGGCTGGTTACGATGTCAGCCAGGCAGACGATGGGGTGAAAGGTCAGGCCCTTGCTGTGCAGCTCCTGCCCGACCTGATTATGCTAGACCTGATGCTGCCGAAAGTAGACGGATTTACCGTCTGTCAGCGCATTCGACGAGACGACAGGACCGCCGATATTCCTGTGCTCATGCTGACGGCACTGGGCCAAACCCAGGACAAAGTCGACGGCTTTAATGCAGGCGCAGACGATTACTTAACCAAGCCCTTCGAGTTAGAAGAGATGTTGGCTCGTGTCCGCGCCCTACTGCGCCGGACTGACCGCATTCCCCAGGCAGCCAAGCATAGCGAAATCTTGAACTACGGCTGCCTAACGCTGGTCCCCGAACGGTTCGAGGCTATCTGGTTTGATAAGACTGTAAAGCTGACCCATCTGGAGTTTGAGCTGCTGCATTGTCTGCTCCAGCGCCACGGGCAAACCGTACCGCCCAGCGAGATTCTCAAAGAGGTCTGGGGTTACGATCCCAATGACGATATCGAGACCATTCGCGTTCACATTCGCCACCTGCGCACCAAGCTGGAGCCTGATCCCCGCCACCCCAAATTTATCAAAACGGTTTATGGTGCGGGTTACTGCCTGGAGCTGCCTAACGAGAGCCCAGATATGATGGGTACTCGGGTTGCAAGTTAGAGTCTCAATTGATTTGTGAACAACAGCTTTTGGACTAGGGGGATCAGGAGTCAACGTATATGCTGTCTGGCATCTGCACAGCCAATATCAAACGGTTCGGCATCAAGCATAAAGCCTCGGCGAAAGCCGGGGCTTTATGCTTTTAGGAGGACACGGCCAGCTTTTGGGTGAATTAGGCCAGCCCTGGTCATCTCGTCTCGATTAGTCCAGTGTGATGGCCATGTAGCCTGAAACCTTCAATCAATAAACCTTCAGGCAAAAGGGCAGTAGACCGATATAGTCCACTGCCCTAGTCCACTGCCCTCGGGTCAGCGCTTGGACAAAACGTGTCAAGCTGCTCGAATGGTCCAAACTGTGTGTTCAGACCTACTTAACAGAACTACTTAACAGTCGTTGTCGCTTCGACCGGGAAGTACTCTGCTGGCGCTAGTGCATTACCCCGCAACAGGCTGCCGACAGTCTTAGCGGTGATTTTGAGCTGAGTGATAGGGTTAGCCGGTACTACCGTCTTGTACAGGTAGCTGTCGAAAGTCAGCTTCTGCACGTCGATGTCGGAGCACATTTCGACAAACGCCTCGCGAGTAGCGTCGGAGCGGTAGAAGACGCGCTGGAGCAGATCGAGTACAAGGTAGGTCGCACCGTACTGCTTGTCCCACCGCTTGATGTAGGTCTTCAGCTCCTTTTCGGTCAGAGCACGCTCACCGCTGTTGGAGAATTCCACAATGGTTTCGGCACACATGCGGGCCGACTTGGCCGCAAAGTAGATGCCCTCACCGGAGGACTTAGTCACGGTCCCAGCAGCGTCGCCTACGAGCGCGACCCGACCCACGACCCGACGCGGTCTAGGATGCTCAGGAATGGGATGTGCTTCGACCTTGATGATTTCGCCCCCTTCTAGGCGATTGGCTGCACGGGCACGAATGCCCTTCTGCAGCTGCTTGATTTTGGCCTGGTTGACGCGCATGGTGCCGGTACCAACAGCCACGTGGTCATACTTTGGGAAAACCCAAGCGTAGAAGTCGGGGGAGACGTCATCACCCACGTACATTTCGGCCAGCTCTTCGTAGTAGGCCATTTTGTCTTGGGGCAGGCGGATGCGCTCTTGGAATGCGATCGCATAGTTGTAATCGCCCGCATCAATCGCCCGGGCGACCCGAGAATTAGCCCCATCAGCGCCAATCACCATATCGACCTGGAGCGTTTTGGCCTCGCCCTGCAGGGTGCCGTTAGAGTGGTCAGCGTAGTGCAGGGTATAGGCATCCTTATCGTTGCCGGGAATCTCGAGCTTGTGGACGGTGCCGTTGATCAGCTTAGCCCCGAGCTTATGGGCGCGATCGCGCAGGAAGCCGTCTAGAACCTCACGACGGCACATGCCAATGTACTCGTCGTCCTTGAGCGTGCTGCCGATGTTGACCTCGATATTGGAAGGCGAAATCATCTTCATCTTGCGCACGCGGCGGTCGATGATTTCGGGCGGCAGGTCAAACTCATCAACCATGCAGAGGGGAATTGCACCGCCACAGGGCTTAGCATTATCGAGTTTACGCTCGAAAAGATAGGTTTCAATACCTGCTTTGACCAGGATCTCAGCAGCAGATGACCCCGCTGGACCCGCTCCTACAACCGCGACTCGAAGTGCCAAGGACTTTTTCTCCAATTCACTCAAAAGCTATAAAACGCATGCTATCACGCAGCTTTGAGCAGATTAGCGCGGGCTCACGAGATGTAACAGAATCGAAATACAGGTTTATATTCCGTTGGGAGGAAGACGAGATTCTACGGTCAGAAATTGGTCTAGCTCTATGGTGCATAAACCTGCTTACCACACGGCATGGAACCAACCGGAGTCTGTATCGGGTTTATGATTGTTGCAGACCTTGAACTGATTGAGGTGCACCTGCTCTACCGGCTACTGAACCAACACTTGGAAAAATGACCGCAGCGAAAGTGCCCGACCAAAAACTATCTCTCGAGGGCTATCTGGCGCATCATGACGAACCAGACGTGCGCTATGAGCTAGTCCACGGCACATTAGTAGAGATGCCTCCACCCACCTGGCTACACTTGCTGATTGCCAAGTTTCTCGTTCGTCGTCTGGACGATGCGATCGCACAGGCAGGCAAAGCGGCAGAATGGACCGCCCTAAGTGAGCTGGGTCAGCAGACAGACATTGCCTCCTCACGCCTACCGGACGTTGCCGTTGTACCGTTCAACGCGATGGAGAATCTTTTAGCCTCGGCTGTATTGACGCTACCGGCCCCGCTAGTCATCGAGATTGTCAGCACTAACTGGCGTGACGATTACCTAACCAAACTTGCCGAGTATGAGGCACTGGGCGTTCCAGAATACTGGATTGTTGATTACCAAGGGCTTGGCGGCACTCGATATATTGGACAGCCAAAACAGCCCACCTTGTCAATCTATTCGCTAGTCGCAGGGGAGTATCAGGTCATTCGCTACAGCCAGGGCGAACGCGTTGTGTCACCGACCTTCCCCAAAATTAATCTGACCGTGAACGACGTATTTAAAGCTGGTCGCTGATGGTTCCAGGAAAGATCTGATCTCGACTAACTGTGTGAGATCAGGTAAAGACTAACCTATCCTTCCTCATAGACGCTTTTCTAGATACTGACCAATCATGATCTCCTCGCCCGCGCGGGAAATGATGGTCTGACGGGTGCGGTAGCTGTCACCAATCAGCTTGAGCTCTTCGTTGAAGCAAGAGCCGCCGTACTCGGTGTGCAACTGCATCGTGTTGTCGTCGCGAAACTGGTAAGTGGCAGTGACAGGTTTAGGCGTCGCGAAACCGCGATCGCGATACATAATGCCACCCAAGATTCCAAATACCGTACTGCCGGTCATCTGCTTCTTGCTAGGGCTGACGTAGTTGCTCTCCCAACTGGTCTGCACACCACAGCTCAAGGGCTGATCCAGCTCGTGGGTCTCGGCTAGGGCAATCAGGTCGGCGTGACCGGCTGCCAAAAATTGAATTGATAGCTGGCTGATAACTTCCTGCGTATCGTCAGTTTTCAGGGTGTAGTAGCGCCGCTTTGACTGCCATTCACCGACGGAGCGCTCGAAAAAGCGATTTGCTAGCGCCTCTAGCTGGGCGCTGGTATCAGCCGAGTTTAGGGCAGGGACGAGAAAGGAAGTCATAGAAACGCCTCAGGCATAGATGGGAAAAGCTGGGGCCAAAATGGCCAGGACAATCATCGTCCAGGTCAGCTTTTAGGTTAGTTCACTGCGAACAGCATGGATAGGTTCTCTGCGATCGGCAGTTTTACATTTATTAATATCAACGATAGCTGACTTACTCTGAGGCTGCAATGACCCTTGGGGGTGAGTTGGGTCGATAGCGTATGTACTGCTGATGATTTACACCCATGCGCCAAAACCCGACATCCATGAGAATGTCGGGTCTAAAGCTACACGGTTGCTCAGCCGCAACGGGCTAAACCGGAACCACCTCCCAACCCGCCTTCACCAGCGCAATAAACGTGGCGTATCCGGCGGAGAATTCGGGTGGGTCCTCCTGGACCAGATCTGGAAACTCGGTGTAAACCTGCCAAGGTTTATCAGCACTGCGGCGTAGGTGCAGAACCGTTTCGGTCGTACCGGGGGGACGCCAGGTCATTTGTCCAGGAGCAGCAATTGTCATGTGCTAAACCCAATCGATGGTGATAAGGAGATAGCCTTAATTATCTGACGGCATGTCATTCCGTTCGCGAAGCGACTCCGAAGAAGTAACGCAGTCGAGGAATCCCCCGATGTGTGACGCTTTCGCCGAGATGCTTCGACAAGCTCAGCATGACACAAGCCTAGATTTACTTGAGGCCACGTACTTAGAGGGTGGGGAAGTTGGGTGATAGCGTAGCGACCTCACCACCGCACCCTAAAACGGCAGCTTTTTCTTACTGTTCTTGTCGCGTTCGTAGTCCAGCTCTTTCAGCTTCTTCAAAATGCGATTGAAGTATTCCTGCATGTACTCTTCCAGCGTGGTAATTTCCTGCTTGGGAATCTCAAACGCTTCGTAAACCTCGTCCATCGGCGCGTCTAGCGGTTTGCCGTTGGCGCTAACTTCCGTAAAGGCCAACCGGTCTGAAAACTCCCAGCCCCATTGAAAGAACCCAGCCACCTGACGAATACCGCGCAGCAGCCCAGGCGACATCGTCGAGACTTTAGCTTCTTGGCCCGAAAGCCGCTCACACAACCGCAGAATTTCGTAGCCGCCCCAGGCCCGCGTACCGGCCAGGGGGAAGGACTTGTTTTCGGTTGCGGGCGTCGATAGGGCCTTGACCGCAAACCGAGCGATATCCTGCGTGTTCATGTAAGCCGTGGGAGCAGCTTCGCCCATTACCCAGACGCTCTGCTTTTCGAGAATGGGAATAGCAAACTGACCAATTAGGCCTTGCATGAAGCCACAGGGACGCAGAATCGTGTAGTTGAGCCCAGACTCGGCTAGAAACTTCTCGGTGCAGCGCTTGATATCCATCAGCGGCACGTGAGGGTACTTCTCACAGTCGAGAATCGAGAAGAAAATGAAGCGATCTACCCCAGCGTCAACGGCTGCCTTAATCAGATTGACCTTGCCGTCCCAATCCACGTCATAGATGCCGTAGGAATCACCGGGTCGAGCCGTGGCCGCATCAATCACGGCAGTCACATCCTCAAAAACGGGTGGCAGGCTATCAGGACCGCACAGGTTTGCCTTCACCAGCTGAGCACCCCACTCGCGCAGGAAAGCCGCCTTCTGAAAGTTGCGCACCAGGCACTTGACCTCGTACCCCTCATCTAAGGCCCGACGGACGACCTGTCTGCCCAAGGTGCCTGTAGCACCAACCACCAATACGCTCATGGGGGATTGTAAACAAAACTTAACGCTTTACTCAGCTTAACAGACGGAGGGGGAACGGTGATGGGGTAGTAGAGACTCAGGTTGGGATAGTGAAGCCGTGAGCAGGGAGAAGTGAAGTCGCCATCCCTGCTAGAAAAGCGCCCACCGCTCAAGCTGCGCAGATGTTTCAAGAACACTGACAGGATAAGGAGCCCACACTATTTCACTACTCACCATTTCACTACTTCACTTCCCTCTCCAATCCCTTTCTCATCCCGCCAGCATCTGGACTTATTCTTCGCCGCCCTGCAGTCTCAACATCAGGAAACCAACGCTCAAACCGACCAGTACCAGGCTAAAGATCAGTACTGCGGTCGAAAAAATTTCGCTGCCCATGGGTTTTTAGAATCCTCCTAAATTAAGTCTGTAATGGGTCTATCGATGATCCCTTTGTCAGAACCAAAGCGGTCTCGTTATGATCGATAGAACGGTTGAAACGTCACCATTTTAGACCAGTTTGGTCGTGCTCTAAAGCCCTCTCGCCACGCACCTATGCCCCTTTCGACGCCCACAATTACGACACCGTCTACCTCTACAGGGCAGCGTCCTCGCCTGTTGATAACGATGGGTGACCCAGCAGGGATTGGTCCTGAGGTCGTGCTCAAGGCCTTGGCTAGAGGGCCTTTCTTAGCAGACATTACGCTGGTCGGTAATGCTGATTGGTGGCGAGCAACCTATGATCGCATGGCCCGCAAGGCGGTAGATGATCTGGCCCATCCAGACGATTTCGAATTAGTTGATGTCCCGCTAGGTACGCAGGCAGAGGCGATTCGGTTAGGAATTGGTAATGCGGTCAGCGGGGATCTGAGCTTTCGGACGTTGCGGACGGCGATCGAGCGGTGCCTGACAGAGGGGTACGATGCGATCGCAACTGCTCCCATCGCTAAATCGGCCTGGCACATGGCTGGTCACACCTACCCCGGCCAAACCGAAGTCCTCGCTGAAGCCGCAGGCACCGACCGCTTCGGTATGCTGTTTGTCGCCCGATCGCCCCATAGCGGCTGGACGCTGCGGACGCTCCTGGCTACCACCCACATTCCTTTGCGGGCCGTACCCGATGCGCTGACGCCTGCGCTGATGACCCAGAAACTGGATTTGCTGGTGGACTGTTTGCAGCAGCAGTTTGGGATTGAGCGGCCGAGAGTTGCGATCGCAGGACTCAACCCCCACAGCGGCGAGCAGGGCAAACTGGGCACCGAAGAGCTTGACTGGCTAGACAGCTGGCTTCAGCAGCAGCGTCAGCGCCTGCCCCAGGTCACCCTAGACGGGCTCATTCCCCCAGACACCCTATGGGTCAAGCCGGGGCAGGCCTGGTACGGCACTGGAAACGGCATCGCCCACGACGGCTACCTGGCGCTCTATCATGACCAGGGGCTAATCCCCGTGAAACTACTGGCGTTTGATCGAGCAGTGAACACAACGATTGGCTTACCGTTTATTCGCACCTCGCCCGATCACGGTACCGCATTTGACATTGCAGGACAGGGCGTCGCCCAGGCTGACAGCATGATTGCCGCATTAGCACTGGCTACAGAGCTGAGCCACCTGCGCTCGTAACCGACTACTGAATCAGTAGATAAATCTTGATACGGGTGTTTTTTGAAACACAAGTTTCAGATTCTCTCAATACTTTGGGCCCCTTATCACAGAAGTTTCGGGCGAAAATAGGTAACGAGCAATACCAAACGTCGTAAGTCCGGTTTCCCAAATGGGAAAAATCTGTAAAATTGAATACAGATATGTCTTCAGAATCCGACAGCATTCGTAGGGGAGCCTGTTCTGACGTTTTGGGTGGTAGTGCACCCCATAGCAGTAACCCAATTACCGTTCAAAATTGCCAAGGATCCGATTCACACTGTCTGCTATCGACTGTCCCTGTTCGATGGCCCCGTTAGACAGATTGACCGTCCACTGATTGAGCACCGTTTTACAGCACTGATTTGACCGCCGTTCTTATAGACCGTTTCAGGAGTTAGCCATGCTTCAATCAATCAATTATTCGATTTGTTCAATCCAGGACGAAGCCCGCGAACTGGTCTTTCAAGGCCAGGTCAGCCGCCAGCAGCCGATCTATACGCTCTGCAAGTACATTCCTGCCCGCGAATGGACCGTAGTCGAGAGCGAGCTAGAAGCTAATGGCTTTTTGCTTCGCGATCGCATTAGCGATCTGATGGGCCGCGAAGATTGGGACAACGACTAGAACAGCCCCAGTTGCTGGGGTTCTGTGACGGCATCCCACGGTAATGGGGGGATGGCTGCACCGGCCTGAGTGAGTAGTGTGTGTAAGCGACGTGCGATCGCAGGTGACACGCTCTCATTCGGACAATGTACGAAGAAATACACGGTCGTTCCCTGCGCTAACCAATCCTTCACCTGCACCGCCCAGTTTTGCAGCGGTGCTTCGTTTTTGGGCAGGTCTGGGTGGCCGATGTAGCGCACCATTGAAAACGGGGCGGTAACCGCAGGCTGCAACGGCACCTTGGGCTTTCGCCGCTCTGAATAAAACTGCGGGTCCGGCTCTCCGGTCGCATACATCAGCCGCGTGTCCAGCAGTACTCGCCCCACCCTCAGTCGCGTCAGCAGCGCGTTGAGTCGGAGTGCCACGTCAGGCTTGAACCAGTCTAGGTGTCTGACCTCCACCGCTAACGGCACGTCGCGGTGAGGCCAGCTTGTGCAAAATTCTGCCAGGTCGGTAAACGAGGTCGGGCTATAGCTCGGCGGCAGTTGCGCAAAAATAGGCCCCAGCCGGTCCCCCAGCCCTTTCATTAGGTCCACGAACGTCAGCACCTCGTCCAGGTGAGGCATCAGCGCCCCCTCGTGGGTGGCAGCGCGGGGCAGCTTAGGGCAAAACCGAAAGCTGGCGGGCGTCATCGCCGCCCAGCGCTGTACCATTTCGGCGCTGGGGACGGAGTAAAAGGTCGTGTTGCCTTCTACAGTGGTGAGGCGTTCGGCATAAAGCTTGAGGAAGTCGCCGGGGCGGCTGCCCTTGGGATAAAAGGGACCAACCCAATCTTTGTAGGCCCAGACGGCACAGCCAAGGTAGAAGGGAAAAAACATGTTCGGCAGTTCGAAGCTACGTAGGATAGGCTAGAGCGAAGTCTGACTCGCTGTACGGGAGAGTCCTGACTCCGACATATTCAGTACGTAGATGATGGGCCGCTGCCGAAGAGTATGTAGTTTAGGGGAACAGCATCGCAGAATGGAATTGACCAGGCTGTCCCATCGAATCCGCTAGCATCAAAGTAACTTCCCCGTTCACTCACTATCCTTTTCAGAGACTCAGGTACCGGTAGTGCTGTAGCTTCTTCAACACATCGGTCATCAGCTTCTGTAGAATCCTCCTCTGGCGACCTGTAGACAACAAGAGCAGCATCTTGAATAGCGTCTGTATCGAGGTAGAACTGCGTAATCTCAAAGAATTCCTCTTCACTGAGCTGAATTTGGGCTTGACTAGGAGCAACAAAAACAACCGAGAGAAGTACGGCTGCTGCACTTCCAAGAAATTCGCCACGCATATTTCTTTCCTTTAACAACTGGCTGTGTGAGCAATTAATTTTCGTCTTCATCTATTCTAGATTGCCTAATTCCTGACCTCTCCATCTGGTTCAACTCCATCTATTTTGACATCAGCCGGAGGTCCACAGCTGCTTAATTGTTGCTATTGCTGATGCGCTAGTAACGAGTCTGCATCCCAAAGACTATGCGGCCATAGAGAAGCGTACCGACGAGCAGGGGATGGGTATCGGTTAGATACAGCCAGCCGCCCATGCCGCCGCTAACGGCACCTCAACAGCAGTAGACCAAGACGTTAGCTGTACTGGAAGAATAGGGACAGTACAATTGTCTCTGAGGAGTTTCGGAATCTAACGGTCATGGCAAAGATAAACAGTCCTGACACATCAAGCTATTCAAAGCGGAACAATGACGCCATGAGAGCTATTGCCTACAGCCTAGATAGCCTTATTCCCGGCATCTATCTATGGCTAGGTATAGTTAAGATTCGTATCGGCGGCAGTCTGCCTGAAGAAAATTATCCTGGCACTATCCACAGTCCTATCGGTGCCGCAATAGTTCTACCCGGCTACAAGATTTACAGCACCTATCAGGGCAACTATGACCCTCGATAAGCATAAGCTCGACGGAATACCGCAGATTACAGCTAAGACTTTGCCGCGAGAGCAATTTGAAAAACTTCTGAAGGATGAAGGGTATCAAAGACTTGGAGTTGCACCCGCTAGAGGCAAACGAATAAAAGTTTGGTGGCGTCATGACCAACATCGGCGCATTGAGGCGATTTACAGCCCTGATGAAACGGTAGCCATTACGGCGTACCACGTTGAAGAGTAGAGCCACATTTAATAACGTTTTTGCCTCGGTCTCAGCCGCGCCTCAGGTCTATCCCTTTCAATAGGATTCAGATCTTCCAATCCGTCACGATGCCTTTCTTCCACAATCGCCCTAGCTGGCAACTGCCCACCCGTGCTGTCACCTCCGAGTCTGCATTTATGAACCGACGCCGGTTTATGAAGCTGGCGGGTGGGGCTGGACTGGGTGCCATTGCCGCCAATGCTGCAAGCTGCTACCGCCGCCCCCTTACGGACGAAGCCCTGGAAAACCTGCAAGCTACCTACGGCGACCCCATCCGCAACTTTGCCAAACCCACAGAGTTTGCCGGCGCAGACCTCACCCTCACCGAGCAAAAGTGGGCCAGCCGCTTCAATAACTTCTACGAGTTCGGTCACCAAAAGACGATTTGGCGCACCGCTCAGGCTCTGCCGACCGATCCTTGGCAGGTCGAAGTCACTGGTCTGGTGAAGAATCCAAAGACCTACGACCTCGACGACCTGCTTAACTTTCCCCTTGAAGAGCGCGTCTACCGCTTCCGCTGTGTCGAAGCCTGGGCCATGGTCGTGCCGTGGATTGGCTTCCCCATGCGTGAGCTGCTAGCCGCCGTCGAACCGCTAGACTCAGCCAAATACGTTCGCTTCGAGTCCTACTTTGACCCAAACGTCACCCGTGGTCCGGCCATTGGCGGGGGCAATCTGCCCTGGCCCTACCACGAGGGGCTCCGCATCGACGAAATGGCAAACGAACTCGCCTTTTTCGCCGTGGGCATTTACGGGCGTACCCTACCCAAGCAGCACGGTGCTCCGATTCGCATGGTCGTCCCCTGGAAGTACGGCTTCAAAGGCGCAAAGTCCGTGGTGAAAATTGAATTCGTCGAAACCCAACCTGCCACCTACTGGAACACGATTTCGCCAAACGAATACGGCTTCGAGTCCAACGTGGACCCGGAGGTGTCTCATCCGCGTTGGAGCCAAAAGCGCGAACGCATGGTGGGCGAGGGCAATAATTGGGATTGGGTCAAGCAGGATACACTGCCCTACAACGGCTACGGTGAATATGTAGCCAGTTTGTATGCCTGATCTCTTAATTTCACGCCCTTCGAGCCCATGCACATTGCCGACCCCGACGCCATCAACGTGGCGATGAGCTTTCTGTATCACGGCCTGCACGTCCAAATTACGACCAGTCACGAAGATGGGCTGACGGTTTATTCTGCCTGGGTAGACCACGCGACAGGTAGCGCGGTAGCGGTGCCGATGGCCTACTCACGGAATGAGGCAATTACGCGGGCAAAAACCTGGGTACGGCAAAATTTTGTGGTGTCGTAGTAGTAGCGGCACAACATGTTGTGTCGCTACGGTTATCCCCCCGCTTTTGCCCTCCCCAGGGTGCCGGTGCTTCTATAACATAGAGAACAAGGTATCTTTATAGCCTGTGCCGCGCAGGCAGCGAGTATAGTAACCTGTACCCGCCCGTGGCATCCCTCCCGTTCCGGAACCGCAGTACTGGCTCGACATGCTCAAAAAACTATTTGGCGACCCCAACAGCCGCAAGCTCAAGAAATATCAGCCCGACGTCAAGGAAATCAACCTGCTGGAAGAAGACATGCAGGCCCTTTCTGACGAAGGGTTGGCGGCTAAGACGGACGAGTTCCGCAAGCGGCTAGACGAGGGTGAGGACCTCGACGACATCCTCACAGAAGCCTTTGCCGTGGTGCGTGAAGCCTCCCGCCGCGTCCTGGGCATGCGTCACTACGACGTACAGCTCATCGGTGGTATGGTCCTGCACGATGGCCAGATTGCCGAGATGAAAACGGGTGAGGGCAAAACGCTGGTGGCGACACTGCCGGTTTACCTGAATGCGCTGACGGGCAAAGGGGCTCACGTGGTCACGGTGAACGACTACCTGGCCCGTCGCGACGCGGAGTGGATGGGCCAGGTCCACCGCTTCTTGGGGCTAAGCGTGGGTCTGATTCAGCAGGGAATGTCCCCTACCGAGCGGATGAAGAATTACGGCTGTGACATTACCTACGGTACTAACAGCGAATTCGGCTTCGACTACCTGCGTGACAACATGGCCACGGACATCAAGGCTGTGGTGCAGCGTCCGTTTAACTTCTGCGTGATCGACGAAGTTGACTCGATTTTGATTGACGAGGCCCGTACACCCTTAATTATCTCCGGTCAGGTTGAGCGACCCAGTGAGAAGTATATCAAGGCTAGCGAAGTCGCCAGAGTCCTAACAGCCCAAGACCCAGACGAGGCGAACGAGCAGGCGGGGGATTACGAGGTTGATGAAAAAGCGCGTAACGTGCTACTCACTGACGAGGGCTTTGAGAAAGCTGAAAACTTGCTGGGCGTGACGGACCTGTTTGACCCCAAAGACCCCTGGGCGCATTTCATTTTTAACGCCGTTAAGGCCAAAGAGCTGTTTACCAAAGACGTCAACTACATCTTAAGAAATGGCGAAATCGTCATCGTGGACGAATTTACCGGGCGGGTGATGCCCGGTCGTCGCTGGAGCGATGGCTTGCACCAGGCCATTGAAGCCAAGGAGCGCTTACAAACCGGGCAAGATATTGAAATCCAGCCTGAGACCCAGACACTAGCTTCGATTACCTATCAAAACTTCTTTTTGCTGTATCCCAAACTGTCCGGCATGACCGGCACAGCCAAGACAGAGGAAGCCGAGTTCGAGAAAATCTACAGCCTCGAAGTCACCATCATCCCTACCAACCGCCCAATTGCACGGCGTGACGTGGCTGATGTGGTCTACAAAACCGAAGAAGCTAAGTGGCGTGCCCTGGCCCAGGAATGCGCCGAGATGCATGAAACCGGACGCCCGGTCCTGGTGGGCACCACCAGCGTCGAGAAATCCGAAGTACTGTCGGTGCTGCTACAGCAGCTGGAAGTGCCTCACAACCTGCTAAACGCCAAGCCTGAGAACGTGGAGCGCGAGTCTGAGATTGTCGCTCAGGCCGGTCGCCGGGGCGCAGTCACCATTGCCACCAACATGGCCGGTCGCGGTACCGACATCATCCTGGGTGGTAACGCCGAGTATATGGCCCGCCTAAAGGTGCGAGAGTACTTCATGCCCCGCGTGGTCAAGCCCGAGGATGAGGACGGCTTCTCCGTGGCTCAGGTACCCGCTGCAAAAGGCAAGAAACGCCCAGCCCAGGGCTTTGAACCGGGTAAGAAGGTCAAAACCTGGAAGGCCTCGCCTCAGATTTTCCCCACAGAGCTATCTGCTGAGGCTGAGCAGGTACTCAAGGAAGCAGTGGATTTTGCTGTGAAAACCTATGGTTCCCAAAGCCTGTCTGAGCTGGAAGCAGAGGACAAAGTAGCCGTTGCGGCCGAGAAAGCCCCTACCGAAGATCCGGTCATCCAAAAGCTGCGCGACGCCTACAAAAAGGTCTACAGCGAGTATGACCAGTTCACCTCAGCCGAACACAACGAGGTCATCGAGCTGGGCGGTCTGCACGTGATTGGAACCGAGCGTCACGAATCGCGCCGGGTCGATAACCAACTGCGCGGCCGCGCCGGACGTCAGGGCGACCCCGGCTCCACCAAATTCTTCCTCAGCTTGCAAGACAACCTGCTGCGCATCTTTGGCGGTGACCGGGTTGCGGGTCTGATGAATGCCTTCCGCGTAGAAGAAGACATGCCGATCGAATCTGGCATGCTCACCCGCTCTCTAGAAGGCGCCCAGAAGAAGGTTGAGACTTACTACTACGACATCCGTAAGCAGGTCTTCGAATACGACGAGGTGATGAATAACCAGCGCCGCGCCATCTACGCTGAGCGCCGCCGCGTACTCGAAGGCGACAAGCTGAAAGAGCTGGTCCTGGGCTACTGCGACCAGACGATGGAAGACATCGTCGATGCCTACATTGACCCTGAGCTGCCGCCCGAAGAATGGGACCTCGACAACATCGTCGCCAAGGTCCAGGAGTTTATCTACCTACTTCAGGACCTGCGCCCCGAAGACCTCAAAGGCATGAGCGTTGGTGAAATCAAGACCTTCCTCAGGGAGCAAGGCCACATCGCCTACGACATCAAAGAGGCTCAGGTCGATCAGATTAAGCCAGGGCTGATGCGCGAGGCCGAGCGCTTCTTCATCCTGCAGCAGATTGACACGCTGTGGCGCGAGCACTTACAGCAGATGGACGCGCTACGGGAGACCGTTGGCCTGCGCGGCTACGGTCAGAAGGATCCGCTGATTGAGTACAAGAGCGAAGGCTACGAAGTCTTCCTCGATATGATGACCGGCATTCGACGGAACGTGGTTTACACCATGTTCCAGTTCCAGCCCCAGCGGCCACCCCAGGCTCAGGCCAAGCCTAAAGATGGCCCGATAGATGTGGAGGTTGTTTAGGCAACAGCGCTCCCTCGCCCCTTTCCCCTTGGAGAGGGGCTTTGAATTGTTTGGTATGGCTGGCGAAAAAGAAATATCCGATATCTAGGCTGGGCAGGCGGGACGCCCGCCCTACGGAATGTGGTCCTTGAAACCGTCATAGCCAGCAGAGCTAGCCGACCAAAATCAAATGCTATCTTTGGTTTACATATCTGTCAGACACGGTAGCGGCAACCTATCCTTTTTCATTTTTCTGGCCCTTGCTACAGGTCAATGCTTATAAATGCTGAGCCGAAGCCAGAAAAATGAAACTCACCTAGCCGATCACCCCTTACTTGTGACTAAGTGGGACAACCCCTTACGTTGGGTTGTAGGGCGGCGTAACGGCCCTGCCCAGGGGGGAGCGGGGGAACTCGGAGGTACCCCCGCGCAGGATCTCTAACTCCTCGCCTACAGACCACGCCAGGGAATTATGTCCATCGCAGCCATCACGACAACCTCAGCAGGACTAAAGTGCCTAGCCTCTCTCGGTCAGAGCATTTTGTTCGATACATGGATTCCAGAAAAATTGACAGAAGAGGCCACCAAACTCTCCTTATCCCCAAAAACCTACACAACTTCTCTAAAACAACAACTCCCAAAAATCTGGCAAACCCACAATAGCCTCCTCTTCTGCCTCACCACAGGAGCCACCACCCGTCTCATCGCCCCCCTCCTAATCGACAAAACCACCGACCCCGCCATCATCGTCATCGATGAATCCGCTAAATTCATCATTAGCCTCTGCGGTGGCCACCAAGCCGGAGCTGACCAGCTCACCCGAGAAATCGCCCATCTCCTCGACGCTCAGCCCGTTCTCACCGGCTCCGCCAATCGCCAAAACCTCCCTGGTATCGATATCCTTGGCAACCCCTACGGCTGGACTAAAGGCATCGGCGACTGGACCGCAGTAAGCGCCGCGATCGCAGCCCAGCACCCCGTCCAAATTCTCCAAGACTGCGGCAGCGACCTCTGGCAGCATCACATCCCAAACCCCCACCCCTTCCAATTCGGCTTCCCAGAATTCGAAGACAGAAACTCAGTCCCCAAACCCCAAGCCCGCGTCTGGATCAGCGCCACCCAGCGTAGCTTTTCCGACGAAGCCGACCTCCCCAAAGTGCAGTGGCATCCCCGCGTATTGCATGTAGGCATTGGCTGCGAACGAGGATCGGCGCAGGCGCTGATTGAGTATGCGGTCGAGCAGGCGTTTGAGGGGAGCCATTTGGCGAGAGGCGCGATCGCAACTCTCAACACCCTCGATCTCAAAGCCGACGAACCCGGCCTCCTCGCATTCGCCGAAGCCCACAACCTGCCTTTGCGGTGCTTCACGCCCGAGCAGCTAAAGGACATCCCAGTCCCGAATCCATCGGATGTGGTGGAGCAGGCGGTGGGGACGCCCAGCGTGGCCGAGGCGGCGGCGATTGTGGGGGCGACAGTCGTCGGTGAGTCCGACGAGCTGCCAGAATTACGGGTGAAAAAACGGGTGTATCGGCATCCGGACTATAGAGGAGCGGTGACGGTTGCGATCGCACAGTCCGAACGCGAATACACCGGGCGTACCGGCCAGCTTTCTCTAGTCGGCACGGGTCCCGGCAGTCTGGACCAAATCACGCCCGCTGCCAAAGCCGCCATCACCCATGCCGATGTGGTGATTGGCTACAAGCTTTATGTGGACTTGATTCGCCCCCTCCTACGCCCCGGACAGATTATCGAGGCGCTCCCGATTACCCAAGAAAAGCGGCGAGCCGAGCGGGCCATCGAACTCGCTAAGTGGGGCCTCACCGTCGCCGTCATCTCCTCCGGCGACTGTGGCATCTATGGCATGGCCGGACTCGTTCTTGAAACCTTAAAAGAACAGAATTGGGATGGGCAAACACCCACTGTCCAAATTTTACCGGGCATCAGCGCCCTGCAATCTGCCGCTTCTCGTGTGGGCGCACCGCTCATGCACGACTTCTGTGCCATCAGCCTCAGCGACCTGCTAACGCCGTGGGAAGTCATTCAAAAACGGGTGGCTGCGGCGGCAACGGCAGACTTTGTCGTGGCGCTTTATAATCCCAAGTCCAAAACGCGCACCGAACAAATCGGTTTTGTCCAGCAAACCTTTCTACAGCACCGCTCGCCAGCAACGCCCGTTGCACTGGCCCGCTCTCTCTACCGCCCCGATGAACAGATTACGCTAACGACGCTGGCCGAGATGCTGAATCATCCGATTGATATGCTGACCACCGTACTGATTGGCAACAACAGCAGCTTAATTCATGCCAGTTGGTTCATTACCCCACGCGGTTATCTAGGCTTCCAATAATGACGGCAAGTGGAGCTATCTTGAAAGCGCAAGGCGATTATTAGATAACAACTGAAGGTGAGCTATCAGGAAACACCAGCAGTACGGCTAAACCTCTTGAATCAACTCCCTCAGCATTGAAACCGTGATGGGTAGGCCCTGACTCAGCAGAGAGTCTAAATACTCATCGGGCGACATTGGTGGGTTCTTAAGATTCTTACGGCACCGCTCGGCAGCAGCGGCCACCGTAGCCGGGGCTAGGTCTATCAGGTACGAAATGAAGTCATCCGGGTGTTGAGCTTCAATCTCATGCTGACTCAACGCCTCATCTGGAAAGTCGTCCAGGTTGAAAGTAACGATAACGCTGGCTCCACCCTTGATCGCAGCCGCTAAAACGTGCCGATCGTCTGGGTCAGGAAGGTCCAGCTATGGAATCAGCCGTTCGTAATCCTTAACCAGGCAGTCACGGACATGGCTGTTCATCAGCTCCTTTGTACGGGTAAGCTGTGCAAAATTCAGGTCAGGCCGGTTCTCAAGTAAATTGCGAATCCATTCGTCATGAATCTGGTCAGTCCATCGAGCGCGAAAAAGGTCAGTCAACGCTAGGTGCATCAGCAGATCGCGCAGCGGCGCAGGGTAAAGCACGCAGGCATCAAACATGCAAAGAACCGACTACATCGACCCAAAGATGTTGTCTTGGGAGAAGATGACGCCTGCGGAACGAACAGCAATGCCTTGCTCAACACCTCGGGTTTTCGCTCGATTGTTATCAACTTGCTCAGGCTCAACGGCTTTGACAGCATCAAACCTGCTCTCAGACTGCTAGCCAGTCAAGTTCATCAGATTTTTGAACTCTTACAACGAATCAGCCCTGGAAGTATAAGTTTGTCTTCCCCTAACTTGACCCTAATTTCATGTCTAACAGAGTTGCACTGTGCCCATAAAAGGATAAGCATACCCTGACTGGATACGCGTGAAAGCCTTATCTGGCGGCTGAAACTCAATCGGAGCGGCGGGATTTGAACCCACGACCCCCACTACCCCAAGACGGAGTCATTCACAGCAAAATACTTTCCCCGCAAAAGTTTCAGTCATTCTCAATAACTGGTCGCCCGCATTTTAGTGAAACCCTCCCGCGCTAGTAACCCCAGGAAGCCGCCTCTAATGACTCACGATGAGCTATGGGGTTCCTGTGGGGTATGACCCGCCTTGTTCGCCGTCCTGGCATGTGCAGAACGAACATCCGCTACGCTGATCCAGCTCGCATCATCCAAGCAACCACTTCGAAGACGGCAGCGAGTAGGGTGGCGGTGCCGATCTTTTGCAGGAAGCTGCTGAGGTTGCGAAA
>JBCBWI010000037.1:0-56016 GCA_039817185.1 Cyanobacteria bacterium J06648_16 | reverse complement strand
TTTCCTATTCTGGCAATACTTCAGCGCTTTTGGCGAGGGCATCGTGCCCCTTGTTTGGCCTAAATTTAGGTAACTAGAACCGCTGCGCTGGCGTTAGGCTCTGACGAGAACAGTCTTAAAAAGCAAGCTCCAGTATGAAAGACTAGTTGATTAGCCCAATCCTTCGAGCTTCAAGTTCAATCTGTACGCGTAAATCCTTGTCAGGGTCATCGCCGATCAGCAGAGCATCTTGAATGCGAATCCAGTAGTTGCGAATGGTGCGATCGCTTGTGCCCATGCGTTTAGCAATCGCTTTGTCGTTCAGACCCTCATCAAAGCGCAGATGCAACAGTTCCACCCACTTGGCGTGGAGTTCGGGGCGAGACTTGACCGTCTGGGGCAAATAGACCGATCCGCGCATGGCAAAGTTGATGTACTGGAGCATCTCTTGTAGGGGCAAGGCTTTGTCCATCGCGGCAAAGCCCCCCTCGTAAGTTTTGATCATGGCCTTGAGCCGTACTAGGGGGTTGATGTCGGTGCTGAGGACGGCCACGTTGGGTGCCCACTTTTTCCCGGCCAGCGCGCCCGTGAGCAGTTGTTCCACTAGCTTTAACCCCACGTCAGGCGTCGCGGTCTCTCCTGATGATTCTGGAATGCTGAGATCGACCACCATTAGGCAGGGCTGCACCTGTTCTGCCTTGTTGACGGCGTCAGTATAGTTCTGGGCAGTGAGAATCGCTGCCGTTGGGTAGGCCGCCTGCAGCGCCGGGACAGTGCCCTGCAGGACCGATTCATGGTCATCGACCACTAAAAACTGCTGCGGACTTGAAGCATCAGAGGTTAGGCTCATGGGACTCAACTTTTGAGGTCTCCGTTGGACAGGGCCAGAACAGTTCACAAATGGTACCGTGCGGTGCATTCGGGCGGCGCAAAAACTTACCCTGCAGCTGTTGGGCCAGGGCCTTGGCCTGACGGGTGCCCTGGTGCTTCTCCTGCTGCGCCTTTTCGGGGCTCTCGGTCAGGCTTTGCAGCAGGCTTTCGATCACGCTGGGGGGCTTGCCGTTGTCGGCCACTCGCAGACGGTACCGGTCGACACTTTTTTCGCAGGAGACGGTCAGCCGAGTAGTGCCCAGGGCGTGCTTGCCGACGTTACACAGCGCTTCTTGAAAGAACAAACAGACCCCCCGCTTGTGCTCGGTACTCAGCTCAGCCGCAGAGAGCGGTGTAAAGTCAGGCGTGATCTGGAATTGTAAGGTCTCAAAACCGGGAAAGTCCCGCTCCAACGTATGCTCAAACACCTGTTGCAGCAGTACGTCCAAGGACAGGTCGAGATCTAGAGACAGGCCACTTTCTAAGTAGAGAGCTTCGTCCTGCATGGCGAGCCGCATGGACTGGTAGATGCCGCGTAGGTCCTGGCTAATTTTTTCGAGTTGTGATCGCACCGGCTCATCGGTCCCGCTCCGGAGCAAAACCGCCAGCTCCTGCAGTGGACCGTTGTGGACCGCCTCGTAAGTGCGCTCTAGCGTCTCCGACCGCTGCTTGAGCAGCTGCCGATTCAGAGTCAGCGAGGCTTCCTGGGCCTGCTTATCGATGCCAATTTGCGACTGCAGCCGCTCGATCTGCTGTGTCAGGTGCTGAACCATTTCTAGCAGCTCGTCCCGGCTAGCATGCTCAAACTTCATCAGCTCAGGCTTTGGGGGGGCTGGTTGATCAGCGCATCCACCTTACCCATCAGCCGAGACCAGTCAATCGGTTTAGTATCGTACTCGTCGCAGCCGGCAGCCATCGCCTTCTCTCGATCGCTGGCCATCGCATGGGCCGTCAGCGCAATCACCGGAATTTGCTGGGTATCAGGATTCGCCTTGAGATTTCGCGTGGCTTCCCAACCATCCATGACCGGCAGACTCATGTCCATCAGCACAATATCGGGACGATCCTGGGTGGCCTTGATTACCCCTTCCTGACCGTTAACCGCAATCTCGACCTCGTAACCGATCTTACGTAGCCGCCGGGCCAGCATGTCCCGATTCATTTCGTTGTCTTCAACCAGCAGCACTTTGGGATTTTCCCGTGTGGGCGGTGCGATCGCAGTGCCGTTACCGCTCCTGCTGGGGCCAATATCAGAAAAGCTTCTGAGCGATTCGGCCTCAGCCTGAATTTCTTTAAAGTAGTCGCTACCCGTAATTTCGGCTACGCTCTGAATCCGCTTGGTCTCGTCAATTTCAATCCGTAATTCCTCAACCTGTCGCTTCAGTGCGGCCTCTTCTAGCTTGCGTTGGGTAATGTCTTCGACCACGCCTTCGTAGTAGGCTGTCTGGCCGTGGGCATCCTCCACCCGACGCGCATTCTCAGACAGCCAGACCATCTCTCCATCCCGGCGATAGGCCTGATACTCAAATCCACTGACCTCACCGTAGTCGCTCAGCTGCTGCTGAAACACGGCTCTATCGGCCGGGTCAACGTAAATTTGCTGATCGATGTGGGTGACCTGTGCCATCATAGCCACCGCCGATTCGTAGCCGTGGATCTCGGCCATCGTCTGGTTGACGCGGATGAAGGTACCGTCAGGATTAGACTGATAGATGCCGGACTGGGCGTTTTCAAAGATGCTGCGGTAGTTCTCTTCGGCTAGCTTGAGCGCATGCTCAGCCCGTTTGCGATCGCTAATGTCGTACAGCACCGTCAGCACCGTCTGCTCGCTGTCAAACAGTAGCGGCTGCATTGAGGCCGCTGCCCAGAACGGTTCCCCATCTGCCCGCTTGCACTGAATTTCCTGACGATGCACGCTGTCCGGGTCCGCAAGGGCCGTGATGATCGCCTCACGCTCTTCTGGATGCCGGTAAAAATCTACGGTCGAACGCTGCAGAATCTCTTGTACTGGCAGCCCTAGCGCCGGCTCTGCCGCTCGGTTGGCGTAGAGAATCTGACCATCGTCGATGCGCGAAATCACAATCGGGACCGGCGTTGCCCCAGCGATCAGCCGCTGGGCAATGTACATAGCCTGCTGGTCCTGAAGCTTCTTTTTTTCTAGACAGGCGCTGATTTTTGCCTGCAGCAAGATTGGGTTAAACGGCTTCGAGAGAAAGTCTTCCGCCCCCATTTCAATGCAGTGCACAACGCTTTGGAGCTCATCCAGCGCCGAAATCATGATCACCGGCGTGGTCTGCCAGTCGGGATGCTGTTTGACCTGGCTGAGCACATCCAGGCCGTTCATGTCTGGCATGAAGATATCCAGCAAGATCAGGTCGTAGTCGGCTTCGGCCAGCTGGGCTAACGCCTGCTTACCGCCCTTCACCGTTGTAACCGTGTAGCCGTGGCGCTCTAGCTGACGCGATAGCAGGTCGCAATTAATTTCGTTGTCGTCCACAACCAAGATATTGCCTTCCACCATCCTTGGTGCGGTATCTCGCACCGATCGCACCAGACGGTCTGCCGTCTGGGCAAACAGCTGGTTGGCCGGATTATCCGCCTGCAGCTGGGCGACGAGCGGCCCCGATAGGGCCTGTAGCTGCTGCTGCGCCAGATTGACAATATCGTTGGTCATCTCCAACAGCTGCCGGGAGGCCGTATCAATTCGCCGCAAATCCGCCGTTAGCTCGGCGGGCGCATCCTCCAACAGCATTTCACAGTAGCCCATCACCGTACTCAGGGGCGTGAGCAGCTCTAGCCGCACCCGCGCACTAAAGGAGCTAATATCCTGCGCGACCGGATGCTTTTCGAGTTGGGACGGGTTGAGAATCGCATCAGCAGACGCTAATAGCTGCAGTCCTGCCGTATAGACCTTGTTGAGATCCTGTCGCAGATCGGCCTCGGCAGTCTTCGACAATTCGTCTAACAGAATTTCGCTGTAGCCGATGATGGCGTTAATCGGCGTACACAGCTCGTGGCGCAGATGACGCAACAGCAGCCGTTCAATGCGGTCATCCTCAGACGCCGACGGCTCAGCTGCCTCGGGTTCAGGCGCGACGACAGGCGTAGCCGGCAGCAGGGCGTCAATCTTGCCGAGTAGCCGATCAAAGTCGATCGGCTTGGTATCGTAGTCGTCACAGCCCACGGCCAGCGCCTTTTCGCGATCGCCCGCCATCGCATGGGCCGTGAGCGCGAGGACTGGAATATCTTGCACTCTGGGGTCTTGCTTGAGCTGCTGAGTGGCTTCCCAACCGTCCATCACCGGCATGCTCATATCCATCAGGATAATGTCCGGCGACTCAGCCAGCGCCTTGGGTAGGGCCTCAGTGCCGTTAGCACCAAATACAACATCGTAGCCACGCCGCTGCAGCCGCCGGGTCAGCATATCCCGATTGACCTCGTTGTCTTCCAGGAGCAAGATCTTAGCCATGTGCGCGTCCTTCAGCCGTTCTTAAAGAGAGTTTTGATGCTAATTGGAGGATCAAAAGAAACAGATGCCAGAGTCCGCTGCTGACGATCAGCTCGATAGTTGTCAACCAAACATCTACAAGCCCAACGTCTGCCGCCAGCGACTGAAGCCGTTTAAAGTAGGATTTCAAGCTCCATTGTTAGAATTGTAAGACGCGTGGGAGCGCTGAGGATGGGCGATGATTAAATCTTGGATCTCGTCCAGCAGGGCTTGACGGCTGTAGGCCCCCTTTTGGTGGATCTGCTCGATCTGCCCCTGAAGGCGCTGACGGTCTTCACGGGTCAGATCTTTGGCAGTTAGCACAATCACTGGAATCGACCGCCACTCCGAGCGCTGTTTGAGCCGTTGCAGAAACTCGAAGCCGTCCATCTCGGGCATCATCAAATCCAGCAAAATCACGTCGGGCTGCCGCTGCTCTAGCTGTTCGAGCGCCTGCAGACCGTTTTCAGCCTCCATCACCTGCCAACCCGAGGCGTGGAGCTGGCGTCGGGTCATCTCTCGATTGGCCGCGTTGTCCTCTACCAGCATGACCCAGCCAGGACCCTCCACGGCCTGCGGCGATCGATATCGCTGGAGCGCGGTCACCAACCGCTCTGAACTCACCGGCTTGAGCAGATAGTCTGAGGCCCCCAGCGCATAGCCAAGATTCTTGTCGTCGGTAATCGTCATCATGATGACGGGAATGTGGGTCAGCTGCCCGTCGAGCTTTAGCGCCCGCAGTACCGACCAGCCATCCATCTCCGGCATCATCACATCCAGCAGAATCACATCAGGTAACTCCGCCAGCGCCAGTCGCAGTCCCTCCCTGCCGTTGCTGGCCGTGATCACCCGATAGCCCGCCTGGTTGAGGAAACGCCGGGTCAAATCTCGGACCGATTCGTTGTCGTCGATGACCAGAATCGTCACCCTGTCGGTGGATGAGGATGCCGCCGGGGTCTGACTACGGATTTCGTTGATGGCACTGAGGACCTCTGGCTGGGAGACCGCTGTCCGCATGTCGGGGTCGGCTACCTGCACAGGTAGCCAGATGGTAAACGTGGTGCCCTGCCCTGCCTGGCTTTGGCAGTGGATATCGCCGCCCATCATGCGGCAAAAATCGCGGGTGATGACCAGGCCCAACCCGGTGCCCCCGTAGTTGCGGGTAGTTGAGCCGTCTGCCTGGACAAAGGCTTGGAAGAGCTTATCCTGCTGTTCGGGTGTCATGCCGATGCCGGTATCGCTAACGGCAAAGGTAAGACCGGGTTCGTGGAGGCCAATCGTACCTTCGGGGCTATCGCCGTTCTCTAGCTTCCAGTCCGGTAGGGTGGTTCGCTTTGCGATCGCAAGCATGATTGTGCCGCCTTCTGTAAACTTGGCGGCGTTGCTGAGCAGGTTGAGCAGGGCCTGCCGGAGCTTGGTGACGTCAGCGTACATCGTGCCGACGTCATCCGCGCAGTGCACGACCAGCTGGTTCTGGTTTTTAGCCATCAGCGGCTGGGCGGTCTGGGTCACCGCTTTAATCACCTGGGCAACATCGAATTGCTCCAGGAAAAGTTCCATCTTCCCGGCTTCGATTTTAGACAGATCCAAAATGTCGTTAATCAGCGCCAGCAGATGCGTACCTGCACCGTGAATCTTGTCGACATCGGCCAGCTGCAGGGCATCGACCTGACCGTCTAGCTCTTCCTGCAGCATTTCGCTGTAGCCGATGATGGCGTTGAGCGGCGTCCGCAGTTCATGGCTGACGTTGGCCAGGAACTGGCTTTTCGACTGACTGGCCTGCTCGGCTTCTTCGCGAGACTGCTCTGCTTCTGAGCGGGCTTGCTGCGCTGCTTTGGTGCTTTCTGCCAGCTGGGCCGTCCGCTCCTCCACCGCCGAGTTGAGGTTTTGCTCCCGCAGGGCGACCTCGTGGGCCATCCCCTGAAAAGCGCGGGCCAGCTGACCGGGCTCATCTGCTCGGCGGGCGATACGGGTGATGCCGGTCGATTCGAACTCCTGCATTTGGCTGGAGGTCATATTGCCCCCGGCACCGACGCGGCGAGTGATATCGGTCAGCCGTTTGATGGGGTGAATGACGCTGCGACGGAGTAGCCAGTTGAGCAGTGCGATCGCAACTGCGAAAATACCGCCCGAAATCCCAATCGCCAGGTTGCGATACTGCTGCCCACGCAGAAATACTTCCCCAGCGGGGACATAAATCGTCTGGGCCGAGACCACCTCACCAAGCTGCCAACCAAAGCCCCCCTGCTGGCCGTAGGTCACCAGCTGGCTCTGGGGCGCATCCGCTGGACGACCATGACACTGTAGACAGCTTTCCTTGTTTACACTCAGCGGTCGGGCCGTATAAAACAGCTTCTCTCCGTCCATGTTGCGGTAGCCAGAAAGCGTGTCTAAGCCCGCGTCTTCCCGAAACTGATTAACCAGCGTCGCCTCAAAGTCATTGGCCAGATCGCGGGGATTGGTGGGGTTGAGCGTTGCCTCTTTGTAGAAGAAGCTGCCGTAGCCCGGGCTCTCACGAAAGGATTCGAACACCTCCCTGGCCGAGTAGGCAGGAACCGTTTCAGCAATGAACTCCGTCTCAGTCTCTAGCCGGTCCTGCAGCAGCGGACGCACATGGTCGCTGGTGTAGCTTCTCACCGAGTTCATCGTCTGCGTCAGGATCTCGGCCTGGGCGATGACTTCTTTCTCAGCCTTTTGCTGCATCGCCTGAGATAGGAAAACGCCGCTGAGCAACAACCCGCCCAGGAAAATCAGCGTAAACAGAAACGTAAATTTTTGCCCAAGCTTTAGCTTTTTGAGCATAGGTCAAGCGTGAATAGAAGAGAACTAGGTGAAAGTTTTCCGAAGCGCTGTCAGCAGCTTTTTTATAGCCAAAAACTAGCCGGATAAAGCTCTAGCCGCCTTAAACAGAGTCTGCACCCTGCTTGACCGCAACAAAAGAGTCAGATAAAAAGAACCTCGAGCAACAGACTTCTCAGGCACTGGAGTCATCCAAAATAGTCACCCGAAGTTGTTGCTTGCGGCATATTCCTAAGAACAAACCTCCGTGCCAACAGCCCCGCGACAAAACATCACAACTTGGCATCACAACTTGGTAGCTCCGCCTGACTGGCGGAACATCTTTAGCGGCCCGATCAGGCCCCTTTACCCAAGGGGACATGCCTTTGCTTGAGGAGGATTCCTACAGGAAACTGATACAGCCGCGTATCAAAGATCCGCTACCTACTCAAAACGATCTCAGCATCCGCCCAACTTCCAAGACATGAAGCTATGGCTGCAGAGATCGATAACGATTTCGTCTGTTCAAAAAT
The DNA here is from genome assembly GCA_039817185.1 of Cyanobacteria bacterium J06648_16. Classification (GTDB taxonomy): domain Bacteria; phylum Cyanobacteriota; class Cyanobacteriia; order Phormidesmidales; family Phormidesmidaceae; genus CAWUKV01. The sequence continues at coordinate 48,369 of JBCBWI010000037.1, read as the reverse complement.
TAAGCGCCGCGCTTTCATTTTGCGGCTAGCAGTACAGTTTGATCAACCAACTCCGTAAATCTACACAATATCTTCGTTTGCCCCAGCCCGTAAAAGGCGGCTCAGGGAATGATTTCATCGAAACGAACATCTAAATCGGGCAGCCGCTGATTGTTGGCATACCCTTATTTAAACCGAGCCCTAGCTGCATCAAACGCATCCTTCATGGCCGCCTGAATCTTGTCAGGGTCGGGCTTCTTGCCCCCCATCAGGTCACCAAAGTAGACGCAGGCCCCTTCACCTAGCGCCCAAGTGTAGGCCGCAGCCCAGGAGGCCGCAACGACGCTGCCAATGCCGGGGATGAACTTGATCAGCTCTCGACCGATGGCCTGGGCCAGAAATCCGCCCGCAATCGTACTGGCCACGCCGCCTGCCTGAGAAGCCGTCAGGGTCTGGCCATAGAGCTGGCCTAGCGCCGCAATCATGCTCACCTGCAGAGCCGTGAGAACGGGCATGGTGGCAAAGGGCAAGGGCACGGCAGCTAGAGTCGCCGCAGCGATGGCAAAAGCTGAAATATAGCGGCGGCCCACGTCACGGTAAAGGCTGCCAAGCTGCTGGCTGGCGTTTTCCTGCTCGTCGAGCAGCTGGTAGATGGCGCGGGCCTCAGCCTCGGGTAGCAGGTCAGCCAGCTGATCGCGAAAGGCGTCTAGCCCATAAAAAACAGGGTCAAAGTCGTCCTCTTCTAAGGTGAAATCAACCATGACGGCCCGGTCGTAAAGCCCCTTGAAGGTATCTTTATGGCCGAGAAAGGCGCGCTGCACCTCGGTTTGGCTGGGGGGATAAGGGGTGTGATCATCGGTGGGCCTAGGGTACAGCTCGTGCAGGCAGGTGACGACCAGCAGTATGGGAATGTCGGGATACTGCCGGTGCAGCGCTTCAGCCATTTTATAAAGGGCATCGGTGGCAAAGTCGGTGATCTTTACGGTGAGCAGCAGAATGCGAGCCCCCCGAGCAGACTGCTCCAGGTCATCCACCAGCTCTTCAATGATGGCATCCGTGTCCTGCAGCGCCTCACCCAGACCCACCGTATCGGTAAACAGCAGCAGCGGTAGCTCTTCGACAGGGTAGGCGTAGCGTTCGGTGTGCTGGGTGTGGGGCCGAAAGCCCTGCCCGACGATCTCGTCCGAGACACCCGTGAGCCCGCGTACGATAGAGCTTTTGCCCGCCTGGGGCTTACCAATCAGCAGCGCTTCGGTGGTGGGCAGTTGAGATCGCACCTCCGCTAAGATTTCTACCAGGTCAGCCTCGCTGACGCTAAACCACTTCACAAAATTGCCGGCAATCTTGTCGATTGCAACGCCCTGTTTGACCTGAGCAGCAGCCTCATCCCACAGACGTTTAATTCGGTTCGGCATGACAAGTTACGGTTGGGGTTGCCGTTAATTTTATGGGCTCAGCCGGGAGGTCAGGAGGGGGGTCAACAAAAACGGCTGCCTTCCTTGCCATTCAGGGTTCAGGCAGCATTGGCGGGCAACCAGGCTGCTACGACTCTGGGCAACCTTCTTACCTTAATCGTGTATTTATGTGTCGAAAGATTATGAAAAACTTAACAAAATTTGGTAGAGTTAACACATTGAAATAAGGAATTTAGACTTATGCCTTACACCACTGAAGAGGGCGGTCGGCTCAACAACTTCGCTCAAGAGCCCAAAATGTATCAGGCGGAGCCCCCCTCGGCCAGTCAGAAGCGCAACTACATTGTTTTGGGTGCAGCTGCGATCGCACTCATCGGCGGCGTGCTGGCAGTGGCTGTATCCGTCTCCTAGTCATCTCCTGTTCCAGCTACTCTAGACCCGCTTGAATTACTCAGCCGGTTCTAGCACTTTAACTATCCCCTATGGAGGGCTTGCAGGTTGCGAGCCCTTTTTTTTTCAGCAGACTGGACCGCTATAATCCGGGGGTTCATTGCACCCCTTGAGTGTCCATGACGGCTCTGTGGATTGTGGGTCCGACGCGCAGCGGTAAGACCGCACAGCTGATTGAGCAACTGACGCGGTTTGCCACGAAGACATCGGCGGCGGACCGTCCGTGGCTGATTTTCGCTGCCAATGGAGACAACCGCATCGCCCTGGCAGACCGACTAGCCGATACGGTCCAAGATCGGATCCCCCACACCACCACGACGCCTGCCGGGTTCATTCAAAACGAGGTCATCTTGTTCTGGCCGCTGCTGGTAGAAACGCTCAATCTGCAGGCCCAGTTTCCGCTCAAGCTGCGCCCTGAGAATGAGCAGCTACTGGCCGCCCAGCTGTGGCAACCGGCTTTGCAGGATGGCTCCCTGCTGGTCGAGGGCTGGCGCGAGTCCCAAACAATTCGGCGGATTCTTGATTTTTTACAGCTGGCAGCGTCTGCAGGCATCCCCATCGAAGCGATTCCCAACCGGCTGCAGCGCGGCATGCTACCGCTGCTGGCCCCAGCAGAAACCTGGCAGGCGATGGGCCAGGTCCTGATTGAATGGCGCGACTGGTGCCTGGGGCGAGGGCTCCTGACCTACGGGCTGATGACCGCGCTCTACTGGCGACATTTGCTCCCCCATCCCACCTACAAGGCCCAGCTGCTGAATCGGTTTACGGGGGTTTTAGCCGACGACGTCGATGAATATCCGGCCATCGCGGCCGATCTGTATCGGATGTTTCTATCAGCCGGTCACGACAGCTGCTTTACCTATAATCCGATGGGCAAAGTCCGGCTGGGGTTAGGGGCCGATCCGGCTGCGCTAGAGACGCTAGCCACAGACTGTGAGGCAATCGAGCTGGCCGATTCAGATTCTGCAACGCTGGGCTACGAGTGGGCCGACGATTTTGTGACCTGGGTTCAAGATCCGCTATCGATTCCAGAGCTACCTGAGTCGGTGCGGCTGCTGCAGGCGACGACGCGGGGCAAGCTGCTGCGAGAGGTGGCAGAGCTGATTGCTGAGGCCATTACCTCACGCCAGGTGCGCGCCGATGAGGTGGCCGTGATCGGGCCAGGGCTAGATGCGATCGCACGCTACAGCCTGATTGAAATTTTGGAAAATAAGGGCATTGCGATCGCCTCGCTCAAAGACCAACGGCCCCTGATCAGTTCTCCGCTGGTCCGTGCCCTGCTCTCGTTGCTCGCCCTGGTCTACCCAGGTCTGGGACGCCTGGTGGACCGCGATGCCGTCGCCGAAATGCTGGTGGTATTGAGTCAGGCCCCAGAGTTTGACGCGGGCGAACCCTGGTTTGATCTAACGCGCATCGATCCGGTCCGGGCAGAACTGATTGCCGATCACTGCTTCGTGCCCGATGTTGAAAATCCCCACCTGCTGCCGGTCGAGAACTTTCCCCGCTGGGACCGGCTGGGCTATGCAGCCACCACCGCCTACCAGCAGTTGCTGGAATGGATCGACCAGCAAAAGCAGCAGCGCCAGCGCCTGATCACCAGCGCCGTAATTGTTCTAGACCGAGCCATCCAGAGATTTCTCTGGCGGGGTAACTATCTACCCTACGACCAGCTAGCGATTCTACGAGAACTGACAGAAACCGCCCAATACTTTTGGGAAGTGGAGGGCCGGTTAAAGCTCTACGGTGGCTTTCCCAGTCCCGAAAAAACGAGCGACGTGGGCCGATTTATTCAGCTGCTGCAGCGAGGCACGGTTTCAGCCAACCCTTACCCCGTCAAACCCCTGGACCCCTCGCGTCCGGGCGTGACCCTGGCGACGGTCTTTCAGTATCGAGCCCAGCGGCTCACCCACCGCTGGCAGTTCTGGCTCGACGCTAGCTCCCCCCGCTGGCTAACGGGGCGAGATGAGCTGTTTGGGGCCGCTGTTTTCCTACAATCTTGGCCCGAACGTCCGGTCACCGCAGCCGATACCGAAGCCATGCATGAGGACCGACTAGAACGCATCCTCCGTGACTTACTCAGCCGTACAACCGAGCGGCTATTTCTCTGTCACAGTGACCTGGCGCTGAATGGACAAGAGCAGCTGGGACCACTCCTGCCATTGATCGGCATGGCTACCCTGGTTGAACGAGACACCCCTGACGAAGCTGGAACGGCTGAGGTCCAGGCCAGTCTTTGAATGTTTGGACAGCAATTTTGGGAGCTGGCTATCGGGCATCCAGCTTACTGCAGCAGCAGACGCTCGTCAGGCATGAAAGCAATGGGGTTGATCGTGCCCTCTAGCGGCTGGTGAATTTCAAAGTGCAGATGAGGTCCCGTGCTGTAGCCGGTACTGCCCATTTCGGCGATGGGCTGACCCTGCTCGACCTGCTGCCCTGCCTGCACCAGCAGGCGACTGTTGTGGGCGTAGCGAGTAAGGCTGCCATCCGGATGACGAATGTCGACTAGATTGCCGTAGCCGCCGTTGTTCCAGCCAGCCTGCTCAACCACACCGGGCGCAGATGCCACGATCGGCGTGCCCGTGGCGGCGGCAATATCGACCCCCCGATGCATTCGGCCCCAGCGCCAACCATAGCCCGAAGAAATCGTGCCTCGGGTCGGCCAGATGAACCCATCGACCTCGTCAGTTGGCTGCGGCAGATAGTTTTGGCGATCGGGCAAAATCGGGTCGTGGCTGTTGACGGTCGGTTGGGGCGCGGTTCGCTGCCGCGAAGACTGGGGCGTAATCACTGACGGACTGCCGATGGGTGCAGCAGCAGTCAGGATACCGCTTGCAGGTGCGGCGACCGGCGGCGCAGCCGCCTCCACAGGCTCCGGCAGCGAGACGTCTGGGGTAACCACCTCAGCAGGCGTCTGCAAAGATTCGAGCAGCCGGGCCGCATGCACGTCAGGCTGGGTTGAGGGCTGCGTAAGCAAGTCTGCAGCTGGCGTCGTCTCTTCCTGTACCCACTCTCCAGCAGCCGACTCATCCGCCATCGGTGCGGACGTATCTGCTGATGCATCGGATGCGTCGCTGTCAGCAATCGCATTGACGCCGTCGTCAGCAGACGCGTTGCCTTCGTCAGGCCGCAGCTGCTCTAACAGAGAAACGCGATCAATCTGCCGACCCGCGGTCGCCTGCAGATAGCTCAGTCGAGTCGAGGTCGGGTCGGAGGCTGCAGCTGGATCAACCGTCTCTGCGGGTGAGTAAACAGCGGCAGCAAAATCAGCCTTGAGCGATTCGCCCTGAGCGGTTTCAGTCGGCGTCAGATCGGGAATGACCAGTGATTCGCCCGCGATAATGAGGGTCGCATCGGCGAGGTTATTCGCGTCGATGAGGGCTTCCATTGGCACTTCTAGTGCTGCAGAAATGGCCAGCAGGGTATCGCCTGACCGCACCTGATACTCCAGCGCCGGTAGCTCAGACGTCTCAGCCAGAGACGCTTCTGCCATTTCTGCAGCAGTGGGCAGCCACCCGGCATCTGCAGATATCGCGTCACCAGCCTCGACGCGTGTTGGCAACTGCTCTACATCACCGCTAGGCATTACATCGGCGGGCGTCGCCCCGACAGTGGGTTGAGGAGATGGGTCCGCTTGCGGTTGCGGGATAGCCGAGCCCGCTTTATCGGGGGCAGCAGCGGCAGAACGGGGCACAGCGGGCGATGCGATCGCAGGTGCAACCCGCGCCGGTCGAGCAATTGAAGCGGAATCGCTGGCAGGCTTAGTAGCGGGTTTGGCCACCGCCTGGCTGGGAACAGCCGGAGTTGCAGCTTGAGCCGAGGCTGAAGCTGCAGCCGGTGCGGCGGATTGAGTCGGGGCGATAGGTTTCGCAAAGGTCGGCACCGACACCGCATCAGGGACAACCGGACTCGCTGCGGGCGCTGCGGCAGCAGGCGCGGGAACCGGCGTATTGGCTGCGGCTTTTGAGGTCGGCTTCTGGGGCTGGGGCTGGGGTTCGGCTGGTGCCGAACTGGCCTGTGCCATCGCCTGCAGAGTTGTTAAAGTGGTGACCCCCAGTAGCGTCATTTTCATCGCTTGTTTGCGCATCCTGCCCTCTTCATAACCTAGTAGAAAGTTCAGTCTTCTTACAATTAGAGTGTCTAAATAAATCGCTAAAACCACGCAATTCCAAGATTTACTTGGCACCTCAAATCAGCGCTTCAAAGCGGCCGTCAAAATGCAGGACTCTTGATGAACAAAGGTTTGAGTCCGCCATTGAAGGCTATTACCAAGCAGTGTTCTTCGTCCTGAGGCAGCAAACTGCCTGGCAGACATAATCGTTGAGTTGAAGCTATCTGACAGCGACGAATCAAATCAATCGCCCAAAAAATATCATCTCAATCCATAAAGTCAACGATGGAAGGCGTTTTTTTATGTTCCCTAAAATAGGCTTTTTTTAAATAGTTTTTAGCGTGAATGAAGCCACCATTGTCCTCACCCTCAGAAATTTCACCCTGGTTTAGAATGAGTCAGGACAAAATCGGTTCGGTTCTTGCCGAAATTGGATAAAGAGTTTATGAGCGTTACGGTACAGTTCTTGCCCGATAATATTTCGGTCAGCGCCACAGTGGGCGAGCCCTTACTGCAGGTCGCTGAAAGAGCAGGAGTTACGATTCCGACCGGCTGCCTGATGGGGTCCTGCCATGCCTGCGAGGTCGAGATCGACGACCGGCCAGATCCGATCTGCGCCTGCATCAGCGCGGTACCGGGCGGGCAGTCCAAGCTAGTCGTCAATCTATACGTCGACCCGACCTGGTAAGCGATTGCCCGTGTCGTATTGAATCGGCGTACTGAATCGGCGTACTGAATTGGCGTCTAATCAACGCCCAGGTTTACAGCCACGAGAAAACAGCGGGCGCTAATTCATGCTGGCTTCATCTAGGATGGCGAGGCGCTTTCCACTGGCAACATCAAATATAAACGCAGGCGCTGATAGCCGTAGGGGCAACGTACAACCAACGCTAGGCATCGTCTGCGGCGATGCGTAGAACTTTAGCGTTTGCCCGTCAGGTAGCCGTGCCTCGATCAGGACCTCACGACCCAGTGGCTCAACCGTAAGCATGCGAGCACTGAGGCCAGTTGTTTTGGTCTCAGCGATCTGAACCTGATCGGGGCGGATGCCCAACAGCGGGGTCGCGTCTGACAACGGTGAAGGGTCGAGTCGCCCAACCACTGTTTCTCCCAGCCACAGCTGGGTCCGGTCGTAGCGAACGCTTAACAGGTTCATCGGGGGAGAGCCTAAAAAGGTTGCCACGGTAGTGTTAATCGGTTCAGCGTACACCTGCTGAGGCGGGCCAATTTGTTGAACTTTGCCCCGGTCGAGCACGATCAGCTGATCCGCTAGGGTCATGGCTTCGGTCTGGTCATGGGTAACGTAGAGGGTGGTAATGCCAAATCGCTGATGCAGCTGTCTGAGTTCGCTCCGGGTTTCATCCCGCAGCTGCGCGTCCAGATTCGATAGGGGCTCGTCGAGCAAGAAGACCTGGGGCTGTCTCGCCAGGGAACGGCCCAGGGCAACCCGCTGCTGCTGCCCGCCGGAAAGCTGGGCCGGTTTGCGATCTAGCAACTGAGTCAGTCCTAGTACCGCTGCGATCTCATCTACCCGAGTCTGTCGTTCTGCGCGGGGGATGCCCCGCATCTTGAGGCCAAAGGCTAGGTTTTGAGCCACGCTCATGTGGGGGTAGAGCGCATAGTTTTGAAACACCATCGCCACATCACGCTGCCGGGCAGGCACGGCGTTGACAAGCCGATCGCCGATGTAAACCTGCCCGGTCGAAACCGGCAACAGGCCCGCAATTGTCCGCAAGATCGTAGATTTACCGCAGCCCGATGGGCCCACTAGCACCCAAAATTCGCCATCGGGCACGCTAAAAGAGATCTCACTCACCAGGGGAGTAGCGTCAGCACGCGGTCGGTCGGGCTGGGGGGCAAACTGCGTGACCGCCTCCAGCCGAACTGACGCCATTGTTCCTAGTTATTGTCGAGCGACGACAGGCTGGCCAGTTTGCTGTCAGCTGCCGCATCTAGCGATTTGGCATCCTGTAAGATCAGCGCCTCGTAGGCAACTACGCCGACGTGCTCGCTGCCCAAGCACTGGGCAGCAGCCTTGGACAGATCCAGCGAGCGCTCACCGATGTAGGGTCCCCGGTCGTTGATGCGAACGACCACCGTTCGCCCATTTTGCAGATTTTGCACCTTGAGTCGGGTGCCGAACGGTAGGGTTTTGTGAGCGGCCGTGAGCGCATACTGGTTGAAGGTTTCTCCGGTGGCTGTGATGCGACCGTGAAAGTAGGGTCCGTACCAGGATGCCGTCCCCTGCAGCACCTGATCGGCAGGGGTGAGCTGGTCTAACGCCATTTGCACAGTCCCTGGGTCCAGCGGACTGGCCCCCAATGCCTGACGCAGGTTATTGGTCACCGCCAGGGCGACGCCCTCAGGGGAGTGCCCCAGCCCCTCTGCCATGGCTTCGGTCACGAGCACAACGGTATCGTCATCGACTTGAATCACGGGCCGAGCCCCACCTAATAAAGGCGCGACTGCCTCGCCGTCCATCTCGTCCTGATGCCACTGACGCAACTGTTGGGCTAAGGCCTCAGCCTGCTCGGCTGTCGCAAAGTCGGCGATATGGTGGTCTTTGAGCCAAACCTGATGACGTGTACTATCCACGCTAGCTGCGTCCGCAGCTAGCGTGGTGCAGGCACTCAGCCCGGCAATCACTGGGGCGAGAACGTCGTCTTGAACAGCCACGACCCGCACCTCAGCAATGGCGGCCCAGGTCTGTAGACTAGTCTGGGAATCGGGCTGAATATCGGTCGAGGCAATTGTCTGGTCTGCTGCTGGCACGGCTGCAAGGGATTGAGCCGTCAGCGCCGTCTCGACGGCAGTCGCTGCAGCCGGATGCGAGAAGGCCACCATCGGCTCTAGCAGGGTGGCTAAGCTGAGCGGTGTTACGGTCGCTGGCATCGCCGTTAATCGAAGCGGCGGCGCAATTTCAGCAGGTCGGAGCGGATACAGGGATAGCCAGCTCTGAGGCATCGCGATCATCGGGGGGGATAAACGAGCCGTAAGGTTAGGCCCTGACAACGGTGGAGCAGCGGCTGTCCAGGGTTGTATTAGCGCGTTTTGAAACGGGATCAGCGGCACAGCCGCGTCCATATCTGGCAGATCTAGCATAGATGAATGGCACGTATGGACAAACAAATTCCCTACTTATAGAGACAGCCCAAAACGTGAGGGAAAAACTCATTGTGTGATTTAAACAACAGCTAAATTAGCGGCAGCTTTACAAAAGCAATTGACACAGAGGCCGATTCAGGTCGCTAATGTGTATCGAGAGATACAAGATTTCATAGTATACAGTTTCAAACTGGTGATCGGGATCACTGTCAAAGGTTCATTAGAAACGGAGAGCGAGGGGTGAATCCCCCTGTGCCGTTAAGAACGCGCTGTTACCAATGGTTCTTGATGCTGTCAGTGACGATTTTGTAAAAATTCGATAAAGAAAAATAATGACCTGTTCCTCTCTTTGAGGTTGACAGTCTGGGGGGAGTGGACTCAAAAACTGGCTTTGAGGCCCTTCACTGGCCGGCTGGATAGTGATGGGCTTCCGATCGAGCGCTCGCGAACATTTCAGCGCGGGCAGGCGGAGCCAAGGTCCCTCGAAAGGCAGACGGATGTCGGATAATGAATCGGTATGGGACGCTTGCATCAACGATTGAATCAAGGCCAGCGCGATTTCAGGAAAGGGCCGCGCAGTGACGAGAGCGCTTGGGATCCCGACGATCTGAAGTCGCGTTTAGTGTCCCACGTGCAGCAGCTGAGCTGCGATCGCAACCCTTTTTTCGACACTCAGGGACATTTCTATGTTCAGCAGTACATCAAACAGCAGCTCAGCCCGTGGGGCACCGTAGTCTCTCAGACGTTTCAAAATAAAGGACGACCTCACCACAACTGGTGTTTAAACCTGCCTGGCCACGACACTAGCGAACGGGCCCCGATCATCGTGGGTGCCCACTACGATACCGTCCCCGGAACAGTCGGGGCGGACGACAACGCCACCGGGTTGGCCGTCCTCATCGAGCTGGCCCGCCTCTGGTCAATCCAGCCGGGGCACAGACCGCTCTGGCTGGTCGCGTTCGATTTAGAAGAGTTTGGCTGGGGCGGCAGCCGCGACTATGTCAATCGCCTGGTAGCCCAGCGTCAGCCCGTTCACCTGATGCTCAGCCTAGAAATGTTGGGCTACTGCGATTCGACCCCCGGCTCGCAGCGCTATCCGGCCAAGCTAGAGCGCCTTTACCCGGACACCGGCGACTTCATTGCCCTGATCGGCAACTGGCAGAGAATACCGACGCTGATGCGGCTGAAGCGAGCCTTGCTTGAAAGGGGTACACCCTGTCAATGGCTGCCGATGGTTGCGGCTGGTCGTGCCCTACCCGCAACCCGCCGTAGCGACCATGCCCCCTTCTGGGATGCCGGCTATGATGCGGTGCTCGTCACCGACACGGCAGACCTGCGTAACCCCCACTATCATCGGGCTAGCGACACCGCCGATACCCTAGACTTTGACTTTTTGACCAGCGTTTGTGGGGGGCTATTAACTGGCCTACAGCGGCTGTAGCCATTAGCCGCAATTCTCGCTAGCGATTTCGCCAGGCCCCTGGAACCTAAGCCATAATCAAGACTGAGCCGATCAGTGCCAAATCACCCAGCGGCTTCCCCTGATATCGCCCCGGACTGCATACATGCTGCCCTCCAAATCGCAGACCCCCCAACAGCTACTGCAGAAGCTATTGTTATTTTTCTCGGCGGGCACCTTACTGACGCTGGCGCTAGCATCTTATGCCTGGTTAGCGAGCTTAGCTCGGGCAAACGAGAGGCGCGAGGCAGTCACCCCGAACTCAGCCCGCTTTGTAGTGGTGGCCGGGGGCGGCGCACCTAGCTACAACGAAATTGCGCTCGAAAAGAACGTGCTTTATTTTCAGCGCACGCTAGCAGAACTGGGACAATCTGCTAGCAACGTGGATATTTTCTTTGCGAACGGCAACGATGGCCAATCGACGGTTCGCTACATTAACTTTTTGGGCAGAGAGCGCTTTAAGCCCCCCGAGATAGCGCACTTACGCGGCGCAGCCACCGCAGCCAACCTGGACCAGTGGTTCCAGCAGACCGCTCAGCAGCCTCCCTGCCAGCGATTCTTTTACTTCACCGGTCACGGCCTCTACAACGAGACGAACCCCGACAACAATGCGCTGATTCTCTGGAAAGAAACGCTGTTCGACGTACAGGACCTGGCGACGCGTCTAGACAGGCTGCCGCCTGAGCAGCCCTTTGTCGCCATGATGGCCCAGTGCTACGCCGGGGCGTTTGCCAACCTGATTTATGAAGGGGGCGACCCCAGCCAGCCCGTAGCCCTGCAAAGCCGCTGTGGATTCTTTGCGACGGTTGCCAGCCGTCCTTCAGTCGGCTGCACCCCCGCCGTCAACGAGGCCGACTATCGCGACTACAGCTCTAGCTTTTTTGCCGGACTTAGCGGCATAGACCGGGTGGGGCAGCCCGTTGCCTCGGCAGACTACGACGCTAACGGGGTAATTGCTTACAGTGAAGCCCATGCCTTTGCCAAAGTAGACGAAGAGACCGCCGACTGGCCCATTTCGACGGTTGAAGCCTGGCTCCAGCGTCAGGCCACCCCGCAGGATACGGCCAGGATTCTGTCGTTGCCGCTGGCAAACTGGGTGGCTGTGTCCGCCCCCCAGCGTCGCTACGTGATTGAGTCACTGGCCGCCAAATTGGGTTACGACCTGAGCGAGCCCTACCCAGCGCAGGAGCGCCCCGTTCAAGCGAACGAGGTGCGAGCAGCCTATCGGATGCGGCTAGAAATGGAGCTGATCAATGTCGGTATGACTCAGAAAATCCAGACGTCTGGCAGCGAGGCGCAGCTGAGAATTCTCAATCAGCTGACCGAGTGCGAGGCCAGCAGCCTATCAGGTCCAGGATAGACGCGACCCTCAGGATGGGCGCAACACTATAGAGTCTCCAGGAACTCCAGCAGGTCAGCCATTTCTCGAGGTTCAGGCTGAAACTGCGGCATGGGGGGCGTCTTGCCACTGATGACCTGATCGATTAGCCCAATGCGCGACTTGCGGGCAGAAACATTATGAAGATCGGGACCGACTTCGCCCGAGGCTTCCAGCCCATGACAGGTGGCACAGTTGAGACGGAAAATGGCTTCGCCACGAACGCTATCGCCAGTCAGAGAAAGCACCTCGCGCACGTAGGGGTCCGACAGCCGATGCTGATGGACACCCCAAAAGACCAGGCCCATTGACAACAACAGACCGAATAGCAGAAGCAAAACTTGCTGAATGGGGAGCGCGATTTTACCCTCGCCGGGGGAGTTGTCTGTGGTTTTTCTAAAGGTATCGTGGGTCACAGACATGTCTTAACACTTCGTTATAAGCCTTAGCTTAATCGGTTTCTATTCCCCCCGGCAAGGTTCTTAAGGTGAATGTAAGATGCCTGCAGATATTTGGTAGGTGACCAGCCTAGACGCGCACCCAGATTCCTGATAGAGCGCTAGACCTGGAATTGCCCCTGACGCCGTTAAAGGATTAAGATTAACCAGAGAGTAATGAAAGGTCGCTGTGACCTGCAGGAGAGAAGACGTGGTAGAGCCTTTACTATCTGGCATCGTTTTGGGTCTGATTCCGGTGACGCTAGCCGGTCTGTTCGTGGCTGCCTATATGCAGTATCGTCGGGGCAATCAACTCGGCTCCTAGATACGTTCACCTTCGAGCTTTGCTTCTAGGCCCTACCTCCCATGTCGAGGCAGGGCTTTTGTCTGCAGCCTTTCCCGAAAGCGATTCTCCAGCAGAAGTTATGGTCTGGGCCACTTGGCTAAGGAACGCGTCCTAACGTGACGGTCCTAACGTGACGGTCCTAACGTGACTGTCCTAACGTGACGATTGACTGCTATACCTTGAGCGTTGCTTGTGCGGTCATCAAACCTTGGGCTAAGCGGGCAGTTCCATAGGCGGCTTCAGTCTGAGGGCTGGCGCTGACGGGGACCTCAAGCCGATGGGCTCTGATTCGCTGCCAGGCCATATTCTGAGCACCGCCGCCCGCCGTATAGACGCATTTGAGCGGGCTGCTGCCCAGCGCCATCAATCGGGCATAGCCCATCGCTTCAATCTGAGCCATGCCTTCGAGGAGACCTTGGAGAAAACGGACCGGATCGTTCGGCCTAGGCACCAGTCGTGGAGGATAGTCCGGATCGCTAATCGGAAACCGTTCGCCGGGCCTCAGTAATGGATAGTAATTGAGCTGGGTGGGCTGTTCCGGCTGAAGTTTGCTGCTGAGTGCAGCCAGGTCATCATCGGCAAAAAATGTTCTAAGGACAGCGCCACCTGTATTAGATGCGCCGCCAGCAAGCCACAGGTCACCGAGCCGATGGCTGTAAACCCCGGAAGCAGCGTCTGCCACCGGGGTTCGACTGAGCAGCTTCAGCACCAGTGTAGAGCCGAGGGAGGTGACCGCTTCTCCAGGAAGCGTGGCTCCACTAGCTAAAAAGGCCGCAATGCTATCAGTTGTACCGGCTTTGACGATGCAGGTAGACGGTAAGCCCAAAAGGTTAGCAACTTTGGCAGTGATGGGTGCGATCGCACTTCCGGGCGGGTGCACCTGAGGCAGCCAGTCAGCCACGGGCAGCGCCAGTAGCCAGTCGGGGTAGGTCATGGCCTGCACGTCGTAGCCCAACTTCAGCGCATTGTGGTAGTCGCTAACGCCCAGCTGACCGTGCAGCAGCCCGCCAAGCCAGTCGGCCTGGTGCAGCAAAAACTGCGCTGCCTCCAGAACAGCTGGATCAAGGGTTTGTGCCCACCAGAGCGCTTTCACTAAGCTGGAAGTACTGCTAACGGCTGGGCCACTGGCGATAGACGCAAGATCTGTTAAGGCCGCACGGGCGCTGTCGTCGTTGTAGAGGAGCGGTTGGGTAACGGGCTGCCCGGTGCGATCGCACAGCACCACCGTACCAGAGGTCCCATCAATCACGATCGCCTGGCAGCACTGCCGAATTGCCAGCGGCAACGCCATCAGCAACGACCACAGCGTCTGCTCCCAGACAACGGTTAGCGAAGCGGCAGAGGCATAGGTCTGGTGAACCTGGGCGGCGATGTGGCCGTCTGGAGTGATTGCGATCGCACGCGCCCCGGACGTCCCAAAGTCAATGCCCAGGAAAGTCTCAACCATATTCCCCAAAGCGCACTCGCCTGTCTAGACGCTGACTTCGCTGAGTACCCGCGTCATATAGTCAAACGGCTCATCTACAAACGCAGTATCTTCGACACCCTGCTCCGACAACTGCTGCTTCAGAATATCTTTCATGATTTGGATGCCAACCACCGTAGGCCCGATGGGCACGCTCAGCGAGTTATAGGTCTCGCGCAAACCATTCAGCACTCGCTCGGTGAGCACATCGGTATCACCCGCCACCAGCGCATAGCTGCTATAGCGCAGGTAGTAATCCATATCGCGCAGGCAGGCCGCATAGCGACGGGTCGTGTAGGCATTACCGCCCGGACGAATCAGTTCAGGCACCCGCTCAAATAACGCCTTACCGGCATCCTTAACAATACTAGCGGCGTTAGCACTGATCCAGGCAGCCGCCTTAACTCGATTGGCTCCAGTCGTGAAATAGGATTTGAGGGAGTCTAAAGCATCGCGGTCTAGATAGCGACCGGTCGTGTCGTAGGTGCCAATTAGACTCGTCACCGTATCTCGCATGAAAGTCTTTCTCCAATGATATGTAAGCGCGACTTTTATATGGGCTGCCTATCATCAGCTGCCGTGGGGAAGCCTGACCCGCAGCAGCCCAGGCCAGCCTGCCGAGCTATCAACGGCCAATCCCACAGATGAGAGCATTTGCTCAGCAATCGTGACGCCAAATGGCTCTACAAGATGCTGATCTTAGACGCTAAAAGCCCTTCTTCAAAAGAGTTTTGGTGATTCTTCAAACTCTGGTTTAGTCTATCACGATCGGTTTCTCAGCCAGCCATTCAGGGCCTCCAGAGGAGGCGTTCGCGGTTTTTTGTAATATTTTGCAATCTCCCAGCTCAGTAGCGGGTTAGTTCAACCTGCACCGTCTCGAAACAGCACCAGCCCACCGGCATAACGCGTATCATTCGGCACATGCCTGACGTTCCGCCGCGTCCAACGCGTCAGAATTATCAATGTTTTTAGAGTTCCGCGAAATCCCTCAAACCGCTCTATTTCAGAGCGTTTGACGGAGGTACAGGCCATTCCTTGGTATCAGTCGATACAATTTGCCGCAATGCCTGTTCCTACGATTTACCAGGCTGAATCCAAGCTTGGATATAGCCGCTCGCCGTGAGCCTAAATTCGCATTATGTTTTTTCACATTATGTAATTGGCTTTAATCCTATTGATAGCTAGCAAGGCTGTCTTTGCGGCTCAGTCTTGACGGATACGCGACATCTACTTTTTGATTACAGATTCGATTACAGCGCAAGGAGTAATTCATGGCTCAGACCCCCGCAGAAGTCTTAAAGATGATCGAAGATCAAGACATTCAGATGATTGATCTCAAGTTCATTGACTTACCCGGTATCTGGCAACATCTAACCGTTCACCGCAGCCAAATTGACGAAAGCAGCTTTACTGACGGCGTCGCTTTCGACGGTTCGAGTATTCGCGGTTGGAAGGCTATCAACGAATCCGACATGTCGATGGTGCCCGATCCTGAATCGGCCTGGATCGATCCCTTCATGAAGGAGCCTACCCTCAGCCTGATTTGCTCGATTAAGGAGCCCCGCACTGGCGAATGGTACGAACGCTGCCCCCGCGTCATTGCCCAAAAGGCGCTGGACTACCTCAAGTCCTCTGGCATCGGCGATACGGCCTACTTTGGCCCAGAGGCAGAGTTCTTCATCTTTGACGATGTCCGCTTCGATCAGAACGAGCACTCCAGCTACTACTTTGTCGACAGCGTTGAAGGCCGTTGGAACAGTGGTCGCGAGGAAGAAGGCGGCAACCTGGGCTACAAGCCCCGCTACAAGGAGGGCTATTTCCCCGTCGCACCCACCGACACCTCTCAGGACATGCGGACGGAAATGCTGCTGACCATGGCGAAGTGCGGTGTGCCCATTGAAAAGCACCACCACGAAGTAGCGACAGGGGGCCAGTGTGAGCTGGGCTTCCGCTTCGGGGAAATGATCCAGGCGGCTGACTGGCTGATGACCTACAAGTACTGCATCAAGAACGTCGGCAAAAAGTACGGCAAGACCGTCACCTTTATGCCCAAGCCGCTGTTCAACGACAACGGCTCCGGCATGCACACTCACCAGTCGATCTGGAAGAACGGTGAGCCGCTGATGGCCGGTGATGGCTATGCCGGTCTGAGCAAGCTAGCCGAGTATTACATCGGCGGCATCCTCCGGCACGCCCCGGCACTGCTGGCCCTGACCAACCCCAGTACCAACTCCTACAAGCGGCTGGTGCCTGGCTTCGAAGCACCGGTGAACCTGGTGTACTCCAACGGTAACCGTTCAGCCGCAGTCCGGATCCCCCTCTCGGGCGACAGCCCTAAGGCTAAGCGCCTGGAGTTTCGCTGCCCTGATGCCACCGCCAACCCCTACCTGGCCTTCGCCGCCATGCTCTGCGCCGGTATCGACGGCATCAAAAACCAGATCGAGCCCCCCGCGCCGATCGACAAAGACATCTACGAACTCAGCCCCGAAGAACTGGCGCAAATCGGTTCGACCCCAGCCTCGCTGAAAGACTCCCTCACAGCGCTGGAGAACGACTATGAGTTCCTCACAGTCGGCGGCGTCTTCACCGAAGACTTCGTGAAGAACTGGATTGAGTACAAGCTCGACACCGAGGTGATTCCGCTGTCGATTCGGCCTCACCCCTACGAGCTGTCGCTCTACTACGATTGCTAAGAGCGGAACTGCCAGGGGGTGATGGCTTAGCCTCTCCTGGGGAGAATCGCATCTAATCCGTAGCTTTAACCCGACTATTGCAGGGCTAGCGTTTTGGCGTTAGCCCTTTTTTGATCTCAAACAATTCTTATTTGGTAGCAATTGTTACAGAAAACTATTAGAATATGGGAGTTAACAATTTTGTTTAGGAGGCTCCCATGTCTGCTCAAGAACACATGCGTCTGCGGATGACCCAACACCGTCATATGGCGCGGAACCGTCAACAGACCCTGCTCAGTCGCGCAGCGGCAGCAGTGGGCATGATGCCCTCAGAGGTCAGCCACGGTACCCGCATTCAGGGCAAGCTAACCGGTAGCGCTCAGGGTATTTATGACCGCAGCCGCTCGGCAATGAGCTAATCGATTTATCGGTCTAATTCATCGGTCTACAAGGTCGACCCTCCGTCCTAAAAAGGGGCTGGGCAATCGCTAATTTGACAGGCCCATGTCTCATGGTCCACATCTCTCAGGTCCATATCCCACTAGGGATATGGACCTGTTACTTTTTAGCCATGCCATCGTCATTACAAAGACACCGAACAAAGGCACCGACTCAGTCATGGACTCATCAGGTGTGAAGATTTGCAAAGAGCTCGGTCAAGATGCTAGCGTTTTGATGCACTAACGGACTTTAGTTAGCCGCTGTTGAGTTTAGACCTGTGTATGGCCGTTCCCCTTTCCCAACCGTCTTTCCAGAAGCATCCCCAAAAGGTCGTATTGATAGGCGACAGCCTGGTTTACGGCTTTGGTGATGCCGAGGGCGGCGGCTGGGCCGAGCGGCTACGCCGTCGTTGGATGGACCCGGATAATCCTGGTCCGATTCTCTATAATCTGGGCGTCCGGGGCGATACGGTAGAGCAGGTACTGCACCGACTTGAAAATGAGTTTCGGCTACGCGGTGAGCTGCGCCGCCAGCTGCCGGATCGGTTGGTACTGTCAGTCGGGTTAAACGACACGGCTCGGATTGGTCGGGCAAGCGGTCGACTAATGACCGACGAAGCCAGCTTTCGGCTGCAGATAGCGGCGCTGCTAGATCGGGCTCGACGGCTCTGTCCGGTGTACTTTATTGGCATGGTGCCGGTCAACGAATCCGCCATGCCCTACGCCGATACGCTGTACTTTTCGCGGCTCGATCAGGTCCGCTACAAAGAAATCACACGCCAAGCCTGCGCCGAGCGCAACATTCCCTATCTGGATATCTATCATCGGTGGGCTAGCCACGGCGAGAGCTGGTGTAACGCGCGCCTCTGCCGTGACGGCATTCATCCCAATGCATTAGGGCATAGAACACTGCTGAACGAGATCGTCAGCTGGCAACCGGTTACAGAAGCACTCTGCTAAGCTCGCTCCTTGATCGAGTTTGCAGATATCGCTCCTTTCGAGGAGAACACGTGCTACTAAAGATACAGATGTTTAATTGCCCCCAGTTAGGACATCGCTTTTTTTAGAAGGCTGGTCCCGCTGTCATTGTCAACCACATAAAAGACAGCAGGAGTGCTCCAACGACTAACCCAGTCATAGCCTTGCCTTTATTTATCGAATCGTCTGCTCGACCCAGTCTTCACCGACGCGAATCGTGATATCTGAGTCTAGATCGCCGGTAGACTCAGCGGCGACCTGCCCCATGCCTAGCACCGACTCAACAATGGATGCGCCGTAAAGGTCACCCCGCTGGGCAATCACCTGGGTCTGGCGACGCTCGTCAGGCCAGTCATTGATGATATATACATTACGGAAGCCCTCTTCCCGTAAGTAGTCCGCCACAGTCTGCGCCGCAATGGGGTCATCGGTTGCGTTCTGCACGGCGATCTGTAGACGGCTCACAGTGCGCCTCGGGGCATCGTCAGCCAGGGTAACCTCGGGCTCGGCGTCAAAAAACTGGGCCATCACCTCGTCACTGGCCGCCCCATCTAACAGCCAGTAGCTAGCACGATATTCATCGGGGTCGCTAAATTCGCCGGGCAGCATCACCAGGTTGAGCGCATCTGACTCCAGCTGCAGACCAAAGCCAGCCAGGGCCAGCATCTCCTCAGGAGATAGATTTGTATCGATGTAGCGCTGCAGTACCCGGACGATCTGGGGCAGCTGAGTAACCACCGTGGGATTGGTCAGACGGTCCTTCAAGGCTTTGACCAGCATTTGCTGACGCTGCACCCGGCCAATGTCGCCGTAGGCATCGTTCCGAAAACGAGCAAACTGCTCGGCTTCGTCACCGTTCAGGGTCTGCCAGCCGGGCTCTAGATCAATGACCAGTCCCTGGGTCTGATCTTCGTATTGCATGGGCTTGGGCACCATCACCTCAACGCCGCCCATCAGGTCCACAATTTCTCGAAAGGCGCTGGTGCTGACGCGTACGTAGCGATCGATCTCGACCCCGTTGAAGTTGTAGCTGACGGTCTGGGCTGCTAGCTCCGCACCCCCTTCAAAATTGGCCTGGTTGATTTTGTCGTAGCCGTAGCCCGGAATCTCGACTCGAGTATCACGGGGAATCGAGAGGATGTTGACCGTTTCAGCGTCGGGGTCTATGCGCAGTAAAAGCAGGGTGTCGGTACGACCAACCAAATCGGTCGACTTTGCGCCATCGATATCACGAGCTTCGTCTACCCCCATCACCAAAACGTTTACCGGGCGAGAAACCTGGTAACGGAAGCCAGATTTCCACAGGTCGGCGAGCGGTGGCGCAGCCGCCTCACCCACGCGCCCCGGCAGGGGAACGGTCAACATCAACGCCGCCCCTGCTAGGGCTGACACCGTAGCAGTCGTGCCAAAAATAGCAGTCCACAGGGCACCTTTCAAAAGCGATCGAATCCGGGCGCGCGGCGACCCCTGCTCAACGGGTGGCTTGGAAGATAGGTCGGCCTCTGGCGGTAGACCGGTATCGCGGTTGATGGGCAAGGGACGATCTTTATCTTTGGAAAGGCGATAGGGGCGAGGAGACCGAGACATAGATTACGAGAAACTCAGGACAAATCAGCCTAGGCCGCTGCGCAGGCGCGCTAGGGACAGCCCAATTATTTTACGAACTACCTTGGATGGTCTCAGAATGATTGGCTAAGCAGATCGGTAGGTTTACCTGAAACGATCGGCACAATTCAATCAAACAATTGGCGAACCAAACTGACCTGATACGATCAGCGGTTCTTTGTATTAACCAATGTTAAGGGAATTATAGCCTGTGATGATTCTACCAACGGTAGGATAGTCCACAGTTTGTGCCCTAATATTTTGAGCCGATCTAGCGGCGGCTGGTGTAGTGGCTAAGCCCTTGAGGTTCAAAGAGCCTCCAAAGATATTGTCTGAATTAGCGTTATTTTTCTATTTTTAGGTTGAGACCCCATGACAAAGACGATTGTGCCGATCATTTTGGCGGGTGGTAAGGGAGAGCGCTTCTGGCCTGTTAGTCGACTGAAGCACCCGAAACAGTTTTTGTGCCTGGATGGAAGCGATCGCAGTCTGATGCAGGCAACCGCCGATCGGCTATTGCCATTGACGACGGGATGGGATGCCATCTGGGTAATTACCGCCAGCCACATTGCTGATGGGGTACGCCAGCAGCTACCTGAGCTGCCCGAATCGAATTTATTAGTGGAGCCCCAGGGTCGAGACACGGCTCCAGCGGTCGCCTGGGCCACGCTGGAGGTGGCTAAGCGACATGGGGATGATGCCATTGCGGCGTTCTTCCCGGCAGATCACTACATTCCTGACCAGGTGCGGTTTGAGCAGACGATTCGAGCGGCGGCCGAGCTGGCAGGAGACAAGGGTGCGATCGCAACCCTCGGCATCCAGCCCACTTTCCCCTCCACCGGCTACGGCTATATTGAGCAGGGCGATGACACAGGGGAATACGACGGCATCGCTGCCTATACCGTCAGCCGCTTCACCGAAAAACCCGAAAAGTCCGTTGCTGAAGAATTCTTAGCCAGCGGTCGCTACAGCTGGAACAGCGGCATGTTCATCTTCCCGGCTGGGGTCATGGTCGAAGAACTCAAGACCCACGCCCCCGAGCTGATGCAGCCGCTGATGGCCAAGGGCGTCGACGCCTACGCCGAGCTAGACAAGCTCAGCATCGACTATGCCGTGATGGAAAAAACCAATCGCGCCTACGTTATGCCCGCCGACTTTGGCTGGGACGACCTGGGCGATTGGAACGCCATCGAGCGGCTGATGAAGGACGACCAGCAGAATGTAGAGATGTGCCAGCATCGCGGTTTGGATACTAAGGACTGCGTGATCTACGCGTCTGACAGCGACGAGGTAATCGTCACCATCGGGCTAGAAGATGTGGTGATTGTGCGCGACGGCAAGGCCACGCTGATCGTCAAAAAAGACCGCACGCAAGACATCAAAAAAGCAGTAAAGGCGCTGGGTAAAGAAGACTGCTTCCAGCACCTGCTGTGAGCGCGTTCAGCGTTTCGGGTCCAGCGACAGTTTAGGCACACGCGACAGGACTCAATCGTAGGGTGGCCATCTTGGCTGCCCTTCAACAGCTTTCTTCAACAGCTTTTCCGCTAGCGCTCAGCAATCTGATCTAACGTGCACTGGCTATCCAGCACCGTGTAGCGATCGCCACTGAACACGCTGCAGACGTCCTGGGTCGTCGCCAGGACTGGCACGGGGTGATCACCTAAGCTGGTGATGGCCTCATCTGCGGCGGGTTGATGATGCCTAATCCACTTATTCCCAGAAATATACTCAGGCTCAAAGCTCCCATCCTCGATTAGCCAATGGGTAACGCCATAGGTTTCGATGAAGTCTTGCAGCGTTTGGGCGTCGTTGCTGTACTGCGCCTCAATCGTGTCTAAGACGCGCTGACGGAACCGCTGGTAGTACCCCAGATGGTAGGGAATCGCATATTCACGACTGGTTAGCACCGAACGGCGGGCAAAGGTCGGCAGGTTGTCCGCCTCCGCCGTCAGTGAGGCTATGAGCGTGCCTTTGGGCTGCTGCTGCAAAAACTGATAGAGGCTGGGTTCATGCCCAATCCTGTAGCCAGTCGAAATAAACCGGCCTACCGTGTGCGGATAGACAACGAGCATCACGGCTAGCAGCCCTGCCATCAGCCCGCAAAACAGCTTGATTGGCAACCGTGACTGTGCCCCCCTTTTGAGTAACCACTCCCAAATAAACGTCAGCACAACACTAGCCGAGAAGATAATAATGATGCGGAGCGTATGTTGCGTATAGCGGCTGGGTAAGTGCAGCGTAAACAGCAGGCCATGGGCAACGAGAAACATAACCAAAGACGACAGCAACAGTCTGGGAAAGATACCCGCCTGTCGGGTAAAGCCAATTTGATAACGGCTCGTCTGATGGTTTTCTTTTTTTCTAGGAACAATCCAAAACAACAAACTCAGATACGCCAGCGGTGGCATCAGCGCAGCCGCAATTCTCAATCCACTGCGGCTGCCATTCACCCAATAGTCCCAGGCACTATCCAGAAAAAAGCTGCTTCGACCGCCATCACCAAACTCAGGCAGTTCTCTGGCCTGCGCGAGGGTAATGACCGGACCGTATTCTGATGCGGTCACGGCATAGGGTAACAACACACAGAAGGCCGTTGCTAAACCGACCCCGACCAGTAAATATTCAGATTTGGCCGTTGCTAGCCTAAATCGACCCCCTTGCCAACCGATTAAAGACAGGACCAACAGCCCACAGCAGACAAAAACCAGGGAAGGGTAAAACGTACCCAGTAAGACAATCGAAATACAAACGCCCCAGATGGACCGCCTCAGAAAGTAATACAGAAAGGCGAGCAATAGCGGTGGCACAAAGGCCCTGGGCGTTGCCGAAAACAGCCCATCCTGCAAACAGAGATTTTGGTTGTAGAGCAAGCTAGCCGCAAATCCAACGAGGGGCACGGGCACAATCTCCAGCGCTAGGGCGTAGCCGTAGGCGGTTGCCAGCAGTCCTAGAATGCCGGGCAATAGCTTGCTGGCTAGGATGGGGCCCACACCCAGCTTCGCAAACAGCCAATACAAAGCGGCATAGCCCGCAGGCGCAACCGACTGAAAGTAGTTGGCAATCAGGTCATTTGGGAACAAATCGCTATCCACAAAGCGCAGCATCCAAAACACATGCTGTCGCGCATCGTCTTCGATGACGTATGGGTCAGCCAATGCCTCCCGCAAGGCTAGATAGCTGTAAAACAAAGAAAACAGCAGGCTCAGTCCCAACCAGAACAGGGCCTTGCGGTTTCTCAGAGATTTTGTAGGTCCGAAGAAGAAATCATTCAGGGGCACGATGATCGATCCATCTTGTTTACGGGCTTACCGCTGAGACATCAGCATGATAGAAGACATCAGCACCCAGGAGAACCTTCGATACTCAGCCAAATAGGGCGGCCAAATAGGGCGGCCAAATAGGGCTGGTCGCGCTGGTATGCAGCGGTGTCCACAAGCGCTACCTCACAGCATAGAGCACGCGTCACAGCCCGTTTTGGCCACTACACATCCGGCACAGCTTACAAAATATCAATAGGCCGTGATACCTGCCGGAAAACACGGCTGTCGACCGGTAGATCGGCCTTACCGGTTTGCAAAAGGAAATATTCCATGAGATTGCCTAAAACTGCCCTGCTTCTAGCGCTACCCCTCAGCTTCTTGAGCAGCCTAGGCGCAGCTGCCCTAGCCCGGACGACACTGCTGCAGGTATTCGCATTTAATGACGCCACCGGCAACTGCCCCCAAACGCTAACCGCTTACGAAACGTTTAATTACTACGAAGGGGGCGGCTCAACCGACGGCATGGTACAGCTGCGCACGGTCGCCACGGATATTCGCTTGGACCGGGTCGATGACTACAGCGCCACTTGGGTCGGCACGCTCAAGCCCGAATTTAGCAGCTGCCGGGGCAGTGCCGGGATGGCCAGCATGGACGGCGAACCCTACCAGGGACACTCTTACATCAGGACACAGTTCGCCGACGGGCAGGCGACGGTCATTCTGGATATGACTGGCATGGGCGGCCCTAACGGCACCATGCCAGAGATCGTTGAGCAAACCCTGCGAGAAGGCAACCCCCGCTGGACCTGGGCAGTAGCAGACTAGTGATGGGGTATTGGCCCTCACCCTTAGCCCTCAAGACACCTAACAGCTTCTAGCATTCCCCGAGCTTTGTTCAGCGTCTCCTGGTACTCGCTTTCGGGAACAGAATCGGCCACCAGCCCAGCGCCAGCCTGCACGGTAATCTGATGGCTCCCGTCCGGCTGATTGCGAACCACCATCGTTCGGATAGTGATGGCGCTGTTGAGCTGACCTTCAAAGTCGTAGTAGCCGTAGACGCCAGAGTAGGGGCCGCGACGACAGGGCTCTAGCTCGTTGATGATCTGCATCGCACGGATCTTAGGCGCACCGCTAACGGTGCCCGCCGGGAAGCAGGCCTTGAGCAAATCCCAGGCGGTTTTATCCGGGGCCAGCTCGCCCACTACGTTGCTGACGATGTGCATGACGTGGCTGTAGCGCTCAATCACCATCAGCTCATCGACCTCAACGGTGCCGCTGACGCAGACCCGACCCAGGTCGTTGCGGCCCAGGTCCACCAGCATGACATGCTCGGCGATTTCTTTAGGATCGGCCAGTAACTCCTCGGCGTAGGCGTCGTCCTCAGCGGGGTTTTTGCCACGGGGGCGGGTTCCGGCAATGGGCCTGAGTTCGGCCAGTAGGGGGCCATCCATTTCCGGGCGGGTGGCTTTGACCATGACCTCGGGGCTAGAACCGATAATCTGCCAGTCGTTGAAGTTGAAGTAGGCCATGTAGGGCGACGGATTGACCAGCCGCAGCGAGCGGTACAGATCAAAGGGGTCACCGCTGTAGTCAGTGGTCAGCTGCTGGGAGATCACCACCTGAAAAATGTCACCAGCGCGGATGTAATCCTTGGCTTTGTTCACGCCTGCACAGTAGCGTTCTTGGCTGCTGTTGCTGGTGAACTGGGGAGGAGGCGCGGTACTCGTCGCGGGAGAGGTCCACTGCAGCAGGGTATCGGCTTGGGAGAGGGGCTGCTGTAATTTACTGACGAGCTGGGTGATGCGATCGCAAACGCCATGATAGGCCGCTTCCACGTCAACTCCCGGTTCACGCAGGTCTGCATAGCCAACCGCCCAGATTTTCCGCTTCACCTGATCGAAAATTAGCAGGCTGTCCACCTGCATCCAAAGTCCATCGGGTAAATCGGTCTCCCCCGCCGGATAGGTGGTCACGCTGGGCTCAATCCAGCGGATCAGTTCGTAGCCCCAAAAACCAAACAGCCCCCCAATACCTGGCGGCAACTCCGATAGCTGGACCGGATTGAACGTAGCCAGTTGGTCTGATAGTACGTCGAACGGATTCCCTTTAAACACCCGTTGGCTGCCGTCGCGCCGCCTTTGGGTCGTTGTGTCACCCCGCGCCTCGATCACCCACAGCGGATTGCACCCCAGAAAGCTATAGCGCCCTAGGCGTTCCCCCCCTTCAATTGATTCCAGCAGAAAGCTGTAGGGCTGACCGGCACAAACCTTGTACCAGGCCGAAACCGGCGTGTCCAGGTCTGCAACCCACTCCTGATAAACCGGCACAAAGTTGCCCTGCTGGGTGAGCTGGGTAAAGGTTGTCAGATCGGGAAAGATCATGGTCGCACCGCATCGATGGGCAAGCATACAGCGGCAGAAGCGGCCGCCTAAAACAAAAGGGACAGCCTAGGACTGCCCCTTGATGATGTCTATTCTACCGGTAGGCCGTATGGCCATGCATGAACCGTACAACCCGACCAGTGGACTAAGACCGCGCTACTTAGACCTCGTAGGTCTCTTGACCGCTGAACTTAATGGTGGCGGGGTTAGGGTTGTCGCCAATCTTGCGATCTTTCTTGCCGTTGTACTCACGACCCTCATTCACCTTCTCAGGGGGAACCCCATCAGCCGGATGCAGGTAAACCGTCTCACCACTGGGAAAAACGCGATAGATCTTGTAATCAGTGATTCTGGGCTTGAATTTAGTCTTGAGCTGGCGGCTCAGGGCCAGGCACTGCTCTTTACGCGCCATATACAGCAGGTTGTCACCTTCGTTCATAATGGCAACGCCGCCGGTTGGCATTTCAAAAACCTGTTCCTTTTTGCTTGACCAGGTAATGGCGTATTTCTCTTCGACCTCTGCTTTGGTCAGCAAACCACCTGTGCTACCGCCAAAGATGGGCATCGCGCCGCTGAGGTCGCCGGAGGTGATGGTTTCTGTACCCACTTGATCTGCAGTTTCAGACATAAATAATATCTCTCAACCTGTTAACTAGAATGACTGAACCCATCGGCCTGAGCCCACGGTCAGAAGCCAAGGGCGATGCCCTCTTATCCTATTGGCAAAAATCCTATCATCGTGGCCGATCCAAGCTATTCGTTTTGTGAGGAAGTGTTACAGTTCTTCAGCCTATCTTCAGCCTAAACTGAGACCTTTTTACGTCGCGGTCGCCGCGATCGGGTCGGGCGAGCGGGCCGCGCGACCGGCAGGGTGAAATGAATTTGAGTGCCCTGGTTTTTTCCGGCTGAGGTCGCCCAGATTTGCCCCTGGTGGGCTTCAATAATCTGTCGACAAATTGCCAGACCTAACCCCGTGCCGCCCACCGACCGACGCAACGCCCCTTCTTCCTGGTAAAACCGATCGAATACGGCTTCTAAGCGATCGGGCTCAATCCCCCGGCCCGTATCACTAATGCTGACTTTGATCAGCGCCTTGGTATGGGGCTGGGCCTGAATCACCACCTCCCCATCAGCGTCGGTAAATTTGCAGGCGTTGTCGATCACCTTGGAGAGGACTTCAACAATCCACTCGCCATCGGCCCGAATAAACGGCAGCGAATCCGCCAAGTCAGTTTTGATCGTCGGCAGCGGTCGACTCTCCGTACTCCGCACACTGCTGAGCGCCAGCGCGACGCATTCCTCCAGGGATAGCGATTCCAAGTTCCATTCGATGCGACCGCTCTCTAGCCGAGAGAGGGTGAGAAAATCTTGAACCAGATTTTGCATGCGGTCAGCGTCTGACAGGGCTGATGACAGCATGACCTGCTGGAGCTCTAGGGGCATGTCAGGCTCGGTGTTTAAGCTCTCAAGGCAGACGCGAATCGTGGAAAGGGGGGTACGCAGCTCGTGACCGGTGATGGCAATCAGGTTGCTGCGGGTGCGTTCTAAATCCGCCAGCTGCTGGTTGAGTACGGCCAGCCGCCCATAGGCTTCTGCCTGAATTAGGGCAACGCTCAGCTGGGTTGCAATGGACTCGACCAAGTCAACGTCGGTATCACTCCAGGCCTTGAGATCGCTGGTCGCGTCGATGTCTTTGCACTGATGTAGCTCAATCGCCCCCAGCAGCCGTTCTTGGTAGATCAGCGGCACCAGCAGGTAGTCGCTAACCTCCCACTGGCTCAGGTGGGCGTGAATATCCGCCGGATCGAGATCGCTGACGGGCCGATTGCTCATGAGGGTCTGGCGGTGGCGACGGACCCATTCAAATAGGGGGTGATCGAGCAGTGACCAGTCTGAGTCCATCAGGGCAGCGATACCGGGCTGTCGATACTCGCGCTGAATCGGCGCAGCGGCGGCATCTTCGCTGTAGCGATAGATCAGACAGCGGCTGGCAGAAAGGACCTGAGCCAGCTCGCGGGTTGCGATCGCAAAGATCTCGCTCGGATTCAACGACTGCCGAATCGCCGCCGTAATCGAGTTGATCAGCTGCTCTCGCTCACTTTGAATGGCAATAGCCTTATAGGCTTTGAGCAGCTTGTACTGACTGGCCTGCACATAGGTCACCAACCGCTGGGCAAACGGGTCAGACTCACCGATGGCAATCGGCGAAGAAACCGGCTCGGGAATATACTGCTGTCGGGCGCGCTCAACCTGTTCAGCCAGGGCCGGTCGATAGGCCACCACCCGGTCTAACAAAATGCTAGCGGCGCGCTGCGACACCTGCGAATCGAGCGTCCAAACCCCCTCAAATCGGCGGGTCTGGTCGAGCACGGGCGTCCCCGGCAGGCGAGCCCCTGGCCCCGGTGCAGGCTGGTGCTCCCGACAAACCAGGCAAGCACTGTAGTGCTCCCCCAGCACCACCAGATGCCATTCGTTGACCAGCGCGTCGTCTGGGTCGAAGGCGATCGTTTCGTAGCGGTTGGCCTGGGCATCAAACTGGGTGCCCGCCGCCGAAAACACATAAATATCAGGCGACAGCTCCGACAGGCGCACGTACCGATGGGCTTCTTGGCGGTAGAACCGCTCTTGCTGAAAACTCGCAATCATCAGTGGGCGATCTCGGCCTGCCAGCACCTGATCTTCCATCGCATGGGAGAGTGCCGTCAGTGACGTCTTGAAATACATTTGCGGTCTGAGCGCAGGTATCTCCCGCAATAACTCGTCCAGAACCGACACTGGATTGCCCATTAAGCCTGCCGCTGACTCCGCATAAGCGTATGGTTACGATACCAGCTAGTTCAGCGCCCTTGCGGGGATCGTAATCAAAATCCATAGCTAGCGCAAAAGCCGGGATCTCAGGTGAGATCCCGGCTTTTGGTTAAAGAGATGGGTTAAAGAGATTGGCAATCTCCTATGCCACACCCCCCATGTCGCTGGTGTCCTTGAGGAAACCGCTGTAGGCTTCCATGCCGTGCTCGGCAATGTCCAGACCGCGCAGCTCTTCCTCGGCAGTCACGCGAATGCCCAGGGTAGACTTCAGCACCATCCAGAAGATGGTCGAAGCGACCACGGTAAACAGACCAACGGCTACGATACCGATAATCTGCGCAATCAGCTGCGCGATACCGCCACCGTAGAACAGGCCAGCGCTGGTATCAAACAGGCCTACGGCCAGCGTACCCCAGGCACCGCAAACCAGGTGTACCGAGACGGCACCAACCGGGTCATCAATCTTGATGCTGTCAAAGAAGCCTACTGAGAAGACGACAATGACGCCAGAAATCAGGCCAATGATGACCGCACCAAAGAAGCTAACGCCTGCGCAGCCAGCCGTAACACCGACCAGACCCGCCAGGATACCGTTGATGATCATGGAGAGGTCAGGCTTGCCATTGAGCGCCCAGGCAACAAAGGTGGCCGCTACACCGCCCGCAGCCGCAGACAGGTTAGTGGTGACCGCAATGTAGGGAACTGCCAGATCAGCTGCCAGCTCAGAACCGGGGTTGAAACCAAACCAGCCGATCCATAGAATCAGGCAGCCCAGCATGGCAATGCTCATGTTGTGGCCAGGAATCGCGCTCACTTGACCGTCTTGATACTTACCCAGACGGGGGCCAAGGATAGCCGCACCGGTCAGAGCTGCCCAACCACCGACGGAGTGAACCACGGTAGAACCGGCAAAGTCAGAGAACGCTGTGCCCATGGTGGAGAGCCAACCGCCGCCCCAGACCCAGTGCCCGGTGATGGGGTAAGCAATCGCTGTCAGCAGCACACTGAAAATGATGAAGTCAATGAACTTGACGCGCTCAGCCACGGCACCCGACACGATGGTTGCAGCGGTTGCCGCGAAAGCCGCTTGGAAGAAGAAGAAGATGGGCGGCGTCAGCGTGCCGAAGGTTTCTACATCGTCTACCGCTAGCCCAGACAGGAAGAAGTAGCCAGTACCCAGCAGTGCGTTACCGGGGTGGAACATGATGCCAAAGCCAATTGCCCAAAAGGCCAGAGAGGCCAGCGCGTAGACAATCAGGTTCTTCGACAGAATGTTGACCGCGTTCTTTTGACGGCAGAAGCCGGTTTCGAGCATGCCGAAACCCGCGTTCATGAAAATCACCAGAACCGCTGCGACAAACACAAAGATGTTGTCCAGAACGATCTGAACATCCATCGCAGCGACCTCATCCTGGGCATTGGCGGCGAGCCCCCAAGTGGTCACAATCAGGAATGCGATCGCAGCGCAGGCGACCCATATCCAGGAAAAGCCCCGGCCAAACATGCGCCCAAAAAAGCGCTTGGCCATTTGATCAAATGGAGGCGCGTAAGCAGCCCAGACAGAGGGCTTCTGCCGCCTGGACCTCACGCTTCGATTTACAGTTACATTAGTCATCTTGACAGACGTTCCTTCAACACAATGTAGACAACAGGGTGAATCTGGTCGGACCAGACCCGCCATGTGAGGAGCTTAGAATCGTGGATGCACCGCACGCGTTATTCGCGCAAAAGTGACGACTCGAACACCTGCAGGACCTAGTTGAGTCCTAGATGGGGCTAGGCCGCTAGATTGGGCACTGTCTCATTTGAGGAGGAGGTCTGGTCGCGACTCATCGGTGAGATACACGGATACTCCAGCATCAAATTTCGTTAAAGCGTCCTTCCTCTAGTTATTTCACGCAAGTTATTAAAGAGATTCCACCAATTCTAGCCCTGTGATTCTGTATAGGCTGATACTATTTATCGAGTAGTTCATCTAGATGAATGCAATGGCTACCCAGACTGCATTCACCACAACGCCCCCTTACCCAGACGCACGGCTTCGGCAGGAGAGCAGGCGTAAAACGTTCATATTCGGCCTTTTGCAGAAGCCGGTGACGGCTAAAACAGCGGCAAAATCTCAGTTTAGCCAGAGCAGAAAGTAGCAAAATTTACTCATGCTTACGGAGTAAATTTACGTGAACTTTGTGCCTTCATTTGGGGTTTACACGCCAAGGAGTAACCAGCCGGCCCACCCGCGCAACCGTCTGGTTGAAAATATCTGGTTGAGAATAGCTATCCGAAAAGCTCTCCCAGACCAAGCCCTCCAGGACCAAGCTCTCCAGAACAATATCGCTAAGCCTTCATGGCAGCTAGATACTGCTGGTAGCCACAGGCATCTAGCTGATGCTGTTTTTGGAGGACGGTCTCAGTCATCTGCTCGCGATAGGTCTGCACACGGGCCAGCAAATCGGCGTCGTGGGTTGCCAACATCTGTACCGCCAGCAACCCCGCATTCTTTGCATTACCAATGGCCACGGTTGCCACCGGCACCCCCCCAGGCATCTGCACAATCGAGTAGAGCGAGTCAATCCCCTGAAGCGCTTTAGTTTTGACGGGTACGCCAATCACCGGCAGCGGCGTCATGGCCGCAACCATTCCCGGCAGGTGGGCTGCCCCCCCGGCCCCCGCAATGATCACCTTGAGCCCGCGCTGGTGGGCCGTTTTGGCATAGTTAACCATCCGCTCAGGCGTGCGATGGGCTGACACAATAGCTACCTCGTGAGCCAGGTTAAAGGTCTCGCAAACTGCAATGGCCGCTTGCATCGTGGGCAAGTCCGAATCGCTGCCCATAATAATGCCGATGAGGGGAGTCGTCATAGCCGAGTCCAAGAAAAAAGTCAGTGTTTCGCCGCTGACCCGACCGTCAACACACAGCGGCAGGCATCGCGGCATCCGCTGCCCACCGCTGTGCCGATAGCTGAAGGCGCAGCAATACCTCTCAGATTAAGGCCTTAGGGGAACAGCTGAAACCACCAGGACTGCGATGCGAGGGATGGGCCAGAGAACCTGGCGATTCCACAGCCGTACCTAATCTAGAACAGTAACGCCGTACAATTCTTCTGTGGCTTTCGTTAATGACTTCTTGCGCCTATGCCGAATCCTGCCATTCTTCTCAACGCTAGTCTGCCGGGGCGTGCCGGTCGATTTTGTCTGGAAATCCGCCAGCATCGCATCAAATCCATCATGCCGATGGAACAGGTGATGAGTAACGCCATTCGCGCCATGGATTTGGATGGCGACTGGGTTTCGTTAGGCGGCGTCGATATTCAAATTAACGGGGCTTTGGGATTGGCCTTCCCCGAGCTAAATGCATCGTCGTTGCCCGGTTTGGATAAAGTCTCTAGTTTTCTTTGGGATCAGGGCATTGATGCCTACTTACCCACCCTGGTCACCGCATCCCCAGAGGCGCTCCAAACGAGCCTGGGTGTCATTCAAGCGTACCGACAGACGGCGCAGTCGGCCGACTCTCGGGCCGAGATTCTCGGTGTTCATTTAGAAGGACCGTTTCTCAACCCGGTTAAACGGGGCGCGCATCCCGAGCAGCACCTGCAGCCCCTTACGCTAGCGCACGCTAAAGCGCTGCTCGGCGAGTTCGTTGGGCTGATCAAAGTAGTGACCCTAGCACCCGAGCTAGACCCGGCTGGGACGGTGATTGAGTGGTTGCGATCGCACCAAATTATTGTCAGCCTAGGCCATTCACTTGCCACCGCGGAGCAGGCCCAGTCGGCCTTTGCGGCAGGTGCCTCGATGGTCACCCATGCCTTTAATGCCATGCCTGGCCTGCACCACCGCGAGCCGGGTCTACTGGGGGCCGCGCTGGTGAATCCGGCGGTGAGCTGCGGTCTGATTGCCGACGGCCAACACATCTCGCAGACCATACTTGATGTGCTGATGCGGGCCTGGCGGGGGCAGCAGTGGGCGGCCTCGCCCAGGGGCCTGTTCCTCGTCAGCGATGCCCTGGCCCCCTTGGGTCTGCCCGATGGCACCTATCCCTGGGATGACCGCGAGATTGAGGTCACGGCAGGCACGGCCCGACTGGCCGATGGCATCCTGGCAGGGACCACGCTGCCGCTCCTCGCAGGGGCCCAAAACCTGGTGAAGTGGGGTCTCGCCAGTGCCGATGAGGCCATCACCCTGGTGACCGAAGCCCCGCGACAGGCGCTGAATCTACCCGGTTTAGCGGTGGGTCAGCCGGCCAATTTACTCCGCTGGCACTGTCAAGACGGCGAGCTGAGCTGGACTAGGCTGGCGGAATAGGGTCGCCACACTGCTTCGAACACCTAGCACGTCTCCCCCAGGCCCAGAATCTCCAGATCTACAGCCCCATGACAAAAAAGGCGGCTCAATCCTGGGGATGGGGGTGCGCTTGGCGCGTGGCCAGCATGGCCTGCCGCAGTGCGACCGCCGCATCGGGTTCAGTCTGCAGCTGCGCGTAGAAGGCGATCATCAGCGTGGCCGTTGGCTTGGTTGTGCCACTGTGCAACAACTGCGCAACTCCCTAGTCTTCGTAGTTGCAGGCAATCTCGATGGTATTGAACATGCGGCTGCCCGGCTCAGCGGACTTGAGTTCACTCGCAGAGTCGTTGCTGTAAAGCACTTCTCCCGTCCCGGAGTAGGCCAGCACCTGTTCCGAACGATACAGTTTCGAATCACAGCTGGCGGCGTACCGCGTTTCCATGGTCATGCCGTCAGGAAACTGGTCATTGGCCGTCTGTTCAATAGCGGCCCAAAACTTGACCGCTTCGCCATTTTTCTCAATCGTTTCCGTCTCAATGCTGAGGTACATCCCGTCCGCAGAGGCATCAATCAGCTGCCAGTTATCGGCATTCGCGGCTGTTGCCAAACCCAGACAGAGACTGGCTCCTAGCACTAGTTGGGCCGTGCTGCCCTTGACCCACTTGCGGCCCCCTCCTCCTGGGCAGACCGGGTGCAATCGTGGGGAAGTCGGAGAAATGGGAGACATGCCGTTTACCTCTGTACCCTTCGCCTAAGGTGGATTAGCTTCAGCGTGCCCTGACGATTCGAAGAGTTAACGTTGTCTTAATCAAGCGATTGAGGATGTTACGAAGCGTTAAATGAACCTGGGATACTCTCCGCACGGATAGGTTGGCGCCGCCAGGTAGATCTGGCAGGTCGATGAGAGCGCCTGCCGGTATACATCGCGGTGTAACGACGATGAATGAACGTTCCTACGAACCTTCGACTAATGGCTAATACTCATTGCCGGAGCGACTGACTAAAGTGGTGTCCATGGTAGATGCACCTGATTAAAAACATCATCAGAAACATCTTTACGGTCTAGCGAATTCAGGCGCTGGGCCGTTTTTTTTGCGCAGCTGCCAGCGCAGCAGCAGCGAGTTGAGCACAACTCCCAACGAACTCAGCGCCATCATGCCACCGGCCAGCCCCGGCGACAGGGTTACGCCTAAGGTGGGCAGCAGTACCCCGGCGGCCAGAGGAATGCAAACCAGGTTGTAGGCAAAGGCCCAGGCCAGATTCTGTTGAATTTTTTGGAAGGTGGCCCGACTCAGCGCCAGGGCCTGGGGAATATCGCTCAGCCGATCGCTCATGATTAATATATCGGCGGACTCCATGGCAATCTCGGTGCCTGAGGTCAGCGCAATCCCCACGTCTGCCTGGGCTAGTGCCGGCGCATCGTTGATGCCATCACCGATAAACCCGACGGCTTGACCCGCGGTTTGGAGTGCTTCAATCGCTGCGACCTTGTCGGCAGGCGTCAGCCCAGCGCGAATATATTCAGGCTGCAAGCCGAGCTGGGTCCCGATTGCCTGGGCAGTTTCTACCCGGTCACCGCTCAGTAGCTGTAGCTGTAGGCCCAGATCGTGCAGATTCTGTAGGGTTTGCGCCGCGTCGTCTCGTAGCGGATCTTGGACACCCATCAGCCCAGCGAGCTGGCCATCAATGGCAATGTAAACCGGCGTCTTCCCTGCCTCCGCCAGCGTCTCAGCCGTCGCGCGAAGGTCCTCAGCCAAAGCAATATTGAGCTGTTCCATCCAGGCCTGATTGCCCAGCCGGACAGTCCCGTAGGGTGAGATCTGTGCAGTCACCCCCGCCCCTGGCTCGGTCTCAAACTCAGTGGCGGTTAACAGCGCCAGGTCTCGATCCGCCGCCGCCGCCTGGATGGCGATCGCGAGCGGATGCCGCGTCCCGCTTTCGACCGTGGCCGCTAGCTGCAGCAAGCGGGCCTCAGACAGGTTCGGCTGCCAGCTGAGGCAGTCAGTGACGGTCGGGGTGCCCTGGGTCAGGGTGCCGGTTTTGTCAAACACTAGCGTATCAAGCTGATGCGCCCGTTCCAGGCTATCACCGCCGCGAATCAACAGTCCGCGCTCGGCCCCGATGCCCGAGCCCACCAAGATGGCCGTGGGCGTCGCGAGCCCGAGCGCGCAGGGACAGGCAACCACGATGACTGCGATCGCAAGTTTCAAACTCACCAACAGCGTGGACGAGGCCATCGTCATTTGATGGTGAGCATGGGGGCTCCCCAGCGCCGTTTGCATCACCTCCGGCCAAAGCGACAGGCCGACGAAGTTCCAAAACCCAAAGGTCAGGGCCGCCAGGGTCAGCACGCCGTAGGTAAAGTAGCCCGAAATCGTATCGGCCAGCCCCTGTACAGGCGCTTTGCGCGTTTGGGCCGTCTCGACCAGGGCAATCATCTCTGCCAGAATCGTATCGGACCCGGTTTGCGTGACCCGCAGCGTGATCGCCCCCGACTGGTTCAGCGTTCCGGCGGTCACCCGCTGGCCTTCCTGCTTGAGCACTGGCAGCGACTCGCCTGTCAGCATCGACTCATCCACCGTGGTCTGGCCGACCGCCACCACCCCGTCCGCCGGGATCTTTTCACCGGGCAGCACCCGCAGCCATTCGTCGACCTGCACCTGAACAGCAGGGATTTCGACCCCGTCGGTAATATCCGGACCGGCCACCAGGCGGGCCACCGTAGGCTGTAGAGCCACAAGCGACCTCAGGGCGTTGGCAGCCTGAAATCTCGCCCGATCTTCCAGGGTGCGGCCCAGCAAGATGAAGCTCAGCAGCATCACCGGCTCGTTAAAAAAGCACTCCCACCCAAGCGCGGGGGCACTCAGCGCCACAACACTGGTGAGGTAAGCGCTGAGTGCCCCCAGGCTGACCAGAGTGTTCATGTTGGGCGCGCCCCGGCGCAGGCCCTGCCAGCCATCGGTGAGAATGCCTCGGGCTGGCCCCACCAGCGTCAGCGTCGCCAGCACCGCATGGAACCAGACCGTGCTCAGCACCGGCAGCTCGAACCAGCCCATGTGCCGAAAATGGCCCAGCGTTGAAAGGAGAAGGAGGAGGGTTGCGATCGCAAATCGCCGCAGATGCCCCTGCTGCTGCGCAGTCTTCCGCGCCACCCAGCGCTCGGCAGCCGCCTGCTCGCTCCCAACTCGGGCCTGACTCGCAAACCCGAACTGACTCAGCTGTGCGGCCAGTTCCGCAGGCTGAACCTGGGCCGCGTCATACTTGACCGCCGCCACTTCCGTCACCAGGTTGACCGTCGCCGATATGACACCCGCCTGCTTGAGCAACTGCTTTTCAACCGAGCGGACACAGCCCGCACATTTCATGCCCCCCACGTCAAGCACGGCTAACTGTGGCTGGATTGCCTCCGCGGGGGCGGTAGCGTCCGTTGGTCGATCAGCAAGCTGGGTCATCCGGTTAAGCGTCCATCAGTATTAGGCTCCTAAAATCATGGTAGCGACCGCCGGTTGGGGTCAGGGTTAAGTCTTTCTGGTTAAGCGATCGCTACTCAAGCCTTGCCAGCCGATGCCTGCGCAGCGATCGTCTGCCAGCGGGCCTGTACAGCACTAATGGTATACAGCGCCTCAAACTCAAGCCCCGCCTGGGCATATAGCTCACTCCCACCCTGCTGTCGGTCAACCAAGGCCAAAACGTGGCTGACCGCATAGCCCGCCAAGCGCAGCTGGTCGACCGCCCTCATTGCCGACTGTCCGGTGGTCACCACATCCTCAATCACAACGACCGGGCTGCTCGGCGGTAGGCTCGGCCCTTCAACCGCCACTTTAGTGCCGTGGTCTTTGGTGGCTTTGCGCACAATGAGCGGCGTAATCGTTTGCCCTGCATAGGCAGCGACGACGCTGATAGCTGTCACCATCGGGTCCGCGCCCAGCGTCAGACCGCCCACACCGACCGTCCCTTCGGGGAGCCGATCGAGCAGTAGGCGACCCACCATCGCACCGCCGATGGGGTGCAGCGTTGCCTGCTTACCGTTGATGTAATAGTTCGAGCGCTGCCCCGAGGAGAGCACAAAGTCACCCTCTTTGTAGGCCGCTGTACAAATCAGGTCGAGCAGCGCCGATCGGAGGTCCGGTAAGCTGGCCGTCGCAACCGGTAGAGCGTCAAAATTGGCAATGGCAGACATAAGCAGAGAAAAAATAAGAGGTGCCGAACAGGAGCGTCCATTTTTTACTGAGGCGCAAAAAATGGCTGAGATCCCGGTCAGTTTATCGTTTTTAACCAGCGGGGTAACATAGCTACAAACCGTAAGGACAACTATCCCCAAACTGTGAGGACAACACCATGGGTAGACTGCTTAAAGGCCTAGTCGGGGCAGCTACGATGCTAACAGCTGTTTTGACTGTGGCTCAGACCGCCAAAGCACAGGAGATTGTGCTGGCTGAGCCCACCGTTTTAGACACCGTCAACGACATCAACTACAACTTCAGCGGTGACTACCATCGCAATCGCAGCATTGGCCGTCAGCTAGACAATATCTTTGGCTTGGGTGGAATCGGCGGCGCAACGTTCTGGGAGCGGGAGATCGACCGAGATGCCGAGGCCCTAGAGACGGCCTACTACGAGCTGATGTTTTTACAAACGCGCAACACCCCGACTATCCGCGTACCCGACCTGCGCAACCCCTACACGACCTCTGTACAGCTACTGCCTCTGTCCCAGACCAATAGCCGAGTGGTCGGCAGCGAGTTTAACTTTGAGCCGCTGCCCCGCCGATAGGCGGACAGAGACGCGGTGCCGGTCAGTCTCGATCAGTCTTAACGATTGGCTAATTTTTTGAACCCCCAAGCCGACAGGCGCAGCCCCGAGGGCCCGCTTGTCGGCTTTTCGTATTTTGGATTTTCGTACAAGCGCCGTCCCAACTCAAGGACGATTCGCGAATCCAGGGTGCAGGAATCGAACCTGCCTGAGGCGAATTATGAGTTCGCTGCCTAATCCGCTCGGCCAACCCTGGTAACTGCTAGACAATCTACCCTAGCGAAGCCGCCGCCTTTCAATCGGTTGAGGCCCGCCAAGATTTGGACCCCTATAATAGCGGAATCCGCTGTGACTCAGTGACCTGGAACATAGTCTGTAATCCGTATCTGTCCCCCGTACCTCTTCCCGGTACTGGGGGTAGGTCAACGGCCCCGCAGGCCACTTCAGGGCGTTCTAGAATTCAACCCGTTAACTTCCCCAAACTTTTAGGGTAGGCTGGAGCCGTTGTTATCTTGACAGTGGCCTGCCGCCCAGAGGCTTGAACGTCTGAGCGAATTTTTAAGCGGTATCGACCGTCTGCCCTAGCTGAGCCAGCGCGGACATATTGGTGGAACCTTTCCCCTATCGGGCCCTTTGGCCTACGGCAATCTATGACCCTGAACCCTGCGATCGCATTTACTCTGATTCTACTGGCTCTGATGTTTGGTTCTGGCATTGTCAGTGCCTCCTGGGGCTACGCACTGGGACGCCAAGCCCTGACCGGCGTGCGACAGCCAGAAACGCGGCCGTCCAACGTCACCGCCGCCAACCGCAGCAGCAACGCCCAGGGCAGCGACTTTGTCCTGCTTAAGGAAGACGACATCCTCAAGGATGTCAAAGCCCGTATCGAAGGAGGATTGGGCGCATCCGAATAGGACACTGCTCGAGTCGAGTGTAACTGTGCTCCCCATGACTGGGACCGATGTTGCGATACGGCTGCTGGTGATTGCGCTGCTGATTGCGCTGAATGCCTTTTTTGTCGCAGCTGAGTTTTCGATTGTGTCAGTGCGGCGCTCGCGCATCAATCAGCTGGCGGCTGGGGGCGACCTGCAGGCCAAAACGGTGCAAAGCCTGCAGCAAAGCATTGAGCAGCTGCTCTCGTCTACCCAGCTAGGCATTACCCTATCGAGCCTGGCCCTGGGCTGGATTGGGGAAGCCACCCTGGCCCAACTCCTCACCTATGGGCTTGCCCAGACAGCGCTGCCCCCCAACCTGACTCGCTGGCTGTCCCATTCAGTGGCCCTGACGATGGCCTTTTTGGCGATTGCCTATCTGCAGATCGTGTTGGGCGAGCTGTGCCCCAAAACGATTGCTCTCCGATATCCCGAACGGGTTGCGCGAGTGATTGGGCCCACCAGCTTGACCATTGCCCGCCTATTTACACCGTTCATTTGGGTGCTCAATCGATCAACCCAGGCGCTGCTACGGCTGCTGCGGGTCGACCCCCTCAATCGCGAAGAATCGGCCCAGCTAACGCCTCAAGAACTCCAGCTGATCATCAGCACCTCAGACGAAACGCCCGATCTGGTCAAGGCCGAACGCGAGATTTTGAACAACGTGTTTGAATTTCGTGACGTCACCGTGGAAGAGATCATGGTTCCCCGTACGCAAATCAACGCCATTGAGGAAACGGCCACCTTTCAAGACCTGATCGATGAAATGGCGAGCACGGGCTATACCCGCTATCCGGTCGTAGGAGAATCGCTGGACGACGTGCGCGGCATCATTCGCTTTAAAGAACTGGCCCAGCCCATGGCCCAAGGGCATATTCAACCCGATACGCAGGTGCGTCCATGGGTACAGGCGGCTCGGTTTGTCCCGGCTGACCTACCGCTCAATGAGCTACTGACGCGGATGCAGCAGTCCCGCCAGGCCATGATGATTGTGGTAGATGACTACGGCGGTACGGCGGGTCTGGTTACCCTACAGGATCTCACCGCTGAAATCATTGGCGGCGATGATGATCGGTCGGTGTCAACCGAAGGACCGATTGTGCTAGCCGATGATCACTCAGCGATCGTCCTGGCGCAAACCGATATCGAAACTGTGAACGAACAGTTGGGCCTGTCGCTGCCGGTCGTGGAGGATTATCAAACGCTGGCCGGTTTTGTGATCTTTCATCTACAAAAAATCCCCGAGGCGGGTGAGCGACTGCTATACGAAGACGCCCTGGAGTTTGTAGTCACAGCAGCCACTGGCCCAAAGATTGACCAGATTAAGATCGTCAGCCTGACAACCCGGCTGCAGCCGCCCCAAAAACTGACACAGATGCCGCCATCTCGCCCCTCAATCGCCTCAGATACTTAAGCAAGTCATCGTTGTGGACACTGGGTCAATCAACTGGATGGTGATGTCCCAGAAAAATTTTCAACGCGGATATCCACAGCTGAGAGACACAGGTTTTTTGGGCGTCCTCAGCCGTCTGGTTGACAAATCGCTTTGCTGTAGAAGCAATTCGGGCGATACTCGAGGATAGGGTCAGCAGGTGAGAGGAGCCTCGGCGTGCAAAACAAACTATCTAATGGACTGACGAACGGACAAGCAAACATGCAGCCAATCGACCGTAGCAAGCCTATTCGGCTCGGCGTCATCGGAATTGGCAACATGGGGCAACACCACGCTCGAGTACTCAGCCGCCTCAAGGACGTCGAGCTGGTCGGAGTCTCGGACGTCAACGTCGAACGGGGACTGGATACGGCGGGAAAATACGGTGTGCGCTTTTTTGATGACTACACCGAGCTACTGCAGCACGTAGATGCGGTTTGCATCGCCGTCCCCACTCGTCTACACCATTCCGTCGGCATGGCCTGCCTACAGTCGGGCGTTCACGTCTTGATTGAAAAGCCGATTGCCGCCAGCATTGCCGAAGCCGAGTCACTGGTCAATGCCGCAGCGAGTTCAGGTTGCATTCTGCAGGTCGGTCACATCGAACGGTTTAACCCGGCCTTTCAAGAACTGCACAAGGTCCTCAAGACCGAAGAGCTGCTGGCATTAGAAGCTCGGCGCATGAGCCCCTATTCAAAGCGGGCCAACGACGTGTCGGTCGTCCTAGATCTGATGATTCACGACATTGATCTGCTGCTAGAGCTAGCCCGATCATCGGTGGTGAAGCTGACGGCCAGCGGCTGTCGGGGCGCTCACTCTCCGTACTTAGACTATGTGACCGCAACGTTGGGGTTTGCCAACGGCATTGTTGCGACCCTGACGGCCAGCAAGGTGACGCATCGAAAGATCCGTAGCATTGCGGCTCACTGCCACAGCTCCCTGACCGAGGCCGACTTCCTCAACAACGAAATTCTCATCCATCGACAGACCACCGCACAAACGCTGACCGACCATGGTCAAGTCCTCTACCGTCAAGATGGCCTGATTGAGAAGGTTTACACCAGCAATATCGAGCCGCTGCACGCTGAGCTAGAGCATTTTGTGAACTGCGTCCGTGGGGGCGAAAAGCCATCCGTCGGCGGCGAGCAGGCGTTAAAGGCGCTGCGGCTGGCCAGCCTGATTGAGCAGATGGCACTGGACGGTCGACCCTGGGGTCAGGCTGAGGAGCTGGAGGGAGCACTTAAGGCGATGACGGTACCGGCTGCATAGCGAGCTGATCTTGAACGGCAATGAGCAGGCGGTCCTTGACCTGCTCGTTGCCGCTGGGGCTGAGATGAATGTGGTCCCGATACAGCGAGTCAGGATCACTCACCGACTGAAACGGGGTGAGGAAGTCTAAGTAGGCAATGCCCTGATCGGCTGCCCAGGCATCGACCCGCTGGCGGGCCTTAATTTCATAATCTCGAGGGCCGGGCGGCAGCACTTCTCGCTTGAGCGGTGTCATTGCCAACAGAAACTGAGCCCCGGCGGCGTCTGCCTGCTGCTGAATGGCAGTTACGGCTGTCAGATTGGTGCCGACCCGGTCCCCCGACTCGCTTTGAACTGCTTTCAAGCCGGGAATGGGCTGCCCCTGTCGACGTTTGCGATCGATCAATTCTGCGATCGCACC
Source organism: Cyanobacteria bacterium J06648_16 (assembly GCA_039817185.1). Lineage (GTDB taxonomy): Bacteria > Cyanobacteriota > Cyanobacteriia > Phormidesmidales > Phormidesmidaceae > CAWUKV01. The sequence continues at coordinate 7,020 of JBCBWI010000037.1, read as the reverse complement.
GCTGGGGTTGTGGTCCGGGTATCCCGGATCGCGCCCCACTTGCAGCGAGGTGGGGACCGTACTGAACAGGTCGTCCGTATTCAGAACCAGCACTACGATCTGAGCCTCAAAGGTGCCGAACTGCTGCAAATACGCGAGCTGATTGCGCGGCCCCCAGGAATTGGCCGAGACGTTGAGCACCTCGACCCCAGTGTAGGCGGCGTCGAGCTGAGCCCGCAGCGAGGCTTCCAGTTGAGCCGATAGGGTGTCCGCCTGATCGGTCCACCAGTTGCCATTGACAATGGAATCGCCCAACATCAGTATCCGCAGCGTCCCTTCAGGCCTTTTGGGTTCGATGGGGCCATTGCGCATCGAGTAGGCATTAATCAAAATGCGGTTACCGAACCGGCGCAGCTGCTGATTAGGGGCAAGTACGTACCCGATCGCAGCGTCGGCCTGATATAGCGGCGGTCGTCCCAGTCCTAAAAAGAGCCGTAATCCCGCTTCGAGCAGGACTATCGACCCCAATAGCACGATCAACCCAACAACAATCATTTTCACGGCAGCCGAAATTTCTACTGTTCTGTCTTACCATACCCCCCATCGTTTCAGTCGGTTGACACCCGACTTCTCCGTTACTTCCTATCAGGCCAGGGGATTAATAAAGAAGAGTCACGATTCAGTAGATACCGATGAATGCAATTAGCCCGCTGACGACCGGTGCGCCGCCTTCTAAGAAGCCCAGAATGCTGGTAGTGGACGACGAACCTGACAATCTCGATTTGCTGTATCGTACCTTCCGCCGCGAGTATCAGGTGCTGCGCGCAGAAAGCGGTGTCCAGGCATTAGAGATTTTACAGAGTGAAGGAGAGGTCGCCGTCATCATCTCTGACCAGCGGATGCCCGAGATGACCGGTACCGAATTCCTCAGTAAAACCGTGCCTGAATTTCCTGACACGGTTCGCATTATCCTTACGGGATTTACGGATGTTGAAGATCTGGTACAGGCCATCAACGACGGCCAGGTGTATCGCTACATCACCAAACCTTGGGATCCAGAAGAACTCAAAGCCGTCGTACAGCGTGCTGCCGACACCTATGAGCTACTGAAGCAGCGAACGGCTGAGCTCTATGTTGCCGAGAAGCAGACCAAGCTACTAACGACGGTGGGTCAGCTGTCCGCTCAGCCGATGACGGAACAGGAAGTTCTGCAACTATTGGCTGACGGTCTGGGCCAGATACTCAACGCCCAAATCTGTATGGTCAGCACCGAAAGCGCGTTGGGGCTCTACGGCCCAATCGATAACCCGACACAGATGATGCGAGAGAATTCGCTCCTGCAGACAGCAATCGCCACTCAAACGACCCAAGCCCTCACAAATGTCGAGCAGGACGCTGATCGCTCAACCGAAGCGTTGTATCAGGCTTCGGGGAGTAAGTCACACCTCGCTGTGCCTGTCGTTTACCAGGGGCAGTATCAGGCAGTTATTTCTCTACAGTGGGGCGATGCGTACAAAACGCTAGACGACGTCAGCCACCTGCTGCAGTTGGTTGCGGCCCAGACGGCATTGGGCCTTAGAGCCGTTAACTGCTAGGCCCCAGTAGCGCTGCAGGCGCTGTCGTTGAATCTGGGCTAACGCCTGACCCGCCTGAAGACTCAAGTCTGCCAATTAGTTGCCGCCAATGCTGATCGGCGTGCCTAAAACCTGGGCACCCGTCAGGTCGATATCCACCAGTGACGCACCTGCGATTTCGGTGTAGTAGATTGTAGCGGCGGATAGGTTCGCACCATCTAACTGAGCCATGCTGAGATCGGCGTTGGTGAGGTAAGCCTGACTTAAGTCTGCGCCCGTTAGATTGGCCCCGCTCAGATCGGCCCCTTCTAAATTAGAGCCGGTCAGCACTGCCCCCTGCAGGTTGGCATTGCGCAAATCTACCCCAATCAGGTGAGCATCGCTCAAGTCAGCTCCGGAGAGATCGCAGTTGGCGCAGGCACCGGTCAGGGCCAGCCGCTGCACATCGTCAGGATCGGCAGCAGCGGCAGGGAGCGCCAGCGCAATAGGCAGCGCGACGGCAAGTATGGCTGAGCTAAAACGAATCATGTTTCCCTCCTCGCTGAAGGTGTTGAAGTAACGGCAGTCAGGTCCGACATGAGCTACAGTCGCTGATCTGTCTTTTCCAGATTCGTTAGGCCCGTTTTTGATTTGGGTCTGGTTGGAGCGGTATCGAGAAAGACTGAGTGCTTAGGCTGGGCCGCCGTGTTGGTGAGAATACTTACACCGAGCGGTTTTCCTGTAGAGGCAACCCTGGTAGTATTCGCCTCTATGATGACACCGGTCGCCATCGGCTGATGGATTCGGTTATGCCATCTTAAGATTCGGTTTTTGTCCCTGGTTGTCTGCCGGTCGATAGAAGTACGGGCAGCCCAATCTGAAACTCGCTACTCGCTACCACCGGCTGGATGCGGCTCATCCTGAAACCTCCCGCCGTGTTGGTCTGCCGCCGCTGCAGTCGAAACAGGAAACTGTTATTAATCGCGATCGGCCCCTCGAACAAAAACTGTTCTCGCTCAGAAGCTCATATTCAGAAGCTCATATATGGTGCTCGCCACAAAGGGTTGTGCACGAGCGCGAGCCACAACACCTCTATACTTGAAAGCTCCTGATGCTCCGTGTCCGAAGCAGTGTGGCGGCAGCTATAAATGCTGTCATGCTGCCAAGAACAATTCCAGCATCGAAACCCTTGACGCTGCAGTCCCGTGACGGGCAGTCGTGCTTCGCTGCGATCGCTATATACCTGGGGCTATAAGTAGGCATGGCCAATCATTTGTAAGACTGGATAGGTCATTAGAATATAGGAGACAGAAGCTAGAAGCCTCCTATATTCTGCCTTCTATCTCCTAAGGACAGAACCTTGGCGTCTTACCTTTAATTAGGTCAACCTACTTATATCTGGGGGGGTGCAGCTTAGCGGCGACCAGCAGGCGGCGCAAATTGACGACGGTTGGCCGATTGAGTGATAGGGCCTCAACCGTGGCTCGAGCAATCGCGGTTTTACCCAGTAGCGTCAGATTGTTTTTGTGCCAGCAAAAGTGATCCGTCCAGCGCTGCATCCGTGGGTTATACAGCGAGACCAGCTGATCGGTGTCGGGGTCACGGGCATGGGTTTTGGCTTGTTTGCGTCCGTTGCAGCCGTAACAGGCCCAGGCTAGATTGTCGAGCGCGTTAGTCCCGCCCGACCGCCGAGGCAGAATATGATCCACCGTAAAGCTGTCGGTGGCATAGTCTCCGGGGCAGTGGCAGTATTCGCAGTAGTTGTGGGCTCTAGTCTGGACGGCTCGTTTGATCGGTGTTGTTAGACGCTCCCGGTTCGATGGCATGGGAGTTGGGCGGCGCTGCCTTAAGTTGTTGGTTAAGGCTTGCTAGCTCTAGATGGGTCAAGTCAGCAAGCTGAATAAGCGCCTCTAACCTGTCTGCAGCCAGTACTTCGAGCCGATCTTCTAATGCAATCAGCTCGGTGTATTCAGTTTTAGTGAGTGATGGAGATCCCTGTTGATTTCGATCGCGCAAGCTATTTAACCGCTGCCGCTCTGGATCAGACAGGCGGCGCTGGATAATCGAGACGAGTTGCCGTTCTCGATCGGTTTCTGGAACGTACGTATCCAGTCTAGATAATAATTCTAAAAATCGGACGGCATCGGACAGTTGTTTTTGCGGCAGGGTCTCGACGAGCTGAAACGCCTGCGCCCGAATATCGGCTGGCATACTCACACCAAAGAGTGACGTTGAGGGAACACGTTCGCCCCCTTATTTGCGAATAGTTTTCTATTCTAGCTGAGCACCCCGTAGGGAACGGACGAATTCTTCCACTCGTGACGTTACCTGAGCGAGCAAGTCAGGGTTGTCTGCAGCGAACCATTCGATGGTTGGCACTTTGCGGAACCAGGTCCGCTGGCGTTTGGCAAACTGGCGAGTATGCTGAGCAGTCAGCTCAATAGCAGCAGACAGTGGAATGTGACCGGACAGGTACTGCTGTATTTCGGCATAGCCCAGCGTTTTGAGGAGGGGTAGGTCTGATCCGTAGCGGGCGATCAGGGTTTTGACCTCGTCTACCAGACCGGCCTCGATCATCTGATGGACGCGGCGCTCAATGCGCTGGGCCAGTACCGCGGGCTCACAGCTCAGCCCTATATATAGAATCGGGTAGTTCGGTGGGGCTTCGCCTTGCTGACTCGACAGCGGCCGTCCGGTTGCGTAGTAAACCTCTAGGGCACGTAACGTCCGAACCTGATCGTTTGCGTGGATTCGCTGTGCCGCCTTGGGGTCTAATTGCTGTAGAAAGGCGTAGCATTGCGGTTGGCCGATTTGGGTAAGCTGACCTCTGAGCTGGGGCTGCGGTGCCACGCGGGGAATAATTAGGCCGTTTGCGATCGCACTTATATAAAGCCCCGTCCCCCCCACCAACAACGGTACTCGGTCGCCTGACTGATGCAGCAGCTGGATAAGCACCTGCGCCTGCTGCTGGTAGTCGGCTACCGTCAGCGTCTCCGTTGGTTCGCAAAGGTCGATCAGATAGTGGGGGATCCGAGCCTGCTCTGCCACCGTCGGCTTTGCCGTACCAATGTCGAACCCTCGATAGACCTGCCGCGAGTCGGCGCTGATAATCACCCCGCTCAGCCGCTCGGCTAGCGCTAACGCTAGCCCAGACTTACCCACAGCAGTCGGTCCAGCAATTATAATGAGAAATGGTACATAAGAACCAGTCAATGCCCGTCAATGCACCTCTTAAACTTTCGCAATATTTGCTGACTGCATCCCACCCAAATTTACGTGCTAAAAGCCCTTCAAAATCGCTTCCAATCCCTTTGTGCTAGAATTTTTGAGCTAAGATTTCGATTCTAGGTTTTAAGCGGTTTACAGCCTGTCACAGGAGACCCTACATGACCACCAATTACGGCGCTGAACAGATTCAAGTCCTTGAGGGGGTTGAGCACGTTCGCAAACGCCCCGGTATGTACATCGGGAGTACTGGCCCGCGAGGGTTACACCACCTAGTGTACGAGGTCGTCGATAACTCCGTAGACGAAGCGCTGGCCGGATTCTGTAAGACTATCACCATCGACATCAACGATGAGGGTTCGGTCACCGTCACCGACGACGGGCGCGGCATTCCTACCGAGGTTCATTCCCGTACTGGCAAGTCTGCTGTTGAGACGGTAATGACCAAGCTAGGCGCGGGCGGCAAGTTCGGCGGCGGCGGCTACAAGGTATCGGGTGGCTTACACGGTGTGGGCATCTCAGTCGTGAACGCGCTATCGAAGTGGGTAGAGGTCACGGTCTGGCGTGAGGGCAAGGTCCACACCCAGCGCTATGAGCGGGGTGTGCCTGTGACAGACCTGCAGGTAACAGGCGGCGCGGGCAAGCGTACGGGCACATCCGTCACCTTTATGCCCGATGCCGATATCTTTACCGATACCATTCAGTTCGACTATACAACCCTGGCTGGTCGCCTGCGAGAGCTGGCCTATCTAAACGCGGGCGTCGATATTACCTTCACCGACAATCGTCTGGCACTGCTGGGAACTGACGAACCCAAATCAACTCGCTACTACTACGAAGGGGGTATTCGCGAGTACGTTCAATATATGAACAAAGACAAGCAGGCCATCCACGACGACATTATCTATGTCGAAGGTGAAAAGGACGGCGTGCAAGTCGAAGCGGCGCTGCAGTGGTGCGTTGATGCCTTTTCAGACAATCTGCTGGGCTTTGCCAACAACATTCGCACGGTAGATGGCGGCACCCACCTAGAGGGTCTGAAGACCGTCCTGACTCGGACGATGAACGTGATGGCCCGTAAGCGCAACAAGCGCAAAGACAACGAATCAAACCTGGCTGGGGAGAACATTCGAGAAGGTCTGACGGCAGTCATTTCCGTCAAGGTACCCGATCCTGAATTTGAGGGTCAGACCAAAACCAAGCTAGGCAACACTGAAGTTCGCGGCATTGTGGACACGCTGATTGGCGAAACGCTGATCGAGTACCTAGACTTCAACCCCGCCGTCGTTGACTCAATCATTGAAAAGGCCATTCAGGCCTTCAACGCCGCAGAGGCTGCCCGACGGGCTCGTGAGCTGGTACGGCGTAAGTCGGTACTAGAGTCCTCGACGCTGCCCGGTAAGCTCGCCGACTGCAGCTCCCGCGACCCTAGCGAGTCTGAAATCTTCATCGTAGAGGGCGACTCTGCAGGCGGCAGCGCCAAGCAAGGCCGCGATCGCCGGTTCCAGGCAATCCTCCCCCTACGGGGCAAGATTCTCAACATTGAGAAAACCGACGACTCCAAAATCTACAAGAACAACGAAGTCCAGTCGCTGATTACCGCGTTGGGACTCGGCATCAAGGGTGAAGAATTCGATGTGTCGCAGCTACGCTACCACCGCGTTTGCCTAATGACAGACGCCGATGTTGACGGGGCGCATATTCGCACACTGCTGCTGACGTTCTTCTATCGCTATCAGCGTGAGCTAGTCGACCAGGGCTACATATATATTGCCTGCCCACCGCTGTACAAGCTAGAGCGGGGGCGCAATCATGCCTACTGCTACAGCGAGCGAGAGCTGCAGGACCGCATCAGAGAACTGCCGGCCAACGCTAAGTACACCGTGCAGCGCTTCAAGGGCCTGGGCGAGATGATGCCCCAGCAGCTGTGGGATACCACCATGAACCCCGAATCGCGCACGTTAAAGAAAGTGGAGATTGAGGACGCCGCTGAGGCCGACCGGATCTTTACCGTTCTGATGGGTGATCGTGTCGCTCCACGTCGTGAGTTCATTGAGACCTACGGACCCAAGCTGAACATGGCGGACCTAGATATCTAGATTTGACCCTTCCAGCCATATCTGAGAGCAGGAAGAGAGTGCCGTCTGCCTAACACCTTTTCATAGCTCGACGGCGTTATCCCTCAGCCCCCATAACCTGAGCTGATGTATACAATTCGGAATACTTTTATGAGAAGGGCTTGAAAGACTGAGGGATTTCCGTT
>JBCBWI010000036.1:0-56630 GCA_039817185.1 Cyanobacteria bacterium J06648_16 | reverse complement strand
TGATGGCAATGATCTTGGAAAATAGTTGAAAATTTTTTTACGTCCTTTTGCAGAATTGCCTTTCAAACCTAGGCAAGCGACTCGATTCAAGCCACGGACAGGCCAAGCTGGGTAGGCTACTGAGGTAGGTCTGTAATCTACATAAAAGCTAGCTAGTTATCGCTATAGGAACGGAGAGCGGAAATGCTGCCCTCGAGTGTTGTGATTGAGCCTTGGATTCAGCAGTGGCTGCGTGAGGATATTGGACGGAGTGACTGGGCAGTGTTGGGATTGGGAGCAACGGCCGAACAGTCAGGCCTGGGGCAATGGGTAGCGAAGGCTGCTGGGGTGATTTGCGGGTTACCTGTGGCCCGGCAGGTATTCGATGTACTGGATCGGCGGGTGAGCTTTGTGCCGCTAGTTACCGATGGAGACTGGGTGGCGGCAAAACAGCCTTTGGCCGAGCTAGAGGGTCCCTTAGGTTCGCTGCTGACGGGGGAACGGGTAGCGTTGAATTTGGCGATGCGGCTGAGTGGAGTCGCCACAGCGACTCGTCAATATGTAGATGCGATCGCACCTTATCCTGCGCAGTTCGTGGATACCCGCAAGACCACCCCCGGTCTCCGCATTCTTGAAAAGTACGCCACATATATAGGGGGCGCCCAGAATCATCGCATGGGTCTCGACGACGGGGTGATGATTAAGGACAACCACATCGCCGCGGCGGGCGGGATTGAAGCGGCGGTCAGGCAGGTGCGTCAGCGCATCCCCTACCCGTTGACGATTGAGGTAGAGACCGAGTCCCTCGATCAGGTCAAAACCGCTGTGGCAGCGGGGGCCGACATTATCATGCTGGACAATATGGCCCCCGAGATGATGCGCGAGGCGGTGGGTCTGATTCGTACCGCTAGTGACCGAATCAAGATTGAAGCGTCGGGCAACGTGTCGCTTGAGACCATTGCAGCGGTCGCGGCGACCGGAGTGGATTATATATCGAGCAGTGGGCCGATGACGCGATCGCACTGGCTCGACCTGAGCATGCGCATCAAAACGAATCCGTCGCCGTAAACTCGTACCAATCGCCATACAAGCGGAGCACTTGATAGGACTCGTCACCAAACGGAGAACCTGAAGCATTAGGGCGATAGGCATACCCGTGACTGACGGTGTAGCCTTCGGACCAGAGTCCGGCAGAGGTATGATCATTCACTACAAAGTACACCCCACCTCGCCGGTCGCTAGCAGAGCGATTCACCGTATAGAAACCAAAGTTTTGGGGTGAGGTATCTGACGGGGTCGCAAGGGCTCGCTGAAACTGATCTTCAGCGAGGGCAAACGCAAGCCGACGGGGCAGGCGAGTCCCCACAGCTAGCAGGCTCAGGCTCAGGCAAATGAGGGCACTAGGTGTCAGCCAAGGACGGTAACGGGCCAAAACACTGAGCCGCTTTGGCCACCGGCAGGACCGTTTGGAAAGCGGCGATCGGTGCTGGAACAAGCGAGATCGCACCTTAACGATCGCTAGGGCGATGAACACGGTTCCAGCCAGAATGGCCACTGTCCAACCGATCCAAGCCAAGGCAATGTTAAGGAGGATAATCGGTACCCAAGCGCTGATCCATAGAACGTTGCCCAATCGTCCGGGAAGCAAACTGAGATGAACCAGGCCGTAGCTGATTGCGATCGCAATCGCCCAGCAGAAATATTGCAAAAATAGCCGCACGCTTGTACCCATTCTGCCTACTCGATAAACCGAATTGTGAGGGGATAGCGGTAGCGCTTAACCGACGGCATGACGTAGCCAGCCAAGCTCAGCAAATGGCAGGCCATCGCCAGGGAGCGCTCATCACGGCTGAGGGGGCTGCCGGAAGTCATAGATGGGGGTAGCAGTGAAAAGATATAAAGATATATTGAGAGATACCGTCAATGAAGGTCCAATTCCCGAAACGACGGTCCGGAATCCAGATGTATTTCGAATTCGTCAGGTTCATTTAACAGCAGGGGGGAGATGAATCGGATAGGTTTGAATTCGACTTAATTTCAGACTTCACTTAAGGGGGTTCACCTTCTGTGTCCCAATCGCCGAAAATCGTTCGTCTTGACCTACTCGATACCGACTACGCCCAGATTATCGAGGGAGAGCCCATCGCCAAATCGAGGGAAGCACGCATCGACACAACGGATTCCCACGCCATTCAGTACGTGCGGCGGCAAATTGCTCGCTACCGTCACGGCAATTTAGATCAAGAAGGGAAGGACGACGCCCTATTCAATATCGGCGCGATGGTGGGGCTGATGACCCCATCCGATGTGGAAGATGTCAACGACCGACTGCGCTATGAAGGCCGACTCTACTTGACAGACAGCGAACGGCAGCAAATTTTTAACTGGTTGGCAGACGAACTGGCGGTTCATTTGGGGGAAGGCGGCTAGGCTACGTTTCGTGTGGGTTGCGATCGCACCCTACAGCGACGGTGCGAAACTGGTGAGTAAACGAAAATACTCACTGGCAGAGCGATGGTTGCTGTTCTTACCAATCCCCAATCCACCCTACCCTGGCTGACAGACGGCAGACCTACGATCTGCGGCTGGGAAGATGACGTTGCAGCGGTCACTCGGTCGGACGCGCCTGTGTTTCTGCCCGAGAGCAACCTGACGCTCGATCAGATATCGGCGGGATTTGCGATCGCACTTCACATGCACCAGCCCACCATTCCAGCCGGACCGGGCGGTGCACCGATCAGCAACCTGCAGCATATGTTCGAGCATCCCTACGATGGGGACAATCACAATGCGGGTCCCTTTGCCTACTGCTACGCCCGGCTAGGAGATTTTATTCCTGAGCTCGTCGAGCAGGGTTGTAACCCACGCGTCATGCTGGACTACTCGGGTACGCTGCTGTGGGGCTTTCAGCAAATGCAGCGAGACGACATTTTTGACAAGCTGCGAACGATTACCTGCAGCGAACGGTATCAGCCCTACGTTGAGTGGTTAGGCACGTTTTGGAGTCACTCAGTCGCCGCCTCGACACCGCTACCCGACATGCGTCTGCAGATTCGCGCCTGGCAGCATCACTTTGCCAGCCTGTTCGGGTTCGACGCACTGAAGCGGGTCAAAGGATTCTCGCCCCCAGAAATGCAGCTGCCCAACCATCCCGACACGCTGTACACCCTGGTGCACACCCTGCGGGACTGCGGCTACCGATGGATGATCGTCCAGGAGCACACGATTGAGACCTTGACGGGTGCGGGCATTCACCAGCCCCACTGGCCCCACCGCCTGATTGCCCGCAATTCTCGCGGTGAGGCAACCAGCATCACCGTCCTGATCAAGACACAGGGCTCCGATACCAAGCTGATCGGCCAAATGCAGCCCTACTACGAAGCGCAAACGCTCTCGCAACGAGAACTGGGCAGCGTGATAGTGCCGCCTCTGGTCACCCAAATCTCCGATGGTGAGAACGGGGGCGTGATGATGAACGAATTTCCGGGGGCGTTCAAGCGGGCCTGGCATGAGCAGCGGCAACAGGGCAACATCGGGACGGTGGGCATCAACGGCACTGAGTATCTAGAGCTGTTGACAGCAGCGGGCGTACAGGAGAGCGACCTGCCCACCTGTCAGGCGAGAGGCCAACAGCAGCTGTGGGATATGGTCGGCGATCAGGCCACGCCAGAGCGGATGGAACATGCGATCGCACAGCTCAACGAGCGCCACGACTTCTCAATGGACGGTGCCTCTTGGACGAACGACCGTAGCTGGGTCGATGGCTACAGCAACGTGCTGCGACCGATGGAAAAACTCAGCGCTCAGTTTCACCAGGTCACCAGCAGCGTCCCTATCAGGGAACAGGCAGAGCTCGACCAGCAGCCGGACTACCAGGACGCCCTGCTCTACAGCCTGCTTCTGCAGACCAGCTGCTTTCGCTACTGGGGGCAGGGGACCTGGACCGACTACGCCCAGACGTTTTATCAGCGCGGGCTGGATCGTCTCCGACGGTTGGTTTAAGCAAAGCGGCCTGCTCAATTAAGCAATCGGTCGCGTGTTTTACCAACGAGCTGCTATATTTGCGGCCAGTGGGGGGCAGCTTATTGCTTGCACCCAGGTATGGCAAGCAATACAGCGGTAGCCACATTGCATCGGTTGCAGCCAAGCCCAGCGATGCTCAACCTCTGACGGCAAGTCAACACTGTAACCCTCCGTTCGGCGACGACCGCCCTCTAGCGCTAGGGTAAATGGAACAAACTAACGACCATACTGTATACTTTGCTAATTTTCTGGGCAGCTTCTTTAATTGAGAGGAGTTTCCCCCACTCCCTCCTAGTTTTTGACCGATCCCCCGTTCTTTCATGAGCGCCGCGTATGACTCAATCAAGCCCTTCAGACCAGCTGCTCGCCCCCTCCCAACTGTCTGCGCCCTCGCAACTGTCTGCGGTAGACGGCTCCGCTCAGGTAGCCGACTCCTACGCCGAGCAGTTGATGGATGAGCTGTTCGAGGATGTTGACCGCATCCTTGAGGGCGACCGGCCAGCCGCCGCAACCGCCGCTTATTCAGCCGAAGCGCCGCTGCCAGAGGCGGTCGCCACAAACCCCCAACTATTCAACGCCGGCACGGTAACGGTGCCTGCCATGCTCGTCCCCGTACAATCCCCCGAGCGATCGGCTGAGCCGGACCCAGAACCCAAACCCACCCCAAAACGAAAATCGATACCGTCCTGGATGCCGCGTGCGGTCCTAGGCGCAGCCTGCGTCTCTGCACTGGTGGCCTTTGGCTTTTGGTTAGCCAAGCAGCAGCCACAAACGCCTGAGTCAGCTGTCGCACCCAGCGCAGCCGTAGAGGGGGCGGTCAACCGTTCGCAGACCGTGACGGCCGCATCTGACGAGGCGGCTTTTGGCGAGTACCTCACCCGCTCTCTCAATATTCTGAGCGGCCAGACGCGCGCCCAGCAAGAAACAGCGACCGCCGCGCTACCTCCCGCTGCTAGCAACGGCGCTGGCAATACGGGCAGTAATGGCGGGTCGCGGCAGCCCAATATCATTGAGCGCGTATTTGTCCCTGTCTTTCAGCCCAACTCGGTTTCCAGGGCAACACTGCCAGCACCTCAGGCCCAGGCCGGGCAGCCTGCGACCGCCGCACCGGCCCCATTACCCAACTTATCGTCTGACCAGGAGGCGGCACCGGCCACACCCCGTCCAGCAACACCCAATACGGCAGCAGTGCCTAATATTTCACCCAGCAATACGCACGCCCTGGTAGGGATTCTAGAGCTGGGCGATCGCTCAGCCGCCCTTTTCGAGATCAACGGCATTCCCCAGCGGGTTTATGTTGGTGAGACGGTGGGCTCGAGCGGCTGGAGCGTTGTTTCTGTGTCAAATCAGGAAGTGATTGTGCGCCGCAATGGTGAGGTTCGGTCTGTCTACATCGGGCAACAGTTCTAGAAACCTGCCATGAGCGTATTTGACGACGTCAGCCGATTCCTCGAATCGCGGTTAGATGAGTTTCTCAAGGCCCATCCGCACCTAGAGCTACAGGCTTTAGAGGAACAGCTGCGCGGTCAGGAAGAAGATGCGATCTCACTTTTAGGGGACCTCAAGCGTCGTGAACAGCAGCTCGAAGCCAGCATTCTAGACACCGCCCAAGATATTCAGCGATGGCATGCCCGCATCGCCAAAGCCAACGCTGCCAATCGACCTGACCTAGCCAAACCTGCACAAGAGCGAGAAGCCGCCCTGCTGAGGCAGGGAAATCATCTCTGGGGTCAGATGAAGGGGGTCAAAAACCGCATGGAGCAAACTCGAACGCTGCAGCAACAGATCAGAGCGAAGCGACAGGAAGTCAAAACTAAAATTGCCCAAGCCGCCACCGCCCAACCGCAGGAGCCCCGGCCTAGCGCCAGCACCGCTGGTTGGAATACGTCTCCGTACAGCTTTAGTCAACAGCCCCTCGATCCCCTGGAAGAAACCTTTCAGCGTTGGGAAACTGAGGCCGAATTGGAAGACCTGAAACGCCAAATGGGCCAGTAATCGCGGTGAGTTGGAGCCCTATTCGTAGTCGCCAGACACTGTTTCAATCGCCGCACCGTTGCCGTCTACCACCACCAGCGGCAGACTCACCTCAGTTTCAACTCGATTGAAGTGAACAACTTCTAAACCGGACGCTACAGGCTCGACTACCATTACATACTGATCTGACTGCCACGTCACCTCAACCAAACGGTGGTTGATCAGCCAGGTCTCGGCGATCTCGCCTGCATTAATCGCGGTGGCCTGGTCCCCCTCATAACAGGACGCCCAAACCGAATCGGCAGCCGACCAAAGGCCAGAAAGCAGCATGGGCTCCATCCGTGCGCTCAAACCATAGGTCGTAAAACTGAGCACCTCGTGCTGCCAGAAGCGATCGGCAACGTGCTTCATCGACTCCGTTGAAACCGCAGCGGCGAATCGGGGATCGGCCTCCAGATACTTTTGCTGCTCGGCGTCACTGGGTCGCTGCCAATCCGGTTGAGCGCTACAGACAGTGGCCTCAACCGCTGTGGGTGCTTCGGCTGAGGTCAGCACTGCAGTCAGGTCGTCTACGGGCTCTGGTGGCTGAACCGTTTGGCTGGAGATGACCTGGGGGCAGCCAACAATCGTCATCAGGCTCACAAACAAAGCCATCCGCCTGACGAATCGACTCGTTGACCACTGCTGGTGAAATACGCCCATTTTGATTCCTCGTTTTAGGAGATCGATCAGCCGCCTAGGGCCTTGCTCCGTTCATCTTTTGCTGCTCTCCACCGGCGTGATGATATCCCCGCGGCCAGCGCTCTACAGGTTCCCCACGTAATCAGTGAAAACCGACTTTGAAACCGCTTGCCCTGTGATGTTCTTCAACACCGTCCAAGCTCAATCCTGAAGCGCTTTAGCCAAGTCACAACAATTCGTTGCAAGTACACTCAGCAACACCTCATTGAGCCTCTAACCGGGTCAATGCTCAGCTATTAGCTATTAGCTCAATCGAGCAAAGGGTGACAAGCAGCCCACCCTAAAATTCTCTAGCGACCCTAGTGTACGGTACTCAGAGAAACTACCGAGTCCTGCAGGCAACAACGACCTTGCAACTAAGACAAATAAGCCCTGTTTCGCAGTTTCTACTGTGCCGACCGGTGAGTCAGCCACGGAGAATAATCACCATCGGCACTGGGCATCACTGGATTGAAGCAGTGCCCGACACCGTTTGAATTGCCTCTATTATGCGGGATAGACACCCTGGCCATTCGCAGGCCTTAGGACAGTTTTGAGGAAATGTTACAACTGTCTGCCAACGAGTGTACTCAGTCTGCAAGCAGTTGGGCGAGCACAGGAAACATCAAATGTTGCCGTTTATACAATATCCTCAAAAAATCAGGAAAAACGCTAGATCAGGCCCACAAAAAACATCCACAGGCCTGGGTAGCCCAGCCGTTCGGATTCGATCTGCATCCCCTCAGCCAGCTGACGATCGCTGTACAGGCTGACATCTTGCAAAGCAGTTAATTCGACTCTGCCTTGATGCTGAAGGGTTTGCAGATGCTGGTCTACCTGCGATCGGGTGAGTGGCGGCTGCAGCCGTTCTCTCAGTCGAAAAATTGGCAGCGCGTTGTGGGTTCCTACTTGTTCGTCCAGCTGACGGATCCACGCCAATACGTCGTCGGGTTGAAGATCGCCGGGTTGAATCTTGTCTGGCTCAGTGATGTTCAGAAGCGAACGATCCAGCTTGTCGGGGTGGATATCATTGCCAGGCTGCTGTGAAGCCATTAACGGACAACTCACAGGTATTCTATCCGTGGAAAATCGAGCCCTTTGACAGAGTCGCTGCCCTGCCAAGGTCAGCCAAACCTGCTGAATACGCTGCTTTTTCAAGGTCAGCAATCGTCGACCGGCCAGCTGACGGATCACTCGCTGACGATCCTGAACGGGCACTTTAGCCGGTAGCCTGGCCGGAGAAATACTGTGGGATCGGCAGGCCCGCAGCGTCCAAAACTCCATCGGCGTTAGGGGCAGGCTGGTGGTTTGGAGGTTGAGTAACAGTCGACCGGACGGTGCGATCTCAAACTGGGTGACGTCATAGGTATAGTCCACTAGTTCGCGATCGTACAGCTGTTGGCAAATGCGATCGCGATCGGTCGCTGACGTTTTGGGATTAGGGCGTATGGTCTCAATCTCAGCCCGATACCCTGGCTGCGCCCATAGCTCATCCAGAAACTTTCGCTCAACTGCCGTCAAGCTGGGAACCGTTGCGTTAAGCACCCTAAAAAACATCGCCAACCGATCAAATCAAAGACAACAGCCTCAACCATGTCGAGCAGTCGCAGCCGATCAGGCCCGATCATCAAAGACGGCAGCCTAGGCACATCTCAGCGTCCAAAATCGGAATCAGCAGCCAGCACTGCCAGTGACACACTGCAACCGACACAGCCAGTCACCAATACAAACGCTCTAGCTAGAGTAGCGCGAATTCACGTTCCTGTGCCCAGACAATTACACCCAGACAACTACACCCAGACAATTACACAGAGTTACCGACGCAACGATTAGCATTGGCCGCCTGCTTTTGGGCAGCCAGCGTATTTCGCTCCCAAAAATACCCCGCCGAATAGCCTTGAATATCCGGCGCAGCTACCGCCTGAGACAGGCGCTTTTCGGCCCAGCAACAGTACAGCTCTTCCCGTTCGACCCCGACATAGTGACGACCTAATTTCTTGGCCACCACAGCAGTCGTCCCCGATCCCAGAAAGGGATCCAGCACAGTATCGCCCGGTCGGCTACTAGCCAACACCAGCTTGGCCAGTAGCTTTTCTGGCTTCTGAGTGGGGTGGTCCGTGTTTTCGGGCATGGACCAAAACGGGATCGAAATGTCCGTCCACAAATTTGAGGGATGGGTCGTCCTAAAGCGCCCCGTATCCGTCTCTTGCCAGTCCTTAGGTCGTCCGCCTCGGTCCCGGTACGGCGCCATAACCTGGCGCTTAAGCTTCACCGCCTCTACATCGAAATGGTACTCATTTGAGACGGTAGCAAACCAGATATCTTCAGACGCATTTTTCCAGTTATGCTTTGCCCCTCGCCCCTTTTCCCGCTCCCAGGTGATCCGATTACGAATAATAAAATGCTGCTGCATCACCTCGTATACAGCATTCGAAGACTGCCAGTCACAGCAGATATAGATAGAAGCTGTTGACTTTAGCGAAGCCTTTAAAGGCACTAGCCAGGACAGCAACCAGTCTTGATAGGCCGTCCCAGAGCGGGCTGAAAACCCGCCCTCGTTATAGCGTTTGTTACGGTTGTAGGGCGGATCAACAATCAGCAAATCTACCCACTGCTGCGGCAGGTGAGGCAGTGCCTGAAACAGATCCTGGTGAACGGTGCGATTCAGCAACGCAGCGGCTTGCACAGGACCCTCCAGCCGCATCAATCGCTGACGATGCAGGGCATAATCCGCATCTGTCAGCGTCAAGGTTCGGTTGTTAGGGGCCTTCGGCTTGGGCTGCGGCAAGATTCAACAGCATGAACAATCTAATGACACTTGCTTTGCATCGTATTGGCAGGGCTGCACAGGAGCAGACATACAAAACAGGCCCCCAGATACTATCACCTGAGAACCTGTTTTAACTACTAGGCACGGCTTCCGATGGAACAGCCGTTAGAGGAGATTTGATCGGCGAACTGACGTTATCGCCCCAGCCTGATAGCGACAAAGCGGGAACCCATGTCAGATTCCCCTATCCGCGCCTGCGTAGGCCGCTCACGCGGTCAGGCGGCTGCCCTCTATGCCGCTGCAGAGCGACGCTTGCGACGAGACACCACGAACGTACCTGCAATCAGACCCAGACCTGCCATGGCAGTCGGTTCTGGGGTCTGAGCAGGATTATCCGGACGGTTGACCTTGGAACCCAAGATCTTCCAGTCAGGGCCGTTAAAGCTAGTCTCGCTGAACATTCGGAAACCCGAAATCGAGCCAGAGAGTCCTAGATCGGCCATGCTGATGCCGAATGAACCCACCTGCTGAGTCTCATTGATCTCAGTTGTGTCAATCCCATAGCCTGCATCGGTCCACAGGTCACGGGTAACCAAGAAAGATGTTCCGATGACGTTGCCAAACTCATCCAGACCCTGAATCTTGATGTCGCTGTTCATGCCCCGCTCCCAGACGAACAGGTTATCTACCGCATCTTCAAAGATGACGTCAATCGCGAAGTTGCCATCATCTTCAGTGTCAATGATGTTGTTGAGATTTTTATTTTCTAGAACATCCGCAAGCTGCTCATCCGAAGGATTTTCAGTCGCCGTGCCAGACGCGTTGTCACCGATGTCCACACTGGCTGCACCCGTGTTACCGCCTGTAAACACATCGTTAGATACGATATTTACATCAGTCACCAGTGTGAAATCGCGAATAGTCTCCAGAACTTGGCCATCATCATCCAAGATAGAAACTGAGTCCAGGATGACATCACCCTTGGGAGCATCAGCCCCGTCAGCCAAATTTGTTGTGTATCGGAACGCTTGAGCAGGCGAATGCCCCAGAAGCAGCATGCCGCCTATGGCTAGTCCAGCGGCAGCTGCAAAACGATAACTTTTCATGGTTGTCTCACTCGATTTTTAGTTGTATGTATTCGAACCAAGGCCAGACAAAAACGCCAAAGCAACTTCCTGCACTGAGGCTTTCATACCTGTATTTATAACGATCTAGCTAGTTAAAAAGGCACCGTATTTCTCTCGATTTTCTCATATCAATTCAGCCCGATTTCCTAATAACAACTTCACACAGCGCCAGCGAATATTGTTGAAACCCAACCGAAATCAGGTAATGGGGCTAGGGCCTTCATCGCCCCTATTTCATGCCTCTGTAATCCTACGGATAGGACTGACATCTCTACCGATAAATCACCGCTGCTTCAGCGGATCGGTCGCCTCGATACGGATTCGGTGGATCGATCGGTCTGGCGATCAGATTAGAAGATAGAGCGCTGGCCACTTTGCTCAGGACACCGAATACGGCGAACCCGATGGCATCGCAGCCGTGCCCCAAGTCGCGTCGTCTAGATCAGACCGCTAGATTAGACTGCTAGATTAGACCGCTAGATCAGACCGCGTAACTTGTCTGTCAGCAACCCTGACTCGGCCAGTCCGATAGAATCATCAAACCCTCTAGAATGGGATAGCAAGCCCCGAGACAGAAGACTCGTCGGTGCTCTGTAGGTCAGTCATTTGCGCTTCCCGATCGATCGCGATGGGACGCCCCGACTGAACAATGCCCGTCAAAATTGCTGATCAGAACTATGTTTGAAGCCCTATCTGAACGATTTGAATCTGCCTGGAAGACGCTCCGTGGACAGGACAAAATCTCAGAAACCAATATTCAGGACGCACTGCGAGAGGTGCGGCGAGCACTGCTAGAAGCCGATGTCAACCTACAGGTGGTTAAGGGCTTCATTGCCGAGCTGCAAGAAAAAGCCCAAGGTGCTGAGGTCATCTCGGGCGTTCGGCCAGACCAGCAATTTATCAAAATTGTCTACGACGAGCTGGTCGCAGTGATGGGCGAAACCAACGTCCCATTAGCTCAGGCCGAATCTGGGCCGACGGTCGTACTGATGGCAGGACTGCAGGGCACGGGTAAAACAACGGCTACCGCCAAACTGGCCCTCCATCTGCGCAAACAGGAACGGTCTACCTTACTGGTCGCCACGGACGTCTATCGCCCAGCAGCGGTTGACCAGTTGGTGACCCTAGGCAAACAAATCAGCGTCCCCGTCTTTGAGATGGGGACCGATGCGAACCCAGTTGAAATTGCTCGCCAGGGCATCGCCCAGGCCAAAGCGGACAATGTCGATACCGTCATTGTCGACACCGCAGGCCGACTCCAAATCGATCAGGACATGATGGCCGAGCTTGGCCAAATCAAAGACACCATCCAGCCCAACGAGGTGCTGCTGGTGGTCGATGCCATGACGGGTCAAGAAGCCGCTAACCTGACTCGCACCTTCCACGATGAGATTGGCATTACCGGTGCCATCTTGACCAAGATGGACGGTGACTCCAGGGGTGGGGCCGCGCTCTCGGTCCGGCGCATTTCGGGTCAGCCCATCAAATTTATCGGCGTCGGAGAAAAGGTCGAGGCGCTGCAGCCCTTCTATCCCGACCGGATGGCCTCGCGCATCCTAGGTATGGGCGATGTGCTCACCCTGGTTGAAAAGGCTCAAGAAGAAGTCGATATTGCGGATGCGGAGAAGCTTCAAGAAAAAATTCTGGAGGCCAAGTTTGACTTCAACGACTTTCTCAAGCAAACGCGCCTGATGAAAAACATGGGATCCCTAACGGGGATCATGAAGCTGATTCCGGGCATGTCAAACAAGCTGTCTTCGGACCAGCTACAGCAGGGTGAAGCGCAGCTCAAACGCTGCGAAGCAATGATCAACTCAATGACCAAGGTCGAGCGAGGTGATCCAGACCTGTTGGCTAACTCTCCGAGCCGACGGCGGCGAATTGCGCGGGGCTCCGGCCATGATGATAAAGCGGTAGGCAAGCTGATCAGCGACTTTCAGCGGATGCGGTCGATGATGCAGCAGATGGGTCAGGGCGGCATGCCGGGAATGGGCGGCATGCCGGGAATGGGGGGCTTTCCTGGGATGGGCGGCGGCATGCCGGGAATGGGCGGAATGGGCGAACAGCGTCCCGGCTTCAGGCCCCAGGGTGGTAAAAAGTCGAAGAAAAAGAAAAAGAAGAAGGGTTTCGGGACGCTGTAGCCATGTGATGCCGTTTCCTTACCACACGTTACTGCCACAATCTCTGGGCCGCTGATAGTTCTATCCAGGATTGAGTGCATCATTGTATATAGTCGTCGCTATGCGTGTAGCCAGGCGGGCGCTGGTGTCGCTCGCATAGGGTCACGCACTCCACTGTGCTGATATGAAAAAGTTTTTAACGATAGGTGCGATCGCAGGGTTGCTGGCCAGTCTCACCGCACCCGCTCAGGCCATTCCTGGCGAGTCGGTCGATGAGGTCAAAGCCTGGATGCAGGGCCATCCCACGCTACGGGCAACCGAGAACGAGCGGCTGCAGGTCCAGCGGACGGAGACCCCAGCCCGTCGATACATCTTTCGAGCCACCATCTTCCCCATCGGGGGAACAGATGGCAATAGCGATACACCCGCTATCCTCAACCGGGGCCTGGACCGTACTCAGATTCGAGTCGAGACCTTTATGCTTGTCGATACCGTAGACGGCGTTGACTACGAAGACCTGGAAGAAGCGCTGCGCGTTATCTACGGCCCGGACCTGTATGCCGACTATCGCCGCTCGACCTCAACACGCCTCTACCCGGTTTCATCCCCTGCCCGACTACTGCGCCCCAACCGCAGCGACGCCAGGGGACAGGTCAGGGAAGGCGAGGCCTACGGCTACTGGCTCGAATTAATTCCTAACCCCGATGGCACTGTGCATACCGGTAGCATTAGCGTCCTCCTCCCCGAAGACATCGATCAGCTGCAGTCACACCTCGAACAAACCGGACGATAATTCGGTCCAACCATGAGCGCGGTCCGCCCCCTACAGTCATCCCAGCGCGGGTCTCCTTGGCTGGCTGTCAACTTATCGCTGGTATGGCCAGGGTTGGGGCAGCTGTGCAGCCGCCAAATCGGGTTCGGGCTCCTGTTAGCCATTCTTTTTTTGGGGCTGCTCTGGCGAGGCAGCTGGGAAATTTGGGCGCCACCCGGTCAAACCATGGCGGGGCTTACCTATCTAGCCGTCGCTGGAGGGGTCTACCTGATCGCGCCCTGGCTAGCACATCGCCAGGCTCGCCTACGCCGACCCAGCTCGGGCTTATCTCGTCAGTCCCCATCGACCGCTTCTAGAAAAGACGCCTGGTACGGCTTTTTCCTAGAGCAGGTGCTACCAGGAATGGGCCACCTCTACATTGGCCAAACGCTCCTGGGGGGAGCATTCTTACTCTTAGGGGTGGGGCTTGCCTATACCGCCAATAATGGACAGGCCAATCTACTACCTCTGGCCTACGGACTATGGGCAATCGCGGGCTATCACGTCTACCGAGTCACGAACCATCGCACCGGCCAAACCGCTGTTTTGCTGATTGCGATCGCACTGATGAGCTGGCGGCTCATCGTCGGCTATCTGCCCACCTTAATTGACCAGAACGTACTGCAATGCATTGTTCCTAGCCAATCTATGCAGCCCACCCTACAGGTCAACGATCGCCTATTTGTCAGCCGCGATCGCGGGTATCGCCCCCAACCAAGCCATATCGTTGTGTTCACTGCCCCCGTCCAGGCCATTGCCACCCTCGAGGTCCAACCGGATACCCTCCTCGTCAAGCGCATTGTGGGTACGCCCGGTGACCAGGTTCAGATCGGGAACGGGCAGGTCTGGGTCAATCACCAGGCCATTGACGAACCCTATGCCCAATCACCCGCCTACACATGGGGACCTGAAACTGTACCGCCAGACACTTACTTCGTCCTCGGAGACAATCGCAACGAAAGCGGTGACTCCCACGTGTGGGGATATTTACCCGCAGCCAATATTTTGGGCCAGGCCTACAAAATCTACTGGCCGCCGCAGCGAGTCCAGTCCTTACTGACAAGTCAGGAGAGAAAGGGGGGCGTCGCCTCCTTAGCAAAATCCGAGGCAGGCACTCTATTATCGGCTGCAGCCTTCCCACCATTCGTCCAATAGCGATGAACCATGAAAAAGGGGCTCAGCAGACTGTACCAGTACAACGTTAGCTCACAGGCTGCGACCGTATCCTGCATCGCTCGGACCCGATGATGCAGCAAATGTTTGCCAATCTTTCGGAGATCGTTACCCATGTAGGCTAGCAGCATGAACGGGCGCTGCCAGCCCCGAACGCTCAGCATACGCGTATAGCAGCGACTCAGCCCAATACCTCGGCACAGGGTTCTCAGATATTGTCGGGTGAGCCGGTGACTAGGAATCCGATGAAAGACGCGCATGTGGGGGTTGTACCATACCTGCCAGCCCGCCTTCTGAATGTGCAATACCACCTCCAGATCTTCACCGGCTTCGCGTTTGCCAATCTTCTGAGTCAGCACCAAATCTGTCGGGACGTTATCGAGCCAGGCCTGACGCCTGACGACTAGGCCAGCCCCCGGCGGTAAAACCTTCTTTTCCGGCACATAGGGAAGCGGTTCGCTGCCCCGCTCGGTGAGCGCCAATAGGGCTGAAATCCGATCAAAACCCAGCGGCGGCGGTGTTTCAAACTCTCCTTGAATGCGACTACCATAGACGCCTGCCTTGGGGTGCGCCTGCCCAAACTGATACGCGGCAGCCACCCAGGTTAGGCCGGGTAGATTATCGTCGTCGAGAAATCCAACCAGGCTACTGTTGGCTTCGCGAATGCCACGATTGCGGGCATTGCCCGCCCCTTGACGCGGTTCTAAAACATACCGCAGCGGTCGATCTAAAGACCACTGCGTCTGATAGTCCCGAACAACTTGGGCGGTGGCATCGCTGCTGTTGTTGTCAACAACGATCACCTCCCAGACAATACCGCGAGTGCCCAGCTGCCAGGCCAGGCAATCCAGTACGGCGGGTAGCCGCTGCGCGCCATTATAGGTAGGAATGATAACCGTGAAATCGAGGCAGGTCTTGTCGGGCAGCCATCGGCTAAACACAGCTCTAAGCTGAGACAAACGCTGCAATTGTAGGGTTGATTCAGCCATTCAGAAGGATAGATGGCTTTCGCCACTCTATTTAAGAAATTAAGAAATCTTGTACGGGATCGGCTCTTAGCCGTGAAGCAGCCGGGTAGCAGCCCTACGATCACGGATCTCTACATGCCGTAATATATGGCGTTTCTCACTTGACTTGACTCCCAATATCCAGACAAAAGCTCCATAGAACAGCAGGTCAAGTGAGGCACAAGTTTCAATGCATTTGAAACTTGCTGTATGCAAGCAGTGTATGTACAGCGGTAGAAGTTGTTCCTATTGTGCCCAAACGATCGCGGCAAAACACGAAGATCAAACTGCTGACCGTCTCAAACAACCGACAGCAACGCTAGGTCAATACGTGAGAGAGATCGAGCGTGCCAAAATTAAGGCTCAGTGCCACGTTTAAGTTTTCTAGCACTTTGACTAGCCAGGCGACCGTTCCCTGAGTTGAGGCTTCGTAGTTACTAAACAGCACGGCAAATCGGCGCTCTAGGTAGGGCTTGACCTTGCGACATAACAACAAAATCTTGAGTAATATCGAAGTTGTTGCCAGCGGACCTAAGTTGTTGATCAGATCAATAAAGACGAAGTGCTGCCGGGACGGGGACGTATCAATGATCAAAAAGTTGAACAGCTGGCTACAGGTACGCACTAGCAAGAAGTCGTTCAGACCGTGCTGGCCACTGTCGGGATAGAGCATACTGAGCTGCTGGTGAAGCTGGTTATTGAACCTGCGATTGCCATAACCACTGTCGATCGAGTCAGTAATATAGCTGTAAAGGTTGTCTTTAAAGGATTTGAAGGTCGTGCCCTGGCAGCTTTGGCTGAGGAAGCTTTGGGCAACGTCACTGTAGGTACGGCGCGTTCCTGCTTTACTGGAAAACTGCTGCAGCGAACTGACGAGCTCGCGGTCGGTCAGCAGGGTTGGATTATTAATCGGACGAAGACGATGTCCGTGACTGTCAAGCGCGCCTTGCCGCCGCAATCTCGATTTGCGGACACGGTAGTTGACATAGTGGGACAGGTCTAATTCTAGACGACGCTGAGCCTCAGCCTGGATGCGGCGCACATGAAGCTGATGGGCTTGGGGACTCTCTTCTCCGAGCAGACAGTGCTCATAGAGATAGGGATAGCGGCCAATCAGGACCCCCAACGGGCGTGTCGGATGATCGGCGGGCAGGTGAGCCGGCGCGTTCAACACTTGCACCAACCGCTTGAGCATTAGATACTGCTCGGTTTGGGTAAAGTTGCCGACCACCTCACGCAGGCGGCGAGCAGAGCGCATGCGGGACACCTCGCGCACCTGTAAGGAGGGACCGACCTCAATCAGGCTGACCAGCTCGGCAATCGCGCCGTGGGTATGGCGACTGGTTTGCCAGCGGTTAATCAAGATGTGGCAACAGCGATTGAAAATATGGTGAAAGTAAGCATCGACATCTTGACTGGCGACAATCTGATCAAGAACCGCCGCAATCTCCCGGTTGCCATAGCCCGTTCCATCAATAAAGAGCGCCTGAAACCGAGCCAGCAATTCAGCTGGCGACTCCACCCCCGCACATCCGACGAGATGGTCGTAAAGCGCCTGCTCTTCAGGGCTGATTAGCTGTTTAGCGTAGTCTGCTGCGGTCTTCACCAAGGATTCGGATAGGAAAGAACAGTCAAATTAAATCTCAGCGTCTAAGATCTCAGCGTCTAAAATCTCAGCGTCCGAAGACAAGTGCTGTAGACAAGTACTGCGAACAAGCACTGTCTAATTTTATACTTCTACTTATAGCTAAAGGATACGGTCAAAAAGACCGTTAATCTGGGTAAGTTGCCGTTTTTTATTTGAAGTTTGAGTGAAGCCTTCAGACCTTAAAACTTCCGTATAAGCAGCCTTGCAACATAAATAAAGTCTTGAAAACAGCTGACCCAAATCTAATACGGCCACGATCATCGGTATTTTCTAGCTTGTCTAAGGGGCACACAACCAACAGAAGCCGCGTCTAAAAAACAACTTTAATAGATATGAATTCCGTAATCTAACGGAGCGCCCTAAGCTGACAACAGAGGGCTTAATCAAAAGCAGCCAAGGCCGTATATCACTCTAGATTTTGGCCTAGCAGCGCTGCCTTCAGCCAGCCGGTAGTGACAAATTTAGAACTGCCTTTAAGAATGCGTCATTGAGCTTTTCACAGCGTTCACAGGGCCTCAAGGACTGCGCGTGCCGCCCCCACGCAGCTGGAGGTGGTTTAATAGGGGGCGTTGTATCCGGGGGACTACCGCCATGACCTGCCGTGCTGCGCTGTCTGCGTTACTGTCCGCGCTGACAGAGGCGCTGGGACCAGAGGTTCGGGCTGTGGGCATTGACAACTTACAGACGGAGATTACCGGCGTGAATACCGATACGCGCACCATCGATGCGGGACAGCTCTTTGTGGCCCTAGAAGGCGAACGGTTCAACGGCCATGATTTTGCGGAGAAAGCCATGGCAGGGGGTGCGATCTCAACCCTTACCCGCCACGGCGTTATCACCGCAGACCTGCCCCGCATCGAAGTCCCTGACACCCTGGCCGCCTACCAGGCATTGGGTCGCTGGTGGCGGCGGCAGCTGAGCCTGCCCGTCATCGCTATTACCGGCTCCGTCGGTAAAACCACCACAAAGGAACTGATCGCCGCCGCCTTATCTCACCACGGTCAAGTCCACAAAACCCGCGCCAACTTCAATAACGAAATCGGAGTACCCAAAACGTTGCTGGAGGTCGCCCCTAGCCATGACTACGCCGTGGTTGAAATGGGGATGCGCGGTCCGGGCGAAATCGCGCTACTCACTCAGATTGCCGAACCCAACATTGCCGTCATTACCAACGTCGGTACCGCTCATATCGGTCGGCTGGGCTCCGAACAGGCGATTGCCGATGCCAAATGTGAGCTACTGGCCGAACTCCCCCAAAACGGCATTGCCGTATTGAACTACGACAATGCCCGCCTGATTAAAACCGCTGCTGGGGTCTGGCAGGGCCCGCAAATCACCTACGGGCTCACGGGCGGAGACGTGCACGGCGAGATGGTCGATAGCGAAACGATGACGGTAGACGGGGTGCGGATACCGTTACCGCTGGCGGGGGAGCACAATGCGCTGAATTTACTCAGTGCGATCGCAACCCTCCAAGCCCTCAACCTCGACTGGCGATTCCTGCAAAACGGTCTACAGGTTCACATGCCCGCTGGCCGCGCTCAGCGCCACGCCCTCCCCAACGATGTGATCATCCTGGATGAAACCTACAACGCTGGGGCAGAATCCATGGTCGCGGCCCTCAAGCTGCTGGCAACCCAACCCGGTCAGCGCCGCGTTGCCGTCCTTGGCACGATGAAAGAGCTGGGCCAACAGTCCATTGAGCTGCACCAGCGGGTCGGCCAAACCGTCGCGGACCTGAATCTGGACCAGCTCTTCATCTTGGCAGATCCTGCCGAAGCCGATGCGCTGAGCACCGGAGCCGGCACCATCCCGAGCCAGCAGTTCACTGCCCCCAACGCATTGGTGAGTGAACTGAAAAACTACCTTCAACCCGGCGATCGCGTGTTGTTCAAAGCCTCCCGCTCAGTTGCATTAGACAAGGTAGTCGATCAGTTGGTCAGCGCTGCTCTAGAATAGAAAGTCCGAAAAGGCCGAACATAGCCCGATGACCCTGCTTCTGACGACCCAACATATCCAAATGCTGCAGGCCGACGCCCAGCAGGCCTATCCGCATGAAGGCTGCGGCTTGCTGCTCGGCGTTTTCGATCCGGTCATTGACCAACGCACGTTGACTGAGATTCGGCTGCTGGCAAACGCTTGGGAGCCTGAATTGGTCGCCGATCTCGCCGAGCTGTCTGCGCCAGGAATCGCCACCCCGACGAAATCGCGCCGCTACTGGATCGATCCTAAAGACATGCTGGCGGCTCAGCGAGACGCGCGGGAACGGGGGTTATCTATTATTGGGGTATATCACTCGCATCCGAATCATGTAGCGGTGCCGTCGGAGTGCGATCGCACCCTCGCCTGGAGCGACTATTCCTACCTCATCGTGTCCGTCCAAAACGGCAGTGCTGTCGATTTACAATGCTGGCAGCTCGACGCGCAGCACCAGTTTCAGTCTGAGCCCATGACCATCACCGAAGGCGGAGCGCATGTCGCCCCTAAGCGCATAAAATCCCTGAGCGCATAAAATAAAGACACATCACTGTACCGACCACCATGCTGAATCCTGACCTGGATGACATCCAACTGACCAAAGACGACTACGAGCGCTATGCCCGGCACATCATCCTGCCTGAGGTCGGCCTAGAGGGACAGAAAAAGCTCAAAGCCGCCAGCGTTCTCTGCATTGGCACAGGCGGACTGGGTTCGCCGCTGCTAGTGTATCTTGCCGCCGCAGGCGTGGGCCGCATCGGTATTGTCGACTTTGACATCGTGGATCACTCCAACCTGCAGCGTCAGATTATCCACGGCACCTCCTGGGTCGGCAAACCCAAAATTGAATCGGCCAAAAACCGCATCCTCGAAATTAACCCCCACTGCCAGGTCGACCTCTACAACACTCGACTCAGCGCCGAAAATGCGCTGGACATTCTCAAGCCTTACGACATCGTCGTAGACGGCACCGATAACTTCCCCACCCGCTACCTGGTCAACGACGCCTGCGTTCTGCTAAACAAACCCAACGTCTACGGCTCCATCTTCCGCTTCGAGGGGCAAGCGACGGTCTTCAACTATCAGGACGGCCCCAACTACCGCGACCTTTACCCCGAGCCCCCGCCGCCGGGGCTGGTGCCTTCCTGTGCCGAGGGCGGCGTCTTGGGCGTGTTGTGCGGCATCATCGGCACCATCCAGGCGACCGAGACGGTCAAGATTATCATTGGGCAAGGCAATACGCTCAGCGGTCGCCTCATGCTCTATAACGCCTTGGATATGTCCTTCCGGGAGCTCAAGCTGCGCCCCAACCCCGTACGGCCAGTCATTGAAAAACTGATCGACTACGAACAGTTCTGCGGCATTCCCCAAGCCCAGGCAGCCGAAGCTGAACAAAAAGCGAGCATGAACGAAATCACCGTTATCGAACTCAAGCAGCTCCTCGACAGCAACGCTGACGACTACATCCTGCTGGATGTGCGCAATCCCAACGAGTATGAGATTGCCAAAATTCCGGGTTCCGTTCTCATCCCCTTGGGCGATATCGAAAACGGCTCAGGCATCGAAAAGATTCGTGAGATCGTCTACGGTCAAAAGCTGATTGCCCACTGCAAAATGGGCGGTCGCTCTGCCAAAGCCCTGACAATTCTCAAAGAAATCGGCATCGAAGGGACCAACGTTAAAGGCGGCATCATTGCCTGGAGCCGCGAAATTGATAGCTCTGTTCCGGAGTATTAACTTCCCGAGTAAGTAGGTCAGCGTAATTACTTCTACGATGGAAACCGAATGTTTGAACTGTTCGTGTAGGCCCCCAAACCCTTAAAAATGGGGGCTCTGAGCCTAGTCTCCCCCAAATTGGGGGACGGAAGGGGGCCTCAGCATCTAGAACTTAATTGGGACAGCCTACTTATTAACCAAGTTTACCGAATTCAAGGCTAAAGACCCAAGATTTGCCCCGAGGAGACAGAAGGCAGAAGGCTTCTCACTCCTATCTTCTGACTCCTCATCAACTGACAGAGCCTATGAATAATCGGACGCGCCTACTTGAATTCATTCTCTCTATAAAAAACAATGAGTCTCAAAGATCGCATCAGCGACGAAATCAAAGCCGCGATGAAAGCCAAGGACAAGATTCGCCTGGAAACGGTCCGTGGCGTCAAAAAGCTGATTCTTGAAAAAGAGTCCGAAGTTCGCGCCACGGGCCAAAGCGAACTCACCGAAGCACAGGAAATTGCCATCCTCACCCAGATGGCAAAGCAGCGGCGTGACTCGATCAAGCAATATACCGACGCGGGCCGCAGCGACCTGGCCGAAAAAGAAGCGCAAGAACTGGTCATCATCGACGAATTTTTGCCCGCCCAGCTTTCTGACGATGAGATCGAGGCCGTCATTGACGAGCTGATTGCCGAAACCGGAGCCAGCAGCCCTCGCGACATGGGCAAAGTCATGGGGCCTGCGATGAAGCGGATGCAGGGTCAAGCCGATGGAAGTAAGGTACAGCAGCTGGTGAAGGCCAAGCTAACTGGGAGCTGACCTCGCGGCTAGGCCCACACCGATGTGGGCATTCGGACTCAAGCCCGAACAGAATCAGCGGCTGCTCCTTCAGACTTTGTGCTCCCCCGCTCAGAGGCGCTTGCCAAAAGCGGCATGTGCTAAGGTGAGGGCGTCCTCCAAGGACATCCAAGGCTGGGTAGCGCATGCTGTTAGCTAGGCGCAGCGCGTCCGCTACCTGGGTGGTTACCTGTGCTGCTCTTTAAAGGTAACCATGTCTGATACCCCTTCCGCTTTTGATAAAGCCGTCGCTGCTTACCAGGATAATTGCGATCGCAATGATATTCCTTTTCAGCAACCCGTTGAAGAATATTCAAAAATAATCGATCAGGTCGTCTATTTACGCGCCCGTCCCGCTAGCTTCGTTGCCAGATACGACATTCGCCGTCGCCGCATCCTGGTATAGCGTTAAGGCCAGCGCTGATCGCGGACCCTAGCCTTAACGGCTACAAAGCATATAGGGAGCAGAAGACAAGACGGTTAGCTGACGCCTGCTCCCTACTTTAATTAGCCCTTGTCGGCCTGATAGTAAAGCACAGAACCCTCATCCGCGACGTAGTGACAGCTCCGAACAGAGCGCCAGAACAGCGTCCAAATCGGTTCATTAGAAACGTGATAGTAGTCTCCTAAGATCGGCTTAATTGCCTCTGTCGCTGTCTTCAGGCGGTAGTGCGGCATATTGGAGAAAATATGGTGCGCAACGTGAGTGCCAATGTTGTGGTGAATATTGTTGATAAAGCCGTAATCATGATCAATCGTGGACAGCGCACCCTTGAGAAAATACCAGCTGTCGTTTCGATACCAAGGAATTTCGGGCACGGTGTGATGCAGATACGTCACCAGATCGAGCCAGACGACAAACACCAGATAGGGCATCAGATAGTATTTCACTAAAAATAGCAGGCCAAATTTCAGGCCTAACACGCCCAAAAGCGCAATCATCAGCCCCCAGCAAATCGTACTGGTGATAATGTCTCTCTTTTCCGACGGCTTGAACAGGCCATTACTGGGCAAAAAGTGAGAATCATTTCGCCCTCGCGTACCCACAAACAGGTAGAGCGGATAGGCCAATAAAAGCAGCTGAAAGCGCATGATCTTGACCAGCCAGTCCATCGCTTCGTACTCGGACTGGGGCACGGGAAACCAGCTCTCGTCAGTATCCATATTCCCAGTGTTGGCATGATGGTGACGATGGGTGATGCGCCAGCCGTGATAAGGCACCAAAATCGGTGAATGGGACAGGTGCCCAACCAGGCTATTCAGCCACTTGTGTTTAGAAAAAGAACCGTGACCACAGTCATGCCCCACCACAAACAGCGCCCAAAACATGGTGCCTTGCGCTAGCCAAAACAGCGGAAACAACAGCCATGAGTCGAAGAAAGCCGCCAGCCCATACAAACCGGCAATAATGCCAATATCCAGAAAAAAATAAGCCAGCGATCTAAACGTATCTGGCTCAAAGCAGCGATCTGGAATGGCGTCTCTGAGGTCTTTAAGTGTAAAGGGAAGTTCTTGTCTACGGGACGAAATGGTTACCGGAATAGCCGCTTTGGACGAATCGATTAGTTGCACAAACAGGTCTCGGTGAAGGACTCAACGCTACCTCGGGTCTCAATGTATGGGTGCAGTGCTCAAGCCTGCTGCCGTACCGACCCACTCGCTCAAGGAAACGGAAGGCCGTTACCCCATCAGCCAGCGTGCCTCACGTAGCTACCGTCGCACGCAAACCCCCGTGAGGACGGCAATGGGGACCGCTTCACAACATCAAGAGCAGGAGGATTTACAAACCTTTACAATACTATAAAAGCGTCTAGACCTATGAAAAATCAGTGCTTTCGCGTAGCTGCGAAGCCCTAACGATCTCTTCTCAATATAAAAAAGAAGGGTTGAGGGCTCGCTTTATAGTCCATCAGGCCCAGCACAGTGTCGTCATCCCACTTTCTAAAGACGTCGTGAATGGGCAAGTAGTCGTAAATCATGGTGGCGCTGAGCTGGCCGCGATGCTCCATCATCCGCAACCGGGCCTGACTCTCTTCCGTTTTGAGGAGTGAACTCAGCAGGCCAAATGCAGGCTTAACGGCCTCATTTCTAGGAATGGGCAGCTGCAGTGCCAGGTTCATCATGGCAGCACTCGGCGCAATTTTGTAGATGCCACCTGTACCATTGCTGAACAGCAATGGATGAACGCAGTCAGGGCTGACAAATTCTTTGCCGTACCAGTTAGCCGTTTCAAGTAGGCCATCCATAGGATGCCCAGTCGGGCACTCAGCTCCGCGCCAGCGACCTAGCATAAAAGACAAATCGACCGGCTCTAAGGTATCGAAAACCGACAGCGCGGCTGACGTGATGCGTCTATCTGCTCCGAACGGATGAACTTGACGGACGGCCTCCCAGGCCAACCGACCGTAGATGTGGGGATATCGCTCTGTCCCCCCTGACAGATTTTCAACTTTTACTTCAGCCAAGTCCGCCGAGTCAATCTCTAGCACGACTAGCCCCGACTGCCCCTGGAAATGGCGGCTGGCCGTGGGGATCACCTGATGCAGGAAAGAGCAGTGAATGAATCCCTCTCGGGCATAGTCAGCCGGTTCGTACCACCCCTGGGATTGGGCAGGTGAGATCGCACTTTCGGGCGCAATGTGAAAAATCAGCGTCATCGTCTGTGGGATAGGGGCTCGTTCATGATGTGGCCCCACCTACGATCGCAACCAGCGTCCGCCATCGCCCCATTCGATTTACCGCCCAGTATTTAGCCAACCCATTTTCTGAATCGGGCTTCACCCCCTACCTCGACCGTTCCAGAAACTTGAGCCCCCGGAAAACATAATCCGAGGGGAAGACAGCCGGGCTCCCTTCGCCTTATAGTTTTATTAAGGAAAAGTAGGTACTTATACGCAGTGAGGGGTCGACATGTACATCGTGCAAATTGCCTCAGAATGTGCGCCCGTCATCAAAGCAGGCGGTCTAGGCGATGTGGTTTACGGCCTCAGCCGTGAGCTTGAGATACGGGGGCATACGGTTGAGCTGATTTTGCCCAAGTACGACTGCATGCGCTACGACCACATCTGGGGTCTGCACCATGCCTACGACGATCTTGAAGTGCCCTGGTACGGCGCGGCGGTAAACTGCACCGTTCACTGTGGCTGGGTGCATGGTCGGCTGTGCTTCTTTATTGAGCCCCACGACAAAGACGGCTGGTTCCGCCGGGGCAACTACTACGGCAACGGCGACGACCCCATGCGGTTTGCCTTCTTCAGTAAGGCGGCCCTGCAGTTTCTGCAGCAGAGTAATAAGCGCCCCGACGTCATCCACTGCCACGACTGGCAAACCGGTCTGGTCCCGGTCCTGCTGTATGAAATTTACAAGCACCACGACATGGCAAACCAGCGCGTTTGCTATACCATCCACAACTTCAAGCATCAGGGCATCACGGGTGCAAACGTGCTGCACGCCACCGGACTCAACCGCGAACCCTATTACTTCAACCCAGAGCGGCTGCGGGATGACTTCAACCCCTTCGCCCTGAACTTCATGAAGGGTGGGATTGTGTACTCCAATATGGTGACGACGGTGTCACCCCACCACGCCTGGGAAGCCCACCACGGCGACTTTGGCTTTGGCCTGGGCCACACGCTGCATACCCACCAGCATAAGTTTCGCGGCGTGCTCAACGGCATTGACTACAACCTGTGGAATCCAAAGCTCGACCCCTACGTCACCTTCCCCTACTCTGCCGAGAACATTGAAGACAAGGAACTGAATAAAAAAGCGCTGCGCGACCGGCTGCTGCTAGAGCAGACGGACAAGCCGCTGGTGGCCTTCATCGGTCGCCTAGACGAGCAGAAGGGCGTCCATCTGGTGCACCACTCGCTCTATCGGGCATTAGAGAAAAATGCCCAGTTTGTGCTGTTGGGTTCGGCCACGGGTGCGGCGATCAACGACCACTTCCAATCTGAGAAAGCGCACCTGAACGAGAACCCCGACTGCCACATGGAGCTCGGTTTCAACGAAGAGCTGGCCCACATGATCTACGCCGGGGCTGACATTATTGTGGTGCCGAGCAATTTTGAACCCTGCGGCCTGACCCAGCTGATTGGCATGAAGTACGGTACGGTGCCGGTGGTGCGAGGTGTCGGTGGGCTGGTCGATACCGTCTTTGACGTAGACCACGACGAGAGCAAGCCACCTGAGAAGCGCAACGGCTACGTCTTCTACCAGGCTGACAACTACGCCTTAGAAACGGCGCTCGACCGCGCAATTGGCCTCTGGTACGGCGACCGCAAGGGCTTCCAGCAGCTGCAAAAGCAGGGCATGGCCTACGACTACTCGTGGACTTCGCCCGGCGAACAATACATCAAGATCTACGATCACATTCGCCACAAGTAGCCTTGTGGGGGCCTGTACGGGCAGGCCAAACGTCCCGTTGCTGTCTTGGCAGTAATGATGCGCCCCTGCTTACCATTCTGTTTGACGGGCTTAGCGGCAGATATCGCTCATAACAACAATGCTCATAACAACAACTTTGAATCCGTAGAAACGTTACCCTGCAATCATCCTGGGCACACTTAGGTGAGACAAGTAACATTTACTACAGGAGCATCGTCTATGTCCAGTGCGGGATTAAACAAGTGGATCGTCAGCGGGAATCTGGCGGCAGACGTTGAAGTGAAAACCGTTGACATGCGCAACGGGCGGCAGGCCAAGGTCGCAGAAGGGACCATTTATGTACGGGGCATCAAAGACCGAGACGTCTCTTTTACCGTTTCACTCAGCATTTGGGAAGGTTCACTCGCATGGCGCACACTGCCCTACCTGAAGAAAGGATCACTGATCATCTGCACAGGGAAAGTGGAGCCCAGCCCCTACGTCTCGAAGGTAGACTCGATGCCGAAGGCGGGCTTAGCGATGACGGTGCTGGACATCGACCTGGACATTGTGAAAGACGGCGACGAAAACGGCGCTGCCGCCGCGTCCGGCGAGCGTCCGCTAGTCGGCGTCTAGGTTAGTTGGCCGAAAGGCTGTACTGTTCGATAAACGTGATTAGAGCTTGTTGATGGGGGAGGCCCAAAGGACGGTCCTCTCCCACTTTTTTTGAGTATTTGAAGCCGCGCTGGATATCGACAATCGAACACAAGCCCAGATCCTGACCTTCGTTTAGCTCAAGCTGCTCGACCGAGACGGTCAGCGCCCCCTGGTAGAAGTAGCGGATCACGCGTTCATCTTCGGTGCGCTGAAACAGGTCAAGCTGGGGTGGGGCATAGCCAATTTCTTCGAGTAGCTCGCGACGAACGCCCTGGTCGGCGTCTTCGCCCGGTTCGATGTGACCGCCAAAAAAGCCCCAGTGACCGGGATAGAAAATGCCAGGAATATCATCGCGGAGCTGCAGGAGAAAGTGATTGCCTTGATGGAGGATTGCGATCGCAACCTCAACTTTCCCAAAATCATTACCCACCACAGCGCACTCCGGTCACATTGACTCCAGAATACCCAACGCCACGACTGGCTTGTGTAGCCTTAATCGCTTAGGGGCACATCGCACCACCGCTCTCGCCTGGCTGAATCACCGCGCAGCTAGCGTACTCCCCCGCCGGATTTACCCCAGGCCGAAACACTAAGATCGCTTCAGCATCGGACGCATCGCCGTGACGCACCATCAGCGTCGAGTCCCAATACTGCAGCCCCATTCCATCGCGCAGCGCGTAGGTCGAAAACTCATGGGGCAAAGCTCGCTCACCCGGCACCTGCACCCGGTACAGCGCATGGCCCCCGTAGCCCTGCGGGTCAACCACAAATACGGCAGTCTTTTGCGTGTCGTAGCATTCCTCTAGCACCACGGCGACGGCAACGTTCCCAGTCTGCGGATCGACCGCAGGCTGTCCGACAATGCGCTGCGCTGTCAGCGTCCGCTCCGGCACCACTCCGCCTAGCTCACAGCTCCAGGAATCCAGCACGGCCACCGTCCAGCCATCGATATCAATTGTGTTGCTCTGGCCATTGGCCCAACTGAGGTGCAGCGCCGTTGCATCATTGGCCGTCGTCGCACTGGGGACATCGGCATCGGGGTGGGCCTGCACCGATGAGGCCAACAGTAGCGCCCCGGCAGTAACAGCGGCGGCGGGGGTTTGAAATCGTTTCCACATGATTCTTGCATTTGAAGTGATAGAGAATCCTACAGCGCCATCGCAGCCAGTTACTGAGATCGGCCCCAACAAGTACCCCTTGGGGGTCAGCCGCCAATCGTGCAACGGTCTGTTGCACTAGCCCCATGAGATGAATGTCCGAACCCGTGCAACAGGCTGTTGCACCCTATTGAACGCACCCTATTGAAGAAAAAAAGTCTCAATCCGTCACCCAGCGGTACCGATAGGGCTCTGCCTGTGCCCCCCAAAGCTGCACACCCTCTGCATCAAAGCCCCGATCCCAAGTGTCCATCCCCGCTGCATGCAACACGATCACATTGGTCAGACGCGTGGCACCCCGCAGCGTGACCGGGCAGCCCTCGGTGGGTGTACTGCCGACGTATCCCAATGCTGACGGGCGTAACGCAACCGTACAAACAGGAACCCCCATATCGGCCACCTCAATGGGGTCAGACGTGTCCTGATCGCACAGTCCCGTCCAGCGAGCCGGATCCTCGGGTTTCAGCGTCCGCGACTCGACCCGCTGCTGGTCGTCGCTGAGGGCTATCTGTAAAAATCGCTGCCGATAAGGGGCCGCTAAATTGCTAACCAGCGCCTGCTCCTGGTACAGGTAATGAGTATTGGGCGTAGACAACTGGGGCACGACTTCACAGGTGGTCATGCGAACAGTGACAAAGCTGGGGGCGGTTGTGGTCGGGTCAGCGGTCTCCATCACCCCAACCAGATGATCGACAACATCTGTCACAGCTGCGGGCGGTAAGGACTGGGCAAGGACCGGGGTCGCGAACCCCAAAGCGATCACCAGACTGAGTCGAACTTGAGTCATTTTTCTGCTAGATCAACGACCTGAAGCGCAGCTTGCTTGGCATCGTCAGGGATTAGCCATGTCGGAGACTATCGTACCGGCCTGTCTCAACTCCGCTAATGTGAGTACGCCAACCTCAGCCAGCCAACGCCAAGAAACCGGTCCGATATTTCTCATGATTCAGGGACCGTTAACTCCATTAGCGTCACCTCGGGCAGGTCTGGACGAGCGCCGAGCGATTGCCAGCCGTGGCGCTGGTAAAACACCACGGCTCGTTCGTTCGTTGGGCTGACCGACAACTGCGCCTTGACCACGCCCACCTGCTGAAAAACCTGAATCACATAGTCGTGCAACGCCTCACCCAATCCGCGCCCCCGTGCGGAGGGAATGAGATAGAGCAGTTTGACATCGCCCAGCGTCTGCTGACCCCGTAGCTGCAGCTCAATCTGGCCCACAATCTGATCGCCTTCCAGCAAATGCACACACCCTTCGGGCAATTCCACAATCCGCTGCTTCAGCCACTCTAGATACTGCTCGCCGTTAGCACCGCTCTCTCGATCAAACCGCGCTGCGCCATCTTCAAAGCTGCAAGCCATGGCATCACGGCGAAACTGCACACACAGATCGGCATGCTGCGCCAAATCAATCGGTTTAAAGGTGAGCTGTCCGGTCATTCGAGCAGTTTAGCGCTTTAGCGAGCCCGGTAGGGGCGCTTTCGGGGCAGGTATAGCCCTCGTCACAAACTTCTCACAGAGCGCTAAGAGGCGGGGCCGTTGAGTTTAGCGATGGCGTCTGTCAGGGCACCTTCAAGACGTGACATGCTGACAGGTACCCCATGCAGTCGAACGATCTCGCTCGTGATTATGCACTATTAAACTTACAGCCTGGGGCTTCGCTGTCAGCGATTAATGCGGCCTACTTTAGACACAAAGCCAGGCTGATTCAGCAAGGTCAGCGGGCACAGATAGAAACGCTCAGAACGGCTTGGGAGCGTATCGTCGCCGATTTACAACAGCCGTTGGCTGACCCGACCGCTGCTCAGCCAGAGGCCGATCCGCAACCGGCTGAACAGCTGCTAGCAGATGCACTCAGGCAACAAGGGCTGACGGCGCAGGTGAGCCTACAGGGAACGCACCTTCACCTAGGCTTGAACGTCACCGAAGCG
Organism: Cyanobacteria bacterium J06648_16; assembly: GCA_039817185.1. GTDB lineage: Bacteria > Cyanobacteriota > Cyanobacteriia > Phormidesmidales > Phormidesmidaceae > CAWUKV01. The sequence continues at coordinate 26,641 of JBCBWI010000036.1, read as the reverse complement.
CCTGAGCCGGATCCGGCGATGCGTGTCCTCCGGGCATTACTCAATCCGCTTGATTTACCCAAACTGGGATTAAACGACGTCACAACCGTCCACGTATACGGGTTATCAGCGCCCAAACAGGCAGAATGGCGAGAAAAATTTGAGACCGCGCCGCTGCCCCCAGACGATCTCGATCCCTTTTCTTTCAAAAACCGCTTCAGTAACGCGCTCTATTTCCCGGCAGCGCTGCTAGTAGGCATTCTGCTACAGGCCTTTCCGCTCAGCCATCGTTTGCTGTGGGGCATTGATGTGTGGTTTCACGAATTTGGCCACGCCACTGTTGCCTGGCTGTCCGGTCGGCGGGCGATTCCGCTCCCGCTGGGGTTTACCCCGATTGATCCGGCCCGGTCCGTCTTCGTTTACGGCGGTGTGCTGATTTTACTGGGACTGATGTTCTGGGCCGGTCACCGGGAAGAAAAGCGCTGGCCTAGGCTCCTCGCTGTCAGCCTGGCAACGCTGCAGTTCTACATGACCTGGCTGATGTCGCCCAAGATGTTTGACGTGCTGATCTACTTTGGCGGCATCGGCGGTGAGTTTTACATTTGCGCGCTGTTGATTGTCAGCTTTTACTTCGCTTTGCCCCAATACTTTCAGTGGGGGCTATACCGATATCCGGTGGTGGTTGGGGCCGCCTTTACGTTTTTTGGCAGTCTGTGGAACTGGCGGCAGGTCAGACGAGGACTCCAGGATATTCCGTGGGGCGCTATGTGGGGCGGCGACGGCGATATGGAGATGCTGAGCGCTTACGGCTGGAGCAACCAACGCATCATCGATACCTACAATCACCTGGGCAGTCTGTGCCTGTCGGTGGTCATCGGTGTGTATGTTTACACAGTCCTCAAACAGCACCATCGCTGGCTGGCTGGCCAGTGGGAGCAGTGGCAAACGGCCTGGTCTAGATCTTGACTAAACAATGCTGTTAGCGGCGATACAGTGGGCGTACCAGTCGAAGCTCGCTTTTGGAATGCGCTGCTGCGTTTCGTAGTCTACATGGGTGATACCAAAGCGGCGGTCGTAGCCCCAGGCCCATTCAAAGTTATCCAGCAGACTCCAGAGAAAATAACCCCGTAGCGGGTAGCCCTCCTCGACAGCACGACAGGCGGCACGCAGGTATTGGCGCAGGTAAAAGATGCGGTCGGTATCGAGAATTGCACCGCTGGTTAGCTGGTCATCGGCCGCGCAGCCGTTTTCAGTAATCAGCACGGGCAGATCGGGTCGGCCTAAGGTTTCGCTCAGGTGACGGACGCCCCAGTAGAGGCTATCGGGGACCACCTGCAGCCAGGGCATGTGGAGTCGGGGGTAGCCGGGTGGGTAACTGACAATCTCGTAGCCCTGGGGTTTTTCGGCGGCGCTAACGTGAATGCCGGAGTAGATATTGAATCCGATAAAGTCGAGCGGTTGATGGATGATGGCCAGATCGTCTGGGCCAATCTCCGGGGCCTGATCGCCCAGCTGCGCCAGAAATTCAGGGCTGTATTCACCGGTCAGCGCGGGATAGACAATACCGCCGTTAGTGCCGCAGAGGGGAAAGGCCTTGGTGGCCGCCGCAATATGGTCAGCGGTTTCGATGATCGGGACGGGGGTGAGAAAGTTATCGACCAGGGCAACCGTGCAGGGCTGGCGGGAGTGAGCGCGAATGGCCTGGCAGCCTAAGCCGTGGGCCAGCAGCGCGTGGTGGGAGGTCTGCCAAACGTCTTTCATCTGTGGAACGAGGGTGCCCGGCGCGTGGGGTGGCACCTGCCCAACCCCGTAACCCAGGTGGGTAAAGCAGAAAATCTCGTTGAGGGTAAACCAGTGGGAGATGCGATCGCAAAGTGCCCCGACCACCACCGCCACATACTCCGCAAAATCGTAAGCCATCTGCCGCGACTGCCAGGAACCGTAGCGGTCCTCCAGCGCCTGCGGGCTATCCCAGTGAAACAGCGTCGCGTGGGGCGTAATCCCGGCAGCCAACAGACCATCCACCAGCCGCTTGTAAAAATCCAGTCCGGCTGGATTCACCGTGCCGGTCCCCTCTGGCAAGATCCGGGGCCAGCTCAGGCTAAAGCGGTAGTGCCGAATGCCTAGCCGCTGCATCAGCTGAATGTCTTCTTCAAAGCGGTGGTAATGGTCGCAGGCAACGGCTCCCGTATCACCGTTCAGCACCCGACCGGGCTGCTGGCTAAAGGTGTCCCACACGCTGGGTCGGCGACCGTCCTCCGCCTCTGCACCCTCAATCTGATAGGCCGCCGTCGCGGCCCCCCACCAAAAGCTGTCGGGAAACCCCTGCTGCATTGCGCCGCCTGTGTTGCTACCCGGCCATTATGTCAGTTTGCTCAAGGCTCTACCGGCAGGGTCTCACGAATAGCAAACAGCGGATTGGGCTGAGCCGGTTCGGTCCAAACGCTGGGAACCACCACCACATAGGGAGAAAGCACGCTGGCCTCCACCCAGCCCGAGTAGTAGCGTACCTGGGTCTCCTGGTTGGTCAGCGAAAGCAGGTCAAAATCGCCTCTCATGGTGTTCCAGTCAACCGTGAAGTCTTGCCACTCGCTGGGGCCAATGCCGCTGGGGCCACCGCCGAAGAAACTGAGTGCAATCTCGTCGTGCGATCGCACAAAGCGTTCGCCGTTCCAATGCCAGGGTGCCCCCGGCCAGTACAACCCACGCGGCTCATTGGCGTGATAAGCACCACCAAAGTCTGCCTGCCAGGCCCCTCGGTCAACCGTCGTTTCAAAACCGGGGTTATAACGCACCTCATAGCGTCGGCCCGCATCCGTCTCAAATTCCGGCTTAGACGCCGATACCCAGAGCACCTCTGCCGACTGGCCCGTCAGGCGAGCTGCTGGCTCGGTCGCCAGCAGGCTGTCATACAGCTCTACCCCGATTGCTGACAAATCGGCCTGGACGGTAAATCGCCAGCAGTCCCAGGCATCAAACTGATCGGGCGTTTGCAGCGGTACGTCGCAGACCCCATTGCCAGTGGCGACCCAGAGACGATCGTCCACCTGCATCAGCTCGAAGGGAATCGCACCCACCAGCGGGCTGTTCGCTGTGGTGTAGCTGGTGACCGTTTCCTTTTCAGGCTGATAGGCCACCAGCCCCCTAGCGGGTGAGTAGGGGTTGCCTTCCCCCGTGTACTTCGTCCCGAGCCAAAGCGTCACGTCCTCCCCTTGGCCGGTGATCACCATATCGGTCATTTGAGCCGGACCCAGCTCATCCGGCTGATAGAGGGTGACGCGATCGTCCCCTGGCACGTACTTAACAATCGTGGCAACGCCGCTAAAGCCTTCGGCCTGCTCAAAAGCCATTGCCCACCATAGCGCCCCATCATGCACCTGGCCTGCAACGATGGCCGGATGCCCCGCCTGGGCACCGTAGCCCTTTTCACGAATTGTCTCACCGTCATAGAGCACCGTCGAGATCGGCTGAGTCCGCCCTGGAACCATCAGCTCAAACAGGGCAGTTTCCGTCGTCTCATCGATGTCTAATCGCGTACTGGCTCCATAGGTCAAACCGTCGAGCACTAGCTCCAGTAGCGGTGGAATGTAAGCGCCTTCGTCCCAGTCCTCGGCCACCAGTGACTGAACGGACCAGGTCCGGTCGGCACGACACAAGATGAAGCTGTACTGGTTATTGCGAAAAACCAGTAATTCCGGCGTCTCCTCCACCCGAAAGGGTTGAAAATTTAGCGCAAAGAAAGGCGGGGCCGGGTCTAGGAAGTTGAGCGGGACCCGATCCGAGGGAACGTCGCAGGCAGAGGCCACCCTAACCGCCGCATTTGACCCATCGTCTGCTGGGAGCCCCGCCTGAGTGCCGGGCACCGCCGATGCGGACAGCGGGTTACTGGCAGCCGGTTTCACAGATATGGCGAGGGCAGAGGACAAGCCCCCCACCAATAGGGCCAGTGCAAATATGCGCTTATTCATGACCGTTAAAAATTTCTCTACAGGGGAGATACAGCTGTTCTCGCTATCATTCCAGGCTGGCAGAAGCTCCCCCAGAAATGGCCGATCTGTGGCTTTCCCGATCGGTAATCCCCAGTTTTCCGCCCGGACCGTCTCAAAAAGATACCTCTAAAATAGAGATTACCCACTCCTTTAGCAGACACCTATTCTCTGTTGGTCTATACCCCAGCTGCCTAAAGCAGTCCCAGCTCCCCTATGAAAAAGTTCAATATTCAAGCCCCCTTTGAGCCCACTGGCGACCAGCCCAAAGCCATTAAACAACTTACAAACTTTCTCAAGGCCAAACACGAGTATCAGACACTGCTAGGAGCCACTGGCACAGGTAAAACCCACACGATGGCGCGGGTGATTGAAAAAATGGGCAAGCCCGCTCTCGTCCTCGCCCATAACAAAACTCTGGCCGCCCAACTCTGCAACGAGCTACGAGAGTTTTTCCCCGACAATTCGGTTGAGTATTTCATCAGCTATTACGACTACTATCAACCCGAAGCCTACATTCCGGTTTCAGATACCTATATTGCCAAAACCGCGTCGATCAACGAAGAGATCGACATGCTCAGGCACTCGGCCACGCGCTCCCTTTTCGAGCGCAAGGATGTCATCGTCGTCGCCTCCGTCAGCTGTATCTATGGTCTGGGCATTCCGTCGGAATACCTCAAGGCTTCGATTCCGCTGCGGGTCGGCATGGAAGCCAACCAGCGCCAGATCTTACGCGACCTGGCCTCGGTGCAGTACAGCCGCAACGACATTGACCTGGGTCGCGGGCGCTTTCGAGTCAAGGGCGACGTGCTAGAGGTTGGCCCGGCCTACGAAGACCGGATCATTCGGGTTGAATTCTTCGGCGACGAGATTGACGCCATTCGCTATGTCGACCCGGTCACGGGCGCGACGCTCCAGAGCATGGACGCGCTCAACATCTATCCCGCACGTCACTTTGTTACCCCCGACGACAAGCTCGAAGCCGCCTGTGAGGGCATTCGTCAAGAGCTCAAAGACCAGCTAGAACTGCTCGAAAAAGAAGGCAAGCTGCTAGAGGCCCAGCGACTGGAGCAGCGCACCCGCTACGACCTAGAAATGCTACAGGAGGTCGGCTACTGCAATGGCGTTGAGAACTATTCTCGCCATCTCGCCGGTCGTCTGCCCGGTGCGCCGCCGGAGTGCCTGTTAGATTACTTTCCGAAGGATTGGCTCCTGGTGGTGGATGAATCCCACGTCACTATTCCCCAGGTGCGGGCCATGTACAACGGTGACCAGGCCCGTAAAAAGGTGCTGATTGACCACGGGTTCCGTCTGCCCAGCGCGGCTGACAATCGCCCCCTCAAGGCCGAGGAATTTTGGCACAAGGTCAGCCAGTGCGTATTTGTCTCAGCGACCCCTGGCGATTGGGAAATGGGTCTGTCTGAAGATCGGGTGGCAGAACAGATCATTCGCCCCACCGGCATTTTGGACCCGGAGATCTTCGTGCGGCCCACCGATGGACAGATTGACGACCTGCTAGCAGAGATTCAGGAGCGGGTCAAAAAGGACGAACGGACGCTGGTCACCACTCTGACCAAGCGCATGGCCGAAGATCTGACGGAATACTTTGAGGAGCACGGCGTTCGAGTTCGCTACCTGCACTCCGAGATCCATTCCATTGAGCGCATCGAAATTATTCAGGACTTACAGAACGGCGTATTCGACGTACTGGTCGGGGTCAACCTGCTTAGAGAGGGTCTGGACCTGCCTGAGGTGTCCCTGGTCGCCATTCTGGATGCCGACAAAGAAGGCTTCCTCAGGGCTGAGCGATCGCTGATTCAGACGATTGGCCGGGCAGCCAGGCATGTTCGTGGACAGGCGGTGCTCTATGCCGACAACCTGACCGACAGCATGGCGAAAGCCATCGCCGAAACTGAACGCCGTCGCGCCATTCAGCAAGCCTACAACGAAGAACACGACATCACGCCAACGTCCACTAAACGACGCAAAGGCAACTCCATTCTGTCGTTCTTGGAGGTATCGCGTCGCCTCAATGCCCAAGAAATCGAAGAGGTCTACGAACACCGGGACGATCTGCCGCTCGAAGACATTCCCAACTTCATTGGTCAGCTAGAGAAGCAAATGAAAGCCGCCGCTAAAGATTTAGACTTTGAGGAGGCGGCCAAATATCGAGATCGCATCAAGCACCTACGAGACCGGCTGCTGGGCAAGCGGAGCGCCCTTGCTGAAGACGCCTGACCCCAACCATGAACGCTAGTTGCCGAACTGACTGATCACCACATCGACAAACTGATCGGCAACCTCAATATCCGTCTCGTGGGCAACGAAGATGATCATCAGGCTAGTGCTGTCATCGCCGTAGGGGTTGGGGTAGCACAGCATACGAAAGGAGCCGTCGTCAAAGTAACCGCTGGCCCCAATATTGACCCCGTCTGCACGACTGTTAATGGAGGTCTGGATATCGAGCGTATTGATGTAGTCCTCGACCCGAGCAACACAGCCGTCAAAATCGGTATCCAGTGGCAGCTCACCGCTGGAAATTTGAGGTGTTGCCATCGCGGGCAACGCTACAGCGGTTGCTGCGAGAGTCATCAGACCTGTAGACAAAAAGCGAAGCAGGTTCATAGAAAGTTCCCCTAATTAGCAAAAGCTAAGTACATTATCGGAGCCGTGATTGTCTCAGGCACTTGCTAACTACAAAGACAGGGCCGCCCATTCCCGATCGGCAGAAACATCAATCTCATTACAATCGCACTATCCCTCGCCATTATGCGGACCAAGCTTCTACTGAGTGAAACGGCCTTGTGCATGCAATCTATTGGTCGCCGCATTGGCTATGGTTTTAGCGCGCTGTTCTATGCCAGTATCGCCCTGAGCGCAGATCGCGTACTGATGAAAACCAGCAGCGACAGCAGGGGTGATAGTACAGCTCAAGATACTGCCGAAAGAGTGCTACAGCTCCCTTTTGGTCGCTGGATTGTCTGTGCAACCGGCATCTTTGTTATCGGGCTATCGGGCTATTACTTCTATCGAGCAATTACGGCTAAGTTTCGCAAGCGCTTTAAGCTACATCAGATGAGCAGCGTTGAAAAAACCTGGGCCACCTGGGTTGGGCGCATCGGCATTGCCGCACGAGGCGTTGTTTACGCCGTGAGCGGGGCCTCATTGGCAATTAGGTCCGGTCGGTCCCGGTTCCAAGTCAGCCAACCTGTCCAGACCCAGACAAACTGCAGTCCGTATCCCATCGCCACCGTTGCGGCGACCAAGGGGCGCGAAAACCAGGAAGTCAGGGCGATGAACGTCAGCAACACTGGCACAGAACCCACCAGATTACCCGGTGACTCCCAGGTGATGCCTTTAGCAAAGGACATGGGAGACCGATCTGAGACCAGTAGCAGCATGCCCTCATCCCAGGCATGCCAGGCTTTAGAGTCCATTGCAAAAGAGGTGACGGCGAAGCAAAGCCCAGAAGGGGAGGCATCGGTCTGCGGCATCTCTCCTACGGCTAGATTTGTCTTTGGCGGCGGATGATATGGCTGTTAGTCTGGACGGCCTTTCGTCAATCCTGAATTTGTCGATCGTTGGTATTCTCGGCATGACTCATGAGTTTGACCAGGGCTTGCATTCCGAAATTGAGCGTGCTCAAGAACTGTACGAGTCTGGTCAGTTTCAGACAGCGCTGGCTCTCTGTGAACAACTAGTTGCCCAGCATGAGTCAAATGCTGCCATCTGGTATCTAATGGGGCGCGCGCTACGCGCGCTAGACCAAAACGAAACGGCGCTCGCTGCCTTTGAGCGAGCCACACAGCTAGATCCTGATAATCTCAAGGCTTGGGATAACCAAGCGGCCTGCCTAATCGATTTGGATCGAGAGGAGGCAGTGGTGATCATCTGTCGTCAAGGGCTAGATCGCTTTTCGGATAGCTACGAACTGTGGCATCGGCTGGGTCAGGCGCTACATCATTTAGAGCGCTATGAAGAGGCACTGACAGCATTTGACCGTGCGATCTCAATCGAGGATAGCCGCTACCACGCCTGGAGCCACAAGGGCAAAACATTGCGGGTACTGGAACAGTACGAGGAAGCCTTGACAGCCCATGATCGGGCCGTTGCGATCGCACCAGAGGTGTACGTCGTTCGCAACCAGCGAGGTATCACCCTGCATTGGCTAGAGCGCTACACCGAAGCCCTGAGCGAATATGCACAAGCCAGTAAGATTAGCCCTGACAAGCATTCCGTTTGGCTCAATAAGGGACTGACGCTAGATGAAATGGATCGGCCTGAGGATGCGATCGCGGCCTATGATCGCGCCCTTGACATCAAACCAGACCATGCCTACACATACCAGCGGCGCGGATCGTCCCTAGCGGCACTGGAACGGTACGAGGACGCCTTAGCGGCGCTGGACCGAGCCATCGAGCTCGCCCCAGACGATAGCGATCACTGGTTGGGCAAAGGGTTTATCTACTTTTACATGCAGCAGTACGCAGAGTCGTTAGCCTGTCAGGAACGGGCCATTGAGATCAGCCCCAACGACGTAGATGCCTGGAAATTTAAAGCCGGTTCTCTCGCCATTCTCCGCAGAACCGAGGAGACCCTGGCTGCCTACAACCACGCGCTAGAACTGCAGCCCGAAGACGACGATGCGCTAACGCAGCGGGGCATTGTGCTGGAAGCCCTGAAACGCTATGACGAAGCGCTGATCGACTATGACCGAGCCATCGAACTGAACCCCCATAACGCCGACGCCTGGCGCAATCGGGCTGACACCCTCCGACAGCTGAACCGCTACCGCGAAGCCGGGCAGTCTCAGGAGCGGGCCAGAGTATTAGAAGGCGGGCGGATTCAACGGGAGGGTTGGACAGCCCAGCGACCCTGGCGACCGCTGGGCATTGTGGCGTTGGTGGCTGCTCTGGTGATGTTTGCCTACGGGCAGTTTGTGCTGCGATCGCCCGAGCTGATTTTTACCACGCCGGTTCTCTTTCTGCTCGGAACCGGACTGGTCGTTACAGGTAGCCTGGGACTGATTTTACTGCGGCTGCGCTATCCCAGCGTCACCCTCAGCAATGACAACCTTGGGGCACTGGTACTGTGTTTGGTGATTGGTCAGATTTTGGTGATGCAGGCGCTGACGCTAACGGCGGCAATCCCGGTAGATCTGTGGCAGCTGACGGTCTGCTACTTTGTCCTAACACCGTTGGGCGTCTTTCTAACCGCGTCGGCCATACGACGGTTGAGCGCTTGACTCCCCTAAACCAGTGCCATATTCATCCGGCTGAGAAACGCCTGTAGTCGCTCGCTCTTGGGATGGTTTAGCACCTCGCGGGGGTCGCCCTCTTCTTCGACCTGGCCCTTGTTGAGGAACATCACTCGACTGGCGACTTCGCGGGCGAACTGCATTTCGTGGGTGACGACGACCATGGTCATGCCTTCTTCGGCCAGGTTACGCATTACCAGCAGTACTTCGCCGACGAGCTCCGGATCTAGCGCGCTGGTGGGTTCGTCAAACAGCAGAATATCGGGCTGCATACAGAGAGACCGTGCGATCGCAACCCGCTGCTTCTGCCCCCCCGATAGCTGATCCGGATAGGAGATGGCTTTTTCAGACAGCCCGACCTTATCTAGATAGGTTTTTGCCAGCTCCTCACACTCTTTTTTAGGACGGCTCAACACTTTGCGCGGCGACAGGGTCAGATTCTCTAACACCGTCATGTGCGGATAGAGATTGAACTGCTGAAACACCATGCCTACCTTAGCCCGCAGCGCCTGCAGCGACTTACGGCCAAGCTTGGGAGCAGACAGGTCAATACCGTTGACCACGAGCTGACCGCCATTGATCGTTTCCAATCGGTTAAAGCAGCGTAGCAGCGTGCTTTTGCCACAGCCTGACGAGCCGATAATCGAGACCACTTCCCCCTTTTGAATCTGCCCGTCAATGCCTTGAAGTACTTTCAGATCGCCAAAGCTTTTTTGCAGGTTGGCACAGTAAATCGCAGGAAAAACGTCAGACATAGGGGTATCAAGGGAAAATCAATGGCATGAATAATTTTTTATTAGCACTAACCATACCAGCCTCAACATCTGAATTTCTGTAGCAAAATCGCCATTTCGTGTCTTAGCACGCAGTATTAATTCCGTAGATATCGGTAGACTAATGGTTATGCTTTGGTTAAAGATAAACCAATTCTGAGGCGTGAGGCTCTAAATAACACGATGATTAATCTAACCCGTTCAAAATTTCTAAAGAACGCAGTTCTGGGGCTAAGCGCCACGCTAGTCCTCGCTGCCTGCGGCGGGAGTGAGCCCGCTGTCGATGAAACCACTGAGGCCCCTGCGGGCGATGCGACCGAAGCACCCGCTGCAGGCGGCACCTGGACCGTTGGGACTGAGCCGGCCTTTCCGCCGTTCGAGTCCATCGGCGACGGCGGCGAACTGATTGGCTTTGACATCGAGCTAATGGAGGCAATTGGTGAACAGGCAGGCTACGACATTCAGTTCGAGAGCCTGCCCTTTGATGGTCTGATTCCTTCCCTACAGGCAGGCACCATCGACGCGGCTATCAGCGGCATGACCATTACTGAAGAACGGTCAGAAACGGTTGACTTCTCTCGTCCTTACTTCCGGGCAGGCCTGGCCATTGCCGTGGCTGAGGATGACACTGAGACGACCTCGCTAACCGATCTAGAAGGCAAGACGATTGCCGTACAAATCGGCACCACCGGCGCTGAGCAAGCCGAGAGCATTGAAGGGGCCAAGGTAGTCACCTTTGACTCCGCACCGTTGGCGCTGCAGGAACTGGCTAACGGGAATGCGGACGCGGTGATTAACGACGCGCCCGTGACGCTAGATGCGATCGCATCTGGCAATATCTCGGGTCTCAAAGTCGTGGGCGAGCTGGTCACCGAAGAGTTCTACGGCATTGCCCTCCCTCAAGATTCTGAGAATACCCAGCTCGTCAGCGAAGCCCTGGGCGAGCTGCTCGAAAACGGCACCTACGCTGAAATCTACGAGAAGTGGTTTGGCGTCGCCCCTGAGGGCGATCTGCCCGAATCCGCGTTCTAAAACTGGCCAGGGGTGGGCGGTTCTTTCCATGCCCACCCCAAGCTGCCCCATGCTCATCCCCATCGATTCCTATGCAAAAATCCTTCGGCTACATCATTGACGCGCTACCAGCCTTGCTGCAGGGTGCACTGATTACCCTGATGCTGACGGCGTTTTCGGTATCGTTGGGCCTCATCGGTGGGGTGCTGTTAGGGATCGCCCGCCTGTCTAGCATCAAACTACTAAAAACAGCGGCCCGAGCCTACATCGACTTTTTTAGGGGTACGCCGCTGCTGGTGCAAATCTTCATGATTTACTTCGGCATCCCAGCACTGAGTAACGGCCTGGGTCTCGGCTTCAAATTCAATCAGTTCTGGGCCGCCGTCATGGCCCTCAGCCTGAACTCAGCGGCCTACCTGGCTGAGATTGTGCGGGCGGGTATTCAGTCCATTGAGCAAGGCCAGTGGGAAGCGGCTGAAGCGATGGGGCTCAACCGGATGCAGGCCCTGCGGTATATCGTCTTTCCCCAAGCGTTTCGGCGGATGATACCGCCGCTGGGCAACGAATTTATTACCCTGCTAAAGGACACCAGTCTGGTGGCGGTGATTGGCTATCAAGAGCTATTCCGCAACGGTCAGCTGATTGTTGCCAGCAACTATCGATCGTTTGAGATTTACACCGCCGTCGCGTTTGTGTATTTGATTTTAAATACAATGTCGGCTCAGGCGTTTGTCTGGCTAGAGCGGTGGATGGATCCGGTCAACAAGACCAAAAAAAGAGAACAGCAGCAGGCAGCTGCAACATCTTAAGCCCCTTAGAGACAGCCGAGTTCAAAAACGGTTTGGCTCATTCCATTGGGGTCTAGGCAAAGACTCGCATGAGGTCCACGGCAGCAACCAGAAAAGCGACGGCTTGCTCGCAACTTTATACACAAGCCTTGTCTATGAAGGCTACTTAAAGATTGGGACCTGCTGGCAGATGGCTGGGCTTTCTTTAACATGCGTTAACGCGCTGTTAAGCCTGCTCTCGTTTATTCGACAGAGTAAGCGAAAGTCGTTCTTCTCCTCCCCCAATCCATGCCAACATTCAGTCACTCCGCTGGCGTTGCCTTAGCGATCTCGCTGTCTTTAGCGGCCACCCCGGCCTACAGCGCTACTTTTCGCATTAATCCCTACTTACAACAACCCTCATCAGACGGTGTCTACGTCACCTGGTTCACCACTGAGAATGTGGCAAGCACGCTGTCGGTGACCGGGCCTAGCCTAGACAGTCCTCTGGTGTTCAGCAGCACGCCGACGTTCGAGCCGGTCTTGAGCTACACCAACGCGGAACTGAGCCAGGAAATCACCGGACTCGAGACCGGGTCCTGGCTGATCGACGGCGATAGCTATAAACACACTGTTGATATCAGTGGGCTAATGCCCAATAACGACTACAGCTATGCCGTCCAAGTCGGTAATCAGACCTTTGATTCTTCGTTTCAGACAGCGCCGACAGCAGACGATTGGGACAGCATTCGATTTATTGCCATGTCCGACAGTGAGACCCAACCCGCCGGGCGCGTGCAGGGGCGTGACTGGCAGGCAGGCCCCTTGGCAACGGGTTCAGAACAGCGCCCCGATGTCACAGGCAGCCAATGGGCCGAAACCTTTGGCGTGAGCGGTGAGCGACTCCGCTATGCGCTCACTGAGACAGAAGGGTATGCCACGAACCTGGAAATTGTGAACAGCCGGGACCCTGACTTTTTGGTGATGCCCGGTGACCTGGTTCAGGGTGGCGGCTATCAGCCTGGCTGGGACGAGTTTTTCCGTCATAGCGCAGGTGAATTTGACAGTGGACTGTCGGAGTATGCGCTGCTGCCGGCCCTGGGTAACTGGGAGAACTTTGGCGCGCTCAACGGCGGCTACAGCGTTGACGAAGAGGGCCGCTTTGGCCCCAAGTTTGGTCGTGACAAGTACCACGTCTACTTTGACGCGCCCGAAAACGGCACGCCCGAGCATCAGGACAACTACTACCGGACTGACTACGGCCCGATCACAATTCTGACGCTAGACAGCTCTAATGGAGAGCCTGACGACTCCCGCGACAACTACGGCGGTGAGGGTCAGCCACCCAAGATCAGCGGGCTAGAATACACAGGCCCCGGCACCGATACGCAGCAGAACTACACGCGCGAACAGTATGAGGCCGCTGGCGGTACGGACCTAGCCGACTTTAACCCTGGCAGCCCACAATGGAACTGGACGATTGCCCAACTTGAGGACGCCCGCGCTCAGGGCCAGATTGTGTTTGTTCAGTTTCACCATGCGCCCTATTCCAGCGGCACCCACGGCTTTGCGATGAACCATGAGCTGTCCAGTGGGCAAGGCGGTACGCCAATGCGTCAGTATCATCCTCTGTTTGAGGAATTTGGCGTGACGGCTGTGTTCTCAGGCCACAGTGAAATGTTTGAGCGCAGCTTCGTGGACGAAGATGGCGATGGTATCGGCGTGCAGTACTACGACGTCGGGATCTCCGGTGACGGTCTGCGCGGCGAAGTTCAGGACGAGAACGGTGATCCGCTGGAGTATAACGCTTTCAGCCAATGGTCGGCTGACCAGGACGAGCCGGAACTGTGGCAGATCGTTGACGGCGTTCTACAAATCGTTGATGGCGGCAAACACTACGGCCACTTGGAGGTCAATCTGACCAACCTGGGTGACGGTTTGACCGAGGTCATCTTCACGCCGGTCTACAATTTCCCGCTGCTCGACAGTGACTACAACGTGATTGGTACAGAGCGTCGGGTTTACAACGATGAGATCAGGATTGTAGTCGGCGCTAGCGGTCCGATCGCGTCTACCCCTGAACCGGCGGCGGCCTCTGCGTTGATCCTGGCTGGGCTGTCAATGCTAGGTCTGAAGCGGCAGCGGCGTTAGGTATCATTCGCCGTGTTGTGTATGTAATAAAGCCGACAGCAGCCATTGCTGTCGGCTTTGTCATTGACGTCACCCCAATGCGTGGTGACGGGCTCGGAGATGCAGACCGATGGTTTGCCGTGCTTCAATAGCCGCAGACGTAAACTTTAGACCGATGACAGGCTTTCCCCGACTGAAGATTGTCGCAGTAGGCAAGGTGAAGAAAAGCTGGTTGCAAGATGCGATCGCAATCTACGCTCAGCGCCTACCCGAAGTCAGTCTGGTCGAAATTAAAGACAGTACGCCAGATCAGGAAGCCGCCAAGGTCGCCACCCTAGTCAAACCCCACGAACAGCTGATTCCCCTCTCGGAAGACGGCGAACTCTACGACTCGCCACAGTTTGCTCAATGGCTCTCCCGTTTTGCCTCCGGTGAGGCAATCTTTTTTATCGGCGGCCCTGTCGGCGTCAGCCCCCAGCTCAAGGAAACCGCCAACAGCGTGCTGAGCCTCTCGCCCCTAACCTTTCCCCACGAACTCGCACGGCTGCTCCTTTTCGAGCAGCTGTACCGCGCCAAGACTATCCTGCAGGGCACCAGCTATCACAAGTAATTGACGTGCCCGCCGCTTTCAAGCAGAACTGCAGAAGTACGGTAGACTGACTCCGGTATTGAGCGCTGAGGACCGCAAGCTATGGAACAGCTGCCGATGCAGGCCGACTTTCAACAGTGGCTGACGGAGGAAATTCGCAGGCTGAGCATCGACACGCTGAGCAAAAAGGCGCTGACCTGTACAGCCTGCGGCGAAATTGAGGGTAACTACGTGATTGAGTACCAGGGCGCTAAGCTGAGTTGCCCGCCGGAACAAGCCTACGCCTACCTTGTGTTTGTAGCGCAAAGTGACTGAATAAGCCCAGACATACCATAGCCTTTCTTTCGGTTCACATTTTGAGCCGCTTTTATTCGAAATACCCGACGATCAGCGGGAAGTCTGAGGGAGGGATATTGGCCCAAGTACATATAGTTGCTTATACAACTTCCTAGCTGGTGGAAGTGAGTCGTTTTATCAATGGTGAACCGCTATCGTCTTTCGGCTCTAACTTTGATTTCGATGGTGCTGATGGAATCAGTTGTGACTCTCCATCCGAGGGGCTACGCCAATGCGCAGCCAGTTCCACGACCACCCAGCCACCCTATTGACCGAACGCTCCCGCCGACTGAATATCGGCAATGTGAACACACACCTGTCACTTCGCCAGTAACACCTACCGAGGAGGCCAGGTCTCTTGACACAGCTGTCCCAGATCGATCTGCATCCGCGCCTTCTGAATCTGACCGATCCAATCTTCCCTCTCAATCGCCTGATCTCCCCCCCATCGCCGAACCCCCCCCAGCGATCGAAAACGACTTCTTAACGGGCGAGGCAGCTAACAACCTGTTATCTGCGGAGAGCGGTCCGACTTTGCCGCCGCTTGGCTCACGTGAAATAGGGCGATCCGAACAGATACCTGTTATTGAGAATCTCGGCTGGGAATGGCATTCGGGCGCAGTCACCGCCCTGGAGTTTAGCCCTGATGGAGAGCACTTTCTCAGCGGAGACCAAGACGGTCGCCTGCTGCTGTGGAATCGCGAGGGTCAGCGCATCGGGTTGCCCATCTCTCCCCCCGAAAAGTATCCAGATACGATCCAGGACGCCGTATTTCTCCCAGATAGTCAGTCGGTTTTTACTGCCGACTGGGACGGCAAAATTCGCCATTGGAGCCTGTCTGGTGAACTTTTACAGGAAGTGGTGGGCCATGACGATTTCCCGATTTATCAAATTGCCCTGAGTCCAAATGGACGCATCCTGGCTTCGGTCAGTCGTGATGGCCGCCTGCGGCTCTGGTCCACCCAACATTCACTCCAGCTGCTGGCAGAAACACCCGCCAGTGACCAGGAAATTACTACAACAACTCTCCCGGACGGCAGCCAGTCCACGTTTTACGGAGACCGCGTACAGCAGATCGCCGTAGCTTTTCATCCCAACGGGCAAGAATTGGTCACGGTCAACGACGAGGGCTGGATACAGCGATGGAATCTGTCGGCCCAGCCGATCGGCAACCCATTTCTAGGCTCGTATGAAACGATTGGGTCGATTACCTACAGTGCCGATGGACAGCAGCTCGTCTACGGCGACTATGACGGCTGGCTTTGCTGGGTTGACCTGGCGGGCAATCAGCAGCACGCAGTAAGAGCAGACGACAATGCCGTTAGTCAAGTCGTTCGTAGCCCAGACGGGCAGACCTACGCAACCGTGGGCGGCGATGATCTGCTAAAGCTGTGGGACACAGAGGGAAATCTGTTTAACACCGTCGTCCGGTGGCATGAGGCCGCCACAACCGCCGTTGACTTCAGTCCTGATGGATCGCGCATCGTCACGGGCGATGTTTACGGCAACGTCCGCCAGTGGGAGGCGGATGGCACGACGCCGGTTTGGGCACCGTTTGATCGGCTGTGGGTTGATAGTGCGATCGCACATCCCAACGGCGAGACCATTCTGGGTGTGCGCTACAGCCGCCTGGACGCCGAGCTACAGCTGCTCGAAATCACCCCTGACGCAGAGGTTCGACAGCAGCAGCACATCCCAGTGGGAGCAGACATTCTCAAAACCATCGCGACCCCCACCAACGTTGTTACACTCCACAACGACAACCGCCTCAAATTTTGGTCGTGGGAGGGGCAGCTTCTACATCAAACCACAGCTCAGGAGCGATACGCATGGTTCGACATACGCTTGAGCAACAGCGAACAAGAGATTGTTGTTTGGAACCATACTGCTTTACAGCGCTGGACTTTGAATGGAGAGCCCGTCGGCTCAGTCATTCGTGTAGATGAGGACCATCGGCTCAATGCCTTCGAGATTAGCCCGGACGGGCAAACCCTGGTCACCGCTAGTAAAGGTGACGGTTATCAAGGTGCGATTGAACTTTGGAACGAATCCGGCCAGCGCATAGCCCGCTTTCCCGCACCGTCATTCATCAGTGCATTGGCCTTTAGTGCAGATGGACAGTCCCTGATCAGCGGTAGCGAATACGGCAATCTTCAACGGTGGACGCTGGATGGCAGTCCTATCGGTGAGACGCTGGAAGCTCACAGAGGCGAAATTCAGCGCATCATCACCCGCGCCGACGGCATCGGCATGACCTACGACAGCCGCACGCTGAGGTTTTGGCAGCCGGACAGTCAACCGATTGGTAATCCTATCCCGATGCCGGCACTTTCTTCCGAGGGTACGCTCTCTTTGATCGACAACAATCAGTCGCTGCTGATTGCCGACTATGGCATCTATGTCTGGCCGCTGTTTTTCTCGCCGGATGCAGCTCTGACGGCTGATCGCTATCCCGCGACCCCAATCGAAACGATTGCGCCTTACCAGCCCCCCGAATCCACCGAGCCAGCCGAGTCACTTTTCCCCAGTGAGACGGTCATGAACCGCATTGAGGCCGATCTAGAAGCACGCACCGACTGGGACAGAGACAACAACCTGCTGCCGTTACGCAATAGCAGCTACGTCACCAGCAGCTACCCCACCACCTGGCAAAACACCTGCCTGGAGCTGTCAAATACGGGCGAAACCTGTGAGCCCCGGCTGGTCAGGGGCTGGCATATCGAAATTGGCTTTGGCCCCAGACGCCCTGCCTATGTGTATCGGACCGACTTAGACGGCGAGAATATTCGTTTTTTTGACCCCGCGGTGAACGTGCCAGATGGGGTTCGCGATCGCATTCTCCAGACCGCTGCCGCAGACCACAGCACGCCGCTTGAAAGCCTGACACTCAAAGCGATCGAACCCCACCGCTTCAGCAGCTGTCCTGGCATAATTGATCTACAAAATCCCTGTACGGCTCCCGTTTTTTTGGGCTGGCGTGCGGTGGTTTCTGACGGAGCGCATCAATGGGTCTACCACGCCGATCACGGCGTTCTAGACGTGCAGTGGAAGCCTGCGGCCAGTCTGGATAACATGCTGTATACCGCCAACCTTAACTATTCGGATATTGTTCTTAATCTGGGTATCCCCACTCTTTTCACCACCGTTCGCATTGGCGGCATAGAGGGTGAGCCACTACAGATTGCGGAGCTGCACACCGACAGAACGCTGAGCCAGTACGAAATCTCAACCGACGGCAACATCCAAAACGAGAGCAGTCGCGTGCTGAGTGTGGCCGAGTTTGAACAGTTCCAGGCTCTACTTGAGAACGCTAGCCTGAAAGACCTGCACGCCATGAACTACCTTGCCCCCGACGGTGCCGAGCAATACGCCTATTACGCCGTCAGCGACGGCATTGACATCTTTTATTTCGACGAGTACGACAACACCGCACTACCGTCAGGGCTACAAACCCTGATAGCGGCTTGGGAAGCGCTGCGCTAAACCGCGCTCCTTCTGACATCTCGGGTTCCTGCGGAAAATTACCCAATCGGAACGTGGCCAAGGTTTAGCTCTCCTCATTTAAAACAAAGCGAATGTAGGGTGAATACAGCTCTGGCTCTAGTAAAAAAGAATCGTGGCCTTTGCCTGAATGAACAGTAATGTACTTCACCGGCACGTTTGCGAGCTCCAGGGCTTTAACAATCGAAAACTGTTCTTCGGGGTAAAAGCACACATCAGAATCGACGCTAAACACAAGATACTGTTGATGGCCACAATCTTTAAATATTTCCGGCGTCACCGCTTCCAAGCTGTAGCGCTGCCACAGGTCCATAATCCGCAGATAGCTATTGGCATCAAACCGTTCGGCAAACTTCTTGCCCTGGTGAAACATGTAGGACTCAATCGGAGTCGATAATTCGTACTCCTGACCATCGATTTCTTGACTGATCACCTCTTGCCGCGCTCGCTTTTCGAGCACGCTGAGAGAAACGAAGGTTTTGTGAGAGATCATTCTCGCGAGAATAATCCCTGATTTTGGATGAGGTCCATCATAGTAGTCGCCATCGTTAAAGTTGGGGTCGTTGTGAATCGCCATGATCTGCTCAAAGTTCTGCACACGCTGCAGAACCGTGGTTTGAAAGCCGGACGCCAGCGGTATCACAGTTTTGACCCGGTGAGGAAACTGCGTCGCCAGCAGCATCGCCAGCATACCCCCCAGCGACCCACCTACCGCTGCGGCTAAACAGTCGATGCCCAGATGCGCTAACAGCTGCAGCTGGCTACGCACCACATCTGCCGCACTGATTTTGGGGAACTGACTACCGTAGGGTCGCCCCGTACGCGGATTTTGCGATCGCGGCCCCGTTGACCCGTAGCAGCTGCCCAGGTAGTTGATGCAAATCACGTAATACAGATCGGTATCCAGCGCTTTGCCAGGTCCAATAAAGTCGTCCCACCAGCCCAAAATACACTCGTCGGTCCACAGGGATTCCACACCCGGAACAGATTTGTTGACCCCAGCCGCGTGCTGGCTGCCGGTCAGGGCATGGAACACCAGAATCGCATTGCTGGCGTCCGCCTTTAGCTCACCGTAGGTCTCATAAGCCAGGGTAATCTCATCGAGCGTTTCACCCGAATCTAGCGCAAACGGCTGAGCAAAGTGACAGAACTGAGTGGTGACGGGGCCGATAGTCATTAAACAAGTGATCTAAGTAAAAACCAAGCGTAAAACAGCTGTAGGGGTCCGGCTAGGCCAAACCCCTACATTCATTCTGACGACTGATCCTAAAAACAGGCGAACTGTTCAGACAGGCGATTACACCTGCTCTAGCGCCTGCTTGAGGTCGTCGATGATGTCGTCTACATCTTCAATGCCAATCGCCAGACGGATGAGCTCTGGTGCAATGCCCGCAGTATTTAGGTCCGCCTCAGACAGCTGCGAGTGGGTCGTACTCGCCGGGTGAATCGCTAAACTCTTGGCATCGCCAACGTTCGCCAGGTGGGAGAACAGGCTCAGCTTTTCGATGAACTGCTTACCCGCGTCCGCACCGCCGGTAATGCCGAACACCACCATCGCACCAAACCCATTCTTTAGATAGCGCTTGGCCGTTTCATGCGCCTTGTCATTCTCTAAACCGGGGTAGCGCACCCACTCCACCTTGGGATGCTGGGTCAGAAACTCAGCTACGGCCATCGCGTTCTCGCAGTGGCGCTGCATACGCAGATGCAGGGTCTCGATGCCCTGCAGGAACATCCAGGCGTTATCCGGGGCGATGCAGGCCCCCAGATTCCGCAACGGCACTAGCCGCATCCGCAGGGTGTAGGCAATCGGGGCCAGCGGACCGAGGTCATGGGCAAAGCGCAGACCGTGGTAGCTGTTGTCAGGCTCGCTCATGAGCGGGAACTTGCCGGAGCCCCAGTCAAACTTGCCCGAGTCCACCATGATGCCGCCAATGCCGGTGCCGTGGCCACCCATCCACTTCGTTAGGGAGTGAATGACGATATCTGCGCCGTGCTCTAGCGGCCGAATCAGATAGGGGGTAGTAAACGTGCTGTCTACGACCAGAGGTAGGCCATGCTCATGTGCGATCGCACCTATCGCTTCCAGGTCCGACACCTCTAACCCCGGATTGCTCACCGTCTCACAAAAAACCAGCTTGCACTTGTCGTTAATCGCCGAGCGGAAGTTTTCAGGATTGCGTGGGTCAACGAAGTTCACCTTAATGCCCAGGGTCGGCAGAATGTCCTTGAACATCGTGTAAGTGCCGCCGTACAGCGTATTCGCCGACACGATCTCGTCGCCTGCCTGACAGATATTGATCACGCTGTAGAAAATGGCGCTCGTCCCTGATGCCAGGGCCAGGGCCGCAGCACCGCCTTCTAGCGCCGCCACCCGCTTTTCCAAAACGTCGTGGGTGGGGTTCATCAGCCGGGTGTAGATGTTGCCCAGCTCCTTGAGCCCAAACAGGTTGGCCGCATGCTCCGTATCGCGAAAGACGTAGGAACTGGTGCGGTACACCGGCACCGCCCGCGCCATCGTCGTGGGGTCAGGCTCTTGCCCCGCGTGTAAGCATTGAGTGCCCAGGCCATGTTTTGCGTTCATCGACCGGCTTCCTCCATATAGGGTTGAGCCAGCAATTTTAGCCCGATATCCCGCCTGGAATACGATTCGGTGGGATTTCGTAATTGGACCGGGCGTAACTGAAATAGTAACGGGTGAGATCGCACCCCCAGTCTCTGGCTAAGTTGGAACCGTCCCATCCCAGGAGGTATCTGCAATGCGCTCCCAACTTCTCAAAACCACACTATTCGCTGTTCTGCTGCCCCTCAACCTTTCCTGTGCGCCTGCCCCAGAAATCGACATTCCTGAAGCTGACCAACCCGACGTCGGCCAAACGATCGACAATGGAGCGGAGTTAGCCCCATCAAACAACGGTGAAGCGCTCTCCGACGTCGTGGTGGACCTGCCCCCTAACCTGGTTGATCAGTCCGAAGCATTAGACCCCGTAGCCATTGACCAGCCGCCTGAAACCGTCTCTGAGCTTGTTCGCCAAAGGATGGCGGCTGACCTGGGCGTTCCGGTTTCTGCAATCAACATTGAGCGCTTTAGCCGCGAAACCTGGAGCGATGGCTGCCTAGGTTTAGGCGGCCCGGCAGAATCTTGCCTAGCCGCGTTAACCGAAGGCTGGCAGATCGAGGCCGCCCATTACGAGACCCAAACTCGCACCTTTTACCGTACCGACCTCACTGGCGACCAGATTCGGCAATCCAACCAGGCTCAAAATCTGCCCCCGTCTTTACAGGAGCGCCTGTTTAACCTGACGAGCGAGCAGTTTGAGGCGAACGTAGAGACGCTGACGGTAACCGACAGCTCCCCGGCATTGTGGAACGGCTGTATGGGGGTTGAACCGCCCGAAACGATGTGTACTCAAATCGGTATTTTTGGCTGGCGCGCCACCGTCAGCGACGGCCAACAGCAGTGGATCTACCACACCGACAACCTGGGGAATGACATTCGGCTTAAACAAGCCACCTGACGAATCGGTCATGCCATTGACAGGGCGGTTACCAAACCCGCCAGTCTTCCCAGTCCTGATTGAAGATGGACGTGTTCGGAAACGCCGTTGGGTTACCGCTCGCATTCAGCCGATTCTGCAGCTGCAACAGCATCGGCTCTTCTAGTGGCAGCTCGTCGACCAACTCGTAGGGCAACACCTTGTTGTCCATGACGAAATCAATCGTCGTACCCGCAGCAACGCCCACTGACCACTCAAAAGAATGCACCCGATAGGCCGCTGCGGCAATCGTACTGGTGGCGATGCTCTTGCTAGAGACAATCAGATTGTCAAGCTCTTGAGGAATCATCGCCCGCAGGGGAATTTGCCCAGGATACGCCTGACCGTGGGCCCGGCGGACACCGGCCCGCTCGGTATTACCCGGCGTTTCAGGACCGGCCAAAGCCATGCAGGGGTGAAAATCAATCGCGTACTGAGCAATCCCTACCGAGTCAGGAAAGATGGTAGAGCGGCTGCGAATGGGAATCTCGCCCGTGGGCATTTGGTTGACGACCGAAGCAGTAGTTTCTAAACCGCCAATCGCCTGACGCAGGGCACGGTAGGTGGCGCTGTCCAGCTCAGTCTGGTAGTACTCGTCGTTGTAGTCCACCCGCGAGATATCGACCTCATTGATCATGAAGCCGTCAGGGTGGGCAATTGAGGGGCGGCCAATGATGCGGCGGCCCTCACGGATATAGGGATACTTTGACAGGCCGTGAGCCGTATTCATCGGCGCCTCGAAGCCAGACAGAAAAACGTGGTTGGGATTAGGCACCTTGACGCCCTCGCCGAGCTGAGAGTCTGTTGTACCCTTAACCAGCCAGTAGTAGTAGCTGTAGGCGTTTTCCTCGCCTTTGTCGAGCGCTTCGGTCCGCAGCCCCCCGAGCCAGCCACCGGGCTCAAGCTGCCCCGTAGCTTCTAGCTGCTCAGCAGAATAAATCAGGTTATCGATAGCGGTGCCGGGCCGGTAGTCGTTGCCCCAGGTCCAGTTCTGCATAGAAATGTCACCAGGTTTGACCGCCGTGACGCCAAACACCCTTTGCTCGGGACGAGGATCCGGTGCCCAGAGGCGACGGTAGGTAAAGACAAAGTCGATATAGTCGATGTTGTCCCGCTGACGCTCAAAGCTAAAGTAGGGCTCGTAATGCGGGTAATACGTCGGCATCACCTGTTCCTGCGGTTCAGCCGTGCGCTCCATCGCAAAGGTGTAGGTGAAACCCTGGGTGCAGAACGGATCCTGCTCAACAACGGGAGAAGACGGGTTCAGGTAAGAGCGGGCATCAAGACCCAGCTTGTAGGGGACACCAGAAAGAGCCACAACTTCACCGGTTTCGGTCGCCTCGACTACGTACCAATCGGCAGGACCATCAGTATTCGGAAACGGCTCAAACCGAATGACTTCTTTGGTAAAGCGCTCGGAATCTTCGTAGCGGTAGGCGTCTTCTATGTAAGCAGACAGGGGTTCGGTATTAACGGGGGGTGTCTCTGGAGCTGGGCTATGTTGAATGGCCGTGACGCTCTCGATCATGCGCCCGTCGATCTCTAGCTCTTTGACGACAGTAGACGGAAACCATCTCAGCTCACCGCGCCCCTCGCGGGCAGCTTTCTGAAGCATATCGGTCAGCATTTCGTGGGCATCTTCGGGCAAAAAGCAGGCGGCGCTGACCCAACAATCGCCGGGGTTCTGTTCACCGTATTCTCGGACAATGCGATCGCGAAGTTCTTTGTATCCAGCCGCATAAAACAGCAGCTCTCGCTGGCGCTTCGCCTCGTCTAGGGCCGTCGTCCCCTGAGACGACAGCTGGCCGCCAACCCAATCGGTCAGCTCGGTCATGCACACCTTGCGCCCCGCTCGCAGGCTTTCGTAAGCGGTGGCCGTACCCGACAGCCCTCCACCGACAATCAGCACCTCACACTGCACGGTCCGATCGGGCTTAGGGGCGGCTTGACTCGGCAGCGGCAGCTGGGGCAGCGTCACCAGTCCCAACAAAGCAGCACGGCAAAAGAGGCGAAGTGTATTCATGGTCAGGGATTGAGCAGTTCGTCATCGTCATCCAAACTACCCCTGTTTGGGTCGATTGCGCTCAGGCTTGTGACAGAGATATGGTAAGGCAACCTAGTCGCCGCAGTAGACAATCAGGTCAATCTCCACATCCCCCAAGCCCGCCAGCCCCATCACCCCCACTGTCGTACGGCTGGGCAAACGGGCCGCGTCAAAATAGCTGGCATAGATAGCGTTGACGGTTTCGTAATAGCGAAAGTCCGTAACAAAAATACGAGACATCACCACTTTGCTCAAGTCAGTTCTCGCATGGGTCAGCACCCGCTGCAGATTTTCCATGACCTGCCGGGTCTGCTGCTCGATCGGGCCTTTGACCACTTCCCCTGAGTCAGGATCCTCTGCCAACTGACCGGTGACGAAGAGAAAATCCCCCGCTCGCACAGCATGGGAGTACGGGGCAACCGGCGGCAGGCCGGCGGGCAGGGTGATGAATTCAAGCATGATTCAAACCGAGAGGGGACGGACTCAGGGTATCACCTGCAATTCTCCTTCGGAGAGGCCCTGCTAACGCCCCCAGGTTTCACGTTGGTCGCGTTGCTAATGACAGCTTAGACAGGGTCAGTTTAAATATCGGCGTCCTGAATACTGAAGGCCCGCGCGGGGCACTGGCTAAGCCGTTCTAGATAGTAAATGTTCTAAGGACTGAACATAGCGCTGGACAGACTCTGTGCCGGGCATTTTGAATGCTTGGAGCGTTTGCCCGATTGAATTTAGAGTAGTGCTACTGCGAACCTGTGACCATTGATTGGCCTTTAAACTCAAAGTAATGCGGTTGTTCTGCAGACTGAGATAGACGCCGCTACGCCCGGTCTTAGGCTCGCTCGCTGTAGGCCGAAGCGATTTGAGCAGCAAAGAAGGTACAGCTGAAGCGTGCTGCCCTGCGAAGCGCACTTTTAACGTACGATCATCGAGCCCCAACGACTGCTGAACCTGCTGAAAATCGCTATCGCCAGGTCGAACAGCCCCAAACACGGTTGCTTGTGAAACATCGTGGCCACTGCGCTGCAGGTGCACGGCGACGAGCGCTGCCAGCGAGCCTCCTAGACTGTGACCATGCAGATGTAGAGGCATGCTCAGAGCATCTTGAAAGGAGAGTAGCTCGCACAGTAAACGCTCAGCATCTTCTGAAAAGAACTCGTACAGCTTGCAGTTGCCGAAGGAGGCATCCACTAACTTGGGGTGCGGATACTGCTGCAGAAAGTCTGACAGGTGCAGCCGACCGTTAAGGATCAGCTCGCAGCGATCGCCGAACTCCAGAAGAAACGCCCTGTGGTGATCAACGCTGACGTGGTGAATATGTTGGCAGTCTGGCGTGAACCAGAAAAATTCATCCTGCGCAGCCCGAGGGGGGCGATAGCTCGTATTGCAGAGACGGGCGCTGTGAAGCAGGTCAGAGACCAAGTAAGTATTTGACATCTGTGACTTGAGGGTGATTACGGTTGTCCCTTGGCTCAAGACGCGGAGTATTGCGGTCTCCTAAGTCCACGTTGCTCTAGGACTGGCAGCAAAGGCCTAACTACTTGCTCAGCTGCTGTATCTTGCCTTTCTCAGCACCTTGATCCAGCGAATTTCATCGGCAGATTGTCTATGAGATCGTATCTACAAAAAATTTAGAACCGATATCGCTGCTCTAATGGTTCCCACGGCATAGACGAAGGTCCCACATATTTGAGTAGCCAAAAAAAAGCCCCCAGTGCTTCTGGGGGCGTGGTGTGTGTAAGGATCATCACAGCAGAATCTTCGATCTTTTTTTCACCAATACCCGAATTGGCCAGGGCACCGGGCTTGGACTCGCCGTCACTAGCTTAGCCCAAGAAAAACCCCCGCAAGGAACGGGGGCGTTGATACATATGATCAGAATTCCCACTGCAAAGCAGCTTTGAACTTCCTTTCGTATTTCGGCCACACCAAGCCTGATTTAAGAAGGCTTGATCGCCTCTAAGCTAGCTCAAGCCTCCGAACTCCACCTTTAGGCAAGGTTGACCTGACGACGAGACCGGATGACATAGGCACCTAGAAGAGTCAGTCCTACAAGCGCAGTGGGTTCCGGTACGGACGCAGCATTCTTCGGATCCTTAAGCTCAGGCTGCTTGATCTCAACAATCTTTGCCCAAAGGCTCGCTTCGCTGGTGCCGTCTTCCTGTGAGATGAACTGATTCATGATATTCGCTGCATCAAGTTCATCAGGACTAAAGCCGACCAGTTCGAGTGTGTACTCTTTACCGTCATGACTAAACGTCTGCTTTTCTGCCAGAGTAAACTCCCACGTAATTTCATCAGAACACCCTTTCCCGTCATCGGTTTGGTAAGGGCATACACCACTGGCATAGGAGCTAGCGTCGTTGTTCGTCTCGTCGATATTCAGATCGAAATTGAAGGCTTGTTGACCGATTCCCGAGCCGAAGTCCAGCATTAGCTCGAAACCAGATTTAATACCTGCAAGGTTATCGCCCCAAATCGTTTCGTTGAAGTGCTTGAGGGTACCGATATTAAAGGCTTCGCCTGCGGCAATTGCCAGTGACTCGACGCCTGCAAACCCCAAACCACTTTTATTCTCAGACGTGAAGACGGTTTCAGTCGTCTCTACCCACTCGCCATCAACCCAGTCGTAGTGACCATCAACCCAGTCATATTGGCCATCAACCCATTCATACTCGCCATCGACCCAATGGCCCTCAACCGTTTCGATGACATTGTACTTTTTACAGGAGTAA
>JBCBWI010000035.1:0-57267 GCA_039817185.1 Cyanobacteria bacterium J06648_16 | reverse complement strand
TGGTAGCGCTAAAGCACTATTGCTATGGCACTATTGCTACGGCACTACTTCACAGGTAGACAACATAGGCGCAGAGACCGGCATCTCTGCGCCTACCCCAATCTTTGACGCGTAGGACCGGGTGTCAACTACCCCGAAGTCCTCGCTCAGGGATGGGTCATCTATATCAGTGCATCTACGTACGGACACACAAAAAAGGGGCCGCACCAACGACCCCCCAAACCTTTGTAATTACGTGCAATCAAGCCAATAACTTAACCACGATGAAACAATTGTTACACGACCTAAGAGTATTTGTCTGGGGAGTTCAGAACAAACACCCCAACATCGTTGAGACACGGCTCCAGATAGGCTGGCCGATCAAACTGCGGCGGCTCTACCATCCAGGCGAGTACGCGATCCGCTTTAGTCGCCCATACATCCGCCTAGCTGCGCCATTCGAGCTAGAGATGTCCTACCTATCCAAATAGCCCACATAAAAGCCCCAGCGCTACACCTGGGGCTTTTCCTGTCTTCAACTAAAAATTAACCTCATGAGCTTTAGAATTCAAGATCATTGCGATTTCGATTCGCAGGGCCGAGCCGTATGCCCAAGCTGCGATTTAGAGGGCAAAGGTAAGAAGAAGAACTTAGCGCTGGTACCTAACACCGATGGAGCCTACAAATGCCACCGGGGATGTACTTCAGAGCAAATCAGAGCAGCACTAGGCCAATCAAAGACCCGCATAGTTGCTACACCCCGCAAAGTAGCTGATACGGTCACTCCTCAGAAGGTAAAAGCAGCCCACCGTAAGTTGATGAATGAGTCTACTCATGCTCTGGAGTGGCTTCACAGTCGTGGTTTGGTAAATGAGGCGATCGAGCATTACAGGCTGGGCATAGACCGCGCTCGAGCAGGGAATAAGCGCCCACCGGCCATCACCATCCCCATTCCCAACGAGCACGGAACCGGCTACTGGATTAAGAAAAGGGTCGCACCCTGGCTAGATGAGTCAGAGCAGCCCGACGGCTATCAGCCGTGGTCACAGTGGGGCATTCCTCAGCAGGTTTACTTCACCCACCGGCCAGACGAAGCAGCCCAGACGTTCCTCTGTGAAGGTGAATGGGATGCCATGATGCTTGGTTGGCTGATGCGGAATAGCGAATTCATTGCCGTCGCCTGCTTTACCTGTGGATGTAGCGCCTATCCTCAGCCGTCGGAGCTGGACCGACTGCCAGGGAAGGTGGTCATTTTCTACGACCATGACGAGCCAGGCCGCAAGGGTGCTAACAAACTGGCCCAGGCGCTGGGTAGTAGAGGAGCTATCGCAGAAGTGCCGAGGCCAGAGTCAGGCGAAACGCCCAAGGGATGGGACATTAGCGATTTTCTCAACGCCTCTGATCCTAAAAAAGCGATCGCAGCCATCAGCACGGCCGCAGCCGACGCCAAACCCTACACGCCACCGCCATCAGACAATCCACTGCGTCAGCGCCTGATAACGAATGATGAGCTGATGGCGCGGGCCGCCGACTATACAGACTGGCTGGTAGACCAGATACTGACCACCGATGAGCTATTCCTTCTAGCAGCACCACCGCGAAAGGGGAAGACGCTGCTTTCTCTCACTCTGACCAAGGCAGTCGCTACGGGCGGCAAGTTCTTAGGCAGGCCAGTGTCCCAGGGCGCGGTGCTCTACATCCGCTGTGAGGACTCCGAGACCAAAACAAAAGAGCGTGAGCTAAAGCAGGGATGGGCTGAGGGCCTGCCTGTCTACTGGCTCGATAAGTTCAAGCTGTCCGAGCTGGAGCATCTTAGGGAGCTGGTAGAGGAGTTGCAGGTCAGGCTAGTGGTCTTCGATACTCTCAGCCGAATCAGGGACAACAGCATCAGCGAATCGTCAGCAGAGATGAGCCAGCTGCTGGAGCCGATTCAGGATATGTGCAAATCACTAAGGGTCTGTGGCCTTCTGGTACACCACACCGGCAAGGTGAACCTTCAGAATGCAGGCGATATCGACGTGTTCGACACCATCCGGGGTAGCAGCGCCATCCGTGCAACCTGCCGGGGGACGCTAATTCTGGCATCTGATGACCGTTGCTACCGCCTGGCGGTTGAGAACGGCTGGGGCAAGCTTGACCTTGAAATATTGCTCGATGCCAACTCATTGAACTGGAAGTTGCTAGGCAACTGGCAGGGTCCCGACGTCGATATGAACCAGGCCGATCGGGTGCTCGCCTATCTAACAAAGGTGGGATCCGCGACCATTGAGCAGATAGCCGAAGAAACGAACATGCCGAAAGCCTCTCTATATGTGGTTTTGAGGCGTTTGCAGTCTGATGAAATGGTCAAAAAGCGGGGCGAACGCAGATCTGCCGTCTATATCAGAAGCGCTATTGAACAAATTGAACATGTTCAAAACATGTTCAATAGCTCAAACCCAGACAGGGAAAAAATTACATCCTTATCTAACAAATCTGTGGGAGGGGGGGACCCCCCCTCAAAACCGGGATCTGAAGGCCAAACCGGGATCCAGCATGTGACTCAGATCACAACTCAGATCCCGGTTTTGGAGCCCGCACATATGGGGGATATGTTCAATAACTCCCGAAACGCTTGCCCCGTAAGGGATAGCGAATTGAACATGAATCTAACAACTATTGAACAAGGTGATCCAGATCACACCAAACCGGGATCTGAGGGGGCCGATTTGGTAGGTAAAAAGGTGCTTTACACGGGCTCAAAGTCAACGCTGACAAGGGTTTGCGGGCGTAAGCGCTTAACGGTCAAGTCGGTATCTAACAAGGTGGCCGTAATTGAACACGATCAGTGGCTAGTCACGCAGTCCATCCCAGTGTCAGATTTAAAGCTCGTCAAGGAGCGTAAATCATGAACGTGAAGTTAATCAAAACCCAGTTCCCATACTGCATTCACCGAATTGAGGATGGTCGCTATGTAATCCTGAATCGGAACTACAAACCCTTGGGTATGACCCGTGAAGACTCAGTTGATTGGGTTGACTATGCCCCGCACGCTATTGAACTGCGCCTAACGCCGAAGCGGATTGAGCAACTGGATGCTCAAGGGAATGGCAGTGAATCAAGGGTGTATCTCTACTACAGCATCCACACGGTTACTCAGGCTGATGAATGGGCCGCCTACTGTAAGCGGCTCAAGGTTCTAGCTCTGATGACTACTTCCACTAAAAATACCCCTGAGAATCCACCCGAAAGCGATGAGTGGCGGCAACGGCGGCTGAGTCGCGAGGGTGATGGATAGGGCGATCACACTAGATGAACTTTTGGAGTTATGGGACGCCTATGTTGACTTCCGCGCACCGTCCGTATCGCCCTCCACCGTTAAGAGGGACTACGCTGCTGTCAGAAAGAGGATTCTACTCATGCAAGACCTATCACCCGATATCGATAACGCTAGGGGTATCCGCAAGTGGCTGCTTGACTACTACTCTCGAAACACCGCAAAGCGAACGCTGGTACAGTTCAATGCCTGCGGTAACTGGGCTGTCTTCGAAGACCTATTACCGTGGAACCCCTTCACCGGGCTACAGCGCTACCTCAGCCAGCGCAAGGATGCTGAAGATACATTCGTGGCATTCACCGCAGAGGAACGCGGCATCATCATCCAAACGTTCACTGAAGAGCGGCCCAAATACTGGCCGTGGGTCGCCTTCCTGATGTACAGCGGCTGCAGGCCAGAGGAGGCAGCCGCGCTGAAGTGGTCACACGTGGCAGTCAACTTCAGTCAGCTAGCGATTGCTGAGGCCTGCCCCCAGGACACCAAGATTCTGCAATCGACGAAGAATTACCGTACCACTCGGTTTCCGTGTAATGCCCAGATGCAGGCGCTGCTGGGCTGGTTGTGGGAGCATTCTGCACAGGACAGAAACCACTATATATTTAAGTCAGTGCAAGGCGGTAACCGGCCCTTCAACTACATCAGCTTTCAGACTCACATCTGGCGGCCCGTGGTGAAGCGCCTGGTGGAAGAAGGGCGGGTTGCCTTCTATGGCAGTCAATACAACTGCCGTCATACCTTCATATCGGAGCTGGTGCCCAAGATGGAGCTTAAAGACGTCAGCTACCTCTGCCGCGTGTCGGTGGGGACGCTGATGAGAGTGTATTGCGATCGCTCAAGGGTGATTGAAATACCAGAGATATAGGGTGCTAGTCAGTCGCTAGCTTGAAGATGCCGTATAGCAACAGTCCTATGAACCCAATTTCAATAAGGCCCGGAATGCTGTTGTAGGCCAGCCAGCGATGAAGACCGTAAAGCGTATTTGAGACAATACCAAGGGCTCTCACAAGGAGGAATGCAGATAGGAAAGCTAGCGCTAGATAACCGACAGTTTTCATGGAACTAGAAAGGTGCTACCTCCGTATTTTGCCCAGCTATCCCGAAGTTTTAGAGCATCAAACCCTTTAAACATGAAGGGTTTAAAGGGCTAGGTTAGTTTCATGAATTGTCAATAGAAAGAGATTTTGGGGTGAGTACGAACGATTCTGACCACATTTACCCAAAAAAAAAGCCCTCAGTGCTTCTGAGGGCATGGTGTGTGTAAGGATCATCACTCCTATTTATTACAGTGGCAGCTGTATATGATGCTCAGGTGACGACGCTGTAACAAGTCTGTGACAGCACTATACGGCAGCCGTTCCTGGGTGCCCGAGGAAGACGACGGTCACCATGAAGTCCAACACGAACAGCATGACCCAGGTAATGACGATAGCGGATGTGGCAGAGCGGCCCACGCCCTTGCCATGGCAGGAGGCCGTTAGCCCCCGGCTGCAGCTCATAATTGCGATCGCACCACCAAACAGGACAGCTTTACCCAGCACGGCCAGCACATCCTGTACCACTAGCGCTGACTGTACGCCCTCTAAAAAGGTCCAGGCGGGGACCCCATAGAAATAGCCTGAGATAATTACGCCCCCCAGCACGCCCACAAAAAGCCCGATGATCGTCAATATCGGTAGCATAATGCTGCAGGCCAAGGCCCGCGGCACCACTAGATAATCAATCGGATCGGTCCGCAGCAGCTTAAGGGCATCAATTTGCTCGGTAAGCTTCATACAGGCAATTTCGGCAGCAAAGGCCGACCCTAGCTGGCAGGCCAGGACCGCCGCCGTCAATATCGGGGCGAGTTCCCGGCAGTAGCCAACGGCAAACGCGCCGCCCACCTGGGTAACGATGCCGTAGCGCATCATTTCGCGGGCAGATTGGATAGCAAAAATCATGCCTGCGAACAGGTTGGTGAGGATGACGGGTGCGATCGCACCGGGACCCGCACAGGCCAGATGGTCCATCATGTTGCGGCGCTCGAACCGGCCCTGGACAACACGCATCACCACCTGCCCGGCCAGCAGCACCATCATTGCCATGTGATAGACCGGATTATCCGCAATCAAGGAAGGTTGCGTCACCGCTTGAATCGTGGTCCTGTAGTTCACCTGGCGCGGGACAGGTCTCTTAGTCGGCACCCGTACCCATTTTGGTATCACTCCGGTCATGGCAATTCCTCATACTGAATCAGTAATGACTGAATGGTGATTGCGTTGCTTCCTTTACTAGGGGGCTCGTCACAAGTTGGCATAAACCTTCGGCGCAAACCTTCACCCTTCATTTTGCCAACACTGCTGCGCTGGCATGTTTATCAAGTTTTCCCAAAGCAATAGTGGCACTCAAGCCTCCGCGTCCCAGGTATCGAGATCACAGGCTTGGGGCAAGGCCTGCTAACGAAACAGTCATGCCCCTCAGCTTAAAACAAAGCGACCCTATTCATCAGCGGCTCAGCGATTACGCCGTAGCCCTGTCTGTCTGGCTATCCCAACCGCTGTACTAGTTTCTCTCTGCCGGTCCCCCCGCTTACGGCCTTAGCTGGCATCTCAGCCGACTCGAACACCTTTCAGAGAGGGCATTCAGGCAAGATTCTATTTTTTTTGATGAAGTTGGTAAATTCCAGAAGAGTTATAGTACACTTGTACTCAAATAGAAATAGATCATCTGTTCTACTTCGCTTTGCGTCACTTGTGTCCCCGCCATGAACGATTCGGATATGGAACTCCAAGCCATTCGCCAGAAACTACAAACGCTCAAGTCCGAAGCCGCGCCTGCGATCTCACAGTCCCCCTGGCTACCACCGCGTCAATCGCAGAGTCCATCGAATCTGGCTCAGGTGACCGCAGCCATCGAAAGCCTCAAGCAGCATCGTCCACCTATCCCATCGCAGGCCACCCCGCCTCGCTCGGTTCAGTCCAGCGTCGGCCCTGACGCGGAGTGGATCGCCCAGGTACAGCGGCAGTGCGAAGCGCAAATCCTGCGGGTTAATGAGCTGGGTCAGCAACAAGGGAGTGCGCTACTTGGGCTGAAGCAATGGGTCGATCAGCTAGAGCTGGAGTTTGAGCGTCGCGGTTGGGATACGCCCGCCGAATTCGATGCGACCGTGCAGTTTTTGGTAGAGCAAGAGGGCGTTGCTATCCCGCTGATCGAGCGGACGCCCAGAGGTCAGCTCAATCTCGGTTATCACACTGTGGATTTTTATCAGGCAGAGTACGAAGCCATGACCACGGCGCAAGCCCTGCGTCAGTCCTACGGCGAGTACAGCCGTGATGAAGGTGACGAACTGGGTCCCTACGTTGGGTCAGGCCTGATGGAGATCGTTCAACAGACACTTCAGCCCGTTTGGGACTGGGTACAGCTGCAGTTTGCTCAGCTGACAGCGACTCCGGCTCCGGCGCGCCAGACGCCGTTCACGCTGATGGATGGCCTGATCTGGTTCAGTGGGGCTGCCATTGTTCGCGTGCTGCTGGATGCCGCCTTCCAGTTTTATCCGGCACTTTGGACACCCCTGGTGATGGTGCTGATTGGGGTCGTTGCGATCGCACTCTACCGCGCGTTAACCCAGCGGCGGACATCAGGGCTGAGCTACCGACTGATGGTTGCAGTTGCCGGACTCATCATCGGCGGTCAGTTTATGTAACCCCTCCAGGGTTTCACAGCCATTTGCTTTTACTCGCAGATTTTTTCACAGAGAGGTTTTGATCATGGTTTCAGCCCATCGTTCCCACAGTCGCCCGCCCGCGCCGTCTGCTTCAATTAAGCCCCTATTGGCAGCCGGACTGCTCTGTGCGCTGGCCGGGCTAGCGTTCGATTTTCAAGGCCTGAGGCGTCTGATTCCCCAGCCCGCATCGCCCCCCGCCGTTGCCCAATCAGATAGCTGCACCGCCGTCGTCCAGGCCAATTCTCAAATCACCCGAGAGCAGCTAGCCCAGGTACTGGCGATTCCAGAACGCGACACTAAATCTCGGGTTCGTCAAATCATTGATGAGCCCTACTGTCAGTACACCAGCCTTAAAGTGCGTTCGGGGGTCGATGCCGAGCGAGAAGCCTATCCCCTGGCGTTCGATCCGGACACCAAGCTAGTCATCCTCTACGAAAACGACGAATATGCCGGTTATCGCTTCAACTTCGAATAGTTCACGCCAGGTCCGGGTCTTTGCCACCTCGAAACTTTGGCAAGGAATGACTGGGCTCCTACTCATACTGTGGCTGAGCAGCTGTCAGGCAACGACAGTACCGAGCGCTCGTAATCTTAACGTGCAGCAAGACTGGGAACTGAAACCAGGGGACACCATCGGTCCACATCTGGTCACGGGCAGTCTGGGTGACGTTTCGCTTGACTTAGGCGGCGCACCGCTCTATGCGCCCTTTTCCGGCGATATCGAAGCCGCCGTCGAACCCCACTGCGTGATCTATTCCACCGCCGAAGTACCGGCCTATCTGTTTCGCTTTTGCGGTCTAAAGCGGCCCCGCTATGGCCCCATCCGGGCCGGTCAAACCATTGGCAGTGGACCCTACCTACAGTTTGCGACCCTGCGCCGTCAGCCCGATGGCACTTGGATCATTGTGGAACCCTCAACCGGCGTCTTGGAACGGGCCATCAACCCCAATGCGGTGACCCAAACATCCGTTACGCCACCCGACAAGGCCCCAGCATCGCCTGCACTACCCAATTAGCTCTATTGATACGCCCCTATTAGTATTTGCCGCTCATGCCTTCGCTCAGACTTTCACTCTCGATGTGGGTCGCGACTGGTGCGCTGCTCACTCTCGCCCCATCCGCCCAAGCAGCTGAAACCCTAGCGGTCGCCTTTGATTTGCCGAGCAGTGCCCCAACCAGCATCACTGACGAACCCACCCCCACCGCCCCTACTGCAAACTATTACCCGCTGCCCATTCCACCAGCAGCAACCCAACCTCCCACCAGGGGACAGGCCGCAACCGAAAACCCTAGGGTCTATCAGTCGAAAGCCACGTCCGCTGATGGCCCGGTTGCCCAGCTGCCACCCCCCCCTGGTGCATTACCTAGCCCCAGGGTAATACCCCCTCTGATTGCCCAAGCCCCGGCATCTTCACAGGAGGCCGCCCCGAAGGAACAACCAGCGGCCCCCGCGGCAACGCCCGCCCGGCAATCGATCGGGCTGGGATTTCCGGAAGCCACCGTACAGCCCCCCCCGGCTCAGCCTCCAGCCACGACGGCTACGGCCCAGGCGACTAATACCAACTGGATCTTCGAAGGCGGGTCAGACTCTTTGGTCGCTCGGGTGGTGGGTAGCGCAGAGGGAACCCGCACGGCCACAGGAGAGCGGACGCGCTACTACCGTGGTCACACAGATCCGGGTAACGGTGTCTGGAATTTGGGCACCTTCTCTTACCAACACGGGGCCGACTCGCCCGAGGCCGCAGACGAGAAGCAATTGGCCAGACTGGCCAGACAAGAGAAATCGCTAGTCTCTAAAGCGGATCGATTGGGCCTGCAGCTCACCCTCGTCGAACGGCTGAACGCCCTTGATTTAGCGAATCAATCCCCTGCAGCGGCCCTCAACCAGGGCGGTTATATCGACCGCCTGCATCAGGCTCACCAAGCAGGCCGCACCGGCGATGACGCTATTCTCTGGGCCCGCACCTACGCTTATATGAACCCTAAAACCCAACGGTGGAATGCCCCCGGTTTGGGCAATACGTACCAGAGCATCCGCCGCGACCAAAATCGTCGGCTGCAGGCGATTGCCAGTGCCTTAGACGCTTACCAGATGCAACAAGCCATGGCGGCTAACGCCCCCACCGAGCCCCCGCCGAAGGCGAATAATCCGGAAGTATTCACAGCGCCGGGCACTGCCCCCCAGGCAAACGCCCCCCAAGCAAACGCCTCCAAGACAGACGCCCCCCAGACAAACAACGATCGCCCGATCGCATTTGCTCTGTTGTCACCGACCCAGCCCCCGAGCGCCTCACGGCCACTCGCATCTGCTGAGCCACAAGCCGCACCGCCAAAAGCTGCCACACCCACTACCCCCTCCCCCGGAGCTGCACCGACTGCCACCAACTCAGATTTGGACCGACTCCGATCGGGCGCACTCCAGCCGCTGCGGACAGACCGAGCCGAAGAAATTTTGTCCCAGGCCCGCTCAAACCCTGACAGCGAGCTGTAGTCATTCGCAAAATATCGGGCTAAAGTGGAAATGAGTATGACTTACGCCAACCGCCACCAGGGTCTGATTGCGCTGAAGGGACTAATTGCGCTGACCTTAGATGTTTGCGTCTTGACCATTGCGCGCCGTCATAATTGCACGCCGTGACCTGGCAGAATAGCCTACTCAATGCCGCCAGCGAAGTGTCAAAAGCTGTACTAGCGTTAACGATGGCTCCTTCTCATCCCCCGGTTCACACTCTCGAAGACGCATTCGCACGCTGTAAATGCTTAGGCATGCGACTGAGCAAGCAGCGTCGCGCTATTTTGACGCTCCTATGGGAATCACAGGAGCATCTGTCCGCTCGTGCCATCTATGATCGCCTGAACCGTGAAGGCTGTGACATCGGCCATACGTCGGTGTACCAAAATCTGGAGGCGCTCTCAGAAAGCCAGATCATTGAGTGCGTAGAACGCTCGGATGCTCGACTCTATGGGCACCTAAGCACTTCCCACAGCCACGTAAACTGTACTGATACCGACCAGATCATCGACGTTGACTTTACCCTGCCCGAGCAGCTCATTCGCGAGGTAGAAGCCCGTACCGGGGTCAAAATCTCGGACTACCGGGTCGATTTTTACGGAACCCGTCAGCCCACCGAGCCAGTGGTCGCTGAGCCGTAAGTTTAGCTGGTTAGATCGCAAAGAATGCTAACCAACGTGCCGCCCTTAAAGTAGCAACAGATGAGTGTTCTGAGTGTTTTAGCCTTGCGCGAAATTGCTCGCTATCGAGTCTCAGTCGTTGAGCACGTCTTTACTAAAGAGCACTAATACCGCACCAAATACAATCGCTGCCAGTGCCAGGTCCATGTTGTCTCCTAACGGGGTCGACCCCCAAGCCTTCTTTTCTAGGGTACCCGTCCGCTAGAGCGAATACTGGAAAATCAATTTTTTTTGGTCCCGTAACCGCCGCAAAACATAGTCACAGGTCGTAGGGGCTACAGCCATGCGTCGGTTCACCGTCCCCAGTAGAACCGTCTCCAGCAAACCGCTCTAAGTCACGCGACAGAGGCGATAGCATCGCCCCTATGGCATCTCCTAGCTGCGGATCTGAACCGGCATGACCAGATATGTCATTTTGAGGCCGCCCAACGGGGTCAAAATCGAAGGCTCCGTGGCTGAATTGCACTGGATCTGGACTTCGCTGCTGGGGAATGACTTGAGACCATCTAGCAGGTAACGCACGTTAAAGGCGACATCCAGGTCGTCCCCCGTCACCTGGGCCGGTAAGCGTTCATGCCCGCTGCCCACCTCCTGCGCCTCTACCGACAGCGACAGCTGCTGCCCGGCTTGGTCAATGCAGAGTTTGACAATGTCATTGCGCTGCCCGGCTAGCACGGCAATTCGCTCTAGCGCCATCACCAGCTGTTTGCGATCTATCGTCAGCTGACGCTGAAACTGGCGGGGAATCAGCTGCCGATAGTTGGGGTACTGTCCCTCCAGCAATCGGGTCGTAATCCGCTGATCGCCGAGTTCGAAAATCACCTGTGACGGGTCAAACCGCAGTGCCACCGGCTCGGTGCCCTGATACATCTGCAGGGTGCGCTCCAGTTCTCGCAGCGCTTTGCCTGGCACCGTCACATTCATGGCAACATCGACCGCCGCCCCCTCCTCCGACTCGACCGTCTGAACCACCGCTAGCCGATGACCGTCGGTAGCGGCAAATTCTAGCGTTTCAGGTTCAGCCACGAGGTGAACCCCGGTTAGCACTTGCTTGGTTTCGTCTCCGCTGGTGGCAAACAACGCACCGCGTAGCCCTTCTAGCAGGGTCTCGGCTGACAGATGGGCGGACTGACCCGCTTCAACGGTGGGCAGGCTGGGGTAGTCTTCAGCGGTCAGTCCCCTGACCTGGTATTCACCCGAAGTACTCTTGAGCGTGACCACACAATCTTCTTCCGATTCGCTGAGTTCCAGATCCTCAGCAGGCAGCTTCGAGACAATGTCGCCGAGGAGCTTGGCTGGGAGGGTGAGCGCCCCGGCAGCCGAGACCTGGGCCAGAAAGCTGGTCTGAATACCCAGAGTTTCGTCAAACCCGGTCAGGGTGACACGCTGATTATCGAGGTTAGCGACCATGAGCACGTTGCCTAAAACAGGGCGGCTCGGGCGAGACGGCACGGCACGGCTAACCAAGGATAGATGGGTGTTCAGCTCACTCTGAGAACAGACAAATTGCATGGGGAATTGGCTGAGACTGGGCTATTGGATGCCAATCCTAACACCCTGTTTGACGGAAGCAAAGCAAGCTTTTCGACCTGTCTGTTTGCTTGTCTGCTCTAATAGATCTTTATTTAAATAAATAGAGTTAGTAGTAGTAGGGCCTGTGGAAACTGTGGACAAACGGCCATAGGCTTTACCTGAAAAGCGTTTTCGGTGGATTTACTCTGTGGAAAAGATGTGGATAAATACAGTTGTATTCCACAAGCCCAGTGGGGGCGGTACTTTTTTCCCCATTTAGGAGGAATTTTTCCCCATGCTATGAACAGCTTTTCCACAGAAAAAACGGGGTTTTCCACAGGGAAAGTAGATCGTCTGAACTAACTTTTTCATACGTTTCTTCACACTGAGATCGCACCAGTCTCTGTAATTACCCGATCGTTCGCTCCGTTTTTTCTGGTGAGCGCGACTAAACATACTGATTCTGACCCTGTGGATGGCAGGCCAAAACAAGCCATCGCCGCTTCCCTGCAAGAAAACGGCGATGGCTGAGGCACTGGCCGTATCGTCAGAGCACAAACCCGTTATGAGCTACAGCTGGCCCTAGCGGCTTTGGCTGCTGAGGTTGATGCGATCGCTAATTTGCCGGACCGTCTGCGACAGGCTGAGATCCTGCTTGATCTTCTGGGTGACCTTATCGCAGCTGTACATCACTGTGGTGTGGTCCTTCCCGCCAAAGACCTCGCCAATTTTAGGCAGGCTCAGGTCCGTATGCTGCCGCATCAGGTACATACCCACCTGCCGCGCCTGGGAGATTTCCCGTCGGCGGGAGTTGCCCTTGATATCGTCCACCGCAATGCCGAAGGTATCCGCCACGGCGCTGATCACCGACTGGGGCGATGCCTCAATCTTTTCTGCAGGGGAGTTAAGGACGGGGGTGAGGTTGGCAATCGTCATGGGCAAACCGGAGATAGAGGTATAGGCAATGGCCCGAATCAGCGCCCCCTCCAATTCGCGAATGTTCGAGGTGTAGTTCGCCGCGATGTACTCGATCACCTCTCGTTCTAGCTGCACGTTTTCGTATTCGGCCTTCTTCTGCAGAATGGCAATCCGCGTCTCATAGTCGGGCGATTGAATATCGGCAATCAGGCCCATGGAAAAGCGTGAGCACAGACGCTCCTGCAGCCGGGGAATTTGGTTAGGCGGCCGGTCTGAGGCAAGCACGATTTGCTTACCGGCTTCGTGCAGAGTATTGAAGGTATGAAAGAACTCTTCCTGGGTGTATTCCTTGCCTTCAATGAATTGAATATCGTCCACCATGATCACATCGACCTCGCGGTACTGCTCGCGGAATCGCTGCATGCTGTCACGGCGAATAGCCGTAATCAGGTCGTTGGTAAACTGCTCTGTGGAGACATAGGCCACGCGAGCGTTGGGATTAATTTCGAGGCGATAATGCCCGATCGCCTGCATCAGGTGAGTTTTGCCAAGCCCGACGCCGCCACAGAGAAAGAGCGGATTAAATTCCCGACCGGGCGACTCGGCGACGGCGAGGGCCGCTGCATGGGCCATCCGGTTATTGGCCCCGACGACAAAGCGGGAAAAGACCGCCTTAGGGTTCAAATCGGGGCTGCGAGACCGCCAGCTGTTACTGTTGGCCGGTTCAGCCGGTGGCGGTGAGCTAGGTGCGGGCCAGTTCACCTCGGTTGGGGCACCCTGCGCCCCCTGCAGGCCCTCTGCTTCGTTAACGGTGACGACGATCTCGACCCCGTGGCCTACGACCTCCTCGGTAACGTCGGCAATGGTCTGCATGTAGTGCTTTTGCAACCAATTGCGAGCGAAGGGGGTAGGCGTCGAAATGACCAGACGAGTGTCTGAGATCTCCTGCACCTGCGCGGGCTTGATCCAGGTTTCGAAGGTTGGGCCGCTCAAGTGTCCTTGCAATCTTTCTAAGACTTGCTCCCAAAGCCCTGCCGATTTATCCATACCCAACCTCCGTAACCCCGTTGTAATGGACGACTTTCATGCTAAGCGACACCAATAAACCGCGCTTTTGAAAACGCGGCTTTTTGCATTAACCGATACAAAACTTAGACGTTAGTAACGACTGAAATGTCTGTAAGGACTTACTAGCCTACTAGATGTAGCGCGAACGTGCTGTCCGCAGTCTAGATATAGAAACTGACTAAAATGAGGGAGCTGACTGAGTCCGCCCGATTGCCCTGGCCTATCGAAGATAAACTACAATTTTTGCCATGGGTAGTCGTGCGAATAACAGAAATTTGCTTCGTTTTGTGCTTTGAATACCCCTAAGTAGGGCTGAGATCGAGGGATCAATGCTTCGAGTGAGTAATTTGGAACACAATCTTAAGGATTAATTTTGCTTGGAAAATTCTGTTGTGGCGGATAGGGTTTCAGCCACTCGCCCAGTACCGGAAGTTTTGCAGTTGGGCGATCGGCGGTTGAGGGTGCGATCGCACCCCGTCCCCGATCCAACAGCCCCGGCTGTCCAGTCGCTGATTGACCGTCTGGTCGCGATTGCCCAGTCCCGTTCAGGCGTCGGTATCGCTGCCCCGCAGATCGCGGTTCCCCAACGCCTGTTTGTCGTGACCTCACGACCCAACGACCGCTATCCCGATGCACCGACCATGGCCCCGACTGCCCTCATCAACCCTAGGATTACCGGCTGGTCAGAGACCGAGCAGTCGGGGTGGGAAGGTTGCCTGAGCGTTCCGGGTTGGCGTGGGCATATTCGTCGAGCAAGCCATATTGAGGTGGCTTATACCGACCGGCAAGGACGCGCACAGCAGCGGGTCTTCTCCGACTTCATTGCTCGTATCATTCAGCACGAACACGATCATCTCAACGGCATGCTGTTTTTAGATCGGGTGAAGCACACTCAACAGTTATTGAGCGATGCCGACTATTGGGCGCAGCATCGTTGACGGCTAGCCGTAATGGGAGGTATCCCTTGCGGCATTAAGTCCTGGTATTAAGAAAATTGCTTTCATCACATCGGATCTGTGCAATCCGCGCAGCAAAATTTTGCTGCCTATTCAGTGCAAGTAGGTTAAATAAAATCAAAAAACGCGATACATGTAGTTAAAACTACTTAGAATCTAAGGAAGGTCAGACACCTACAACTGTGCTGATTTGGCAAAGCATATTGGCCAAAATCATAAATAATTCATTAAACAGTTACTGAAAATTAGTAATTGGAAGCAAAATTAAGTGTATCTGACCAATTACGGCGGTTCGTTCGATAGAGGCGTCAGTAATTCTATCTCAGCGTTTCTTTCGAGTTCTTAGGAGGTCTGGACCTAAGAATTTACAGGTTTACCTAGAAAGAAAAGTTCAAGGGTGCAGATTATCCGGTGGGCTTCTTGTCAAGGAATTAGAAACATGCGACTAACATTAGGGACAGCTACCGTCCTCACGACGGCTGCTTTGATAGCGGGGCCTGCAGCCGCTTCAACATTTGTATTTGAGTCAGGTGAGATTGACCGCAATACTTGGACGGGTGTGCCGTTAGGGGTCACAACGTCTTTTGATACTGAAACCGAAGTGCTGACCTGGTCATCGACCTTTAGAGCGTCTACTTACCCAACGGCACAAAACAAAGACGCTGTGATTGACGGGGCTTGGCTAGTCGTGAACGACGGCGGTGAGCCTAAGGGAACCGAATCGCAATATCCCATCTTTTACTTGGATGGACTGAATGATGTGGTGTCGATGTATCAGTACGACGGCACTTGGTACAGTGACAGCTGGAAAGCGGCGGACGCGATATATCTGGGGTCAGTGCCGCTGACGTCAGACCGCTCAACGCAGTTTCAAACCTACAGTTTTGAGTTGGATGCAACGGCGCTCAACAGCCGCGATGATATTGACCCTAACTGGCAGGGGGTTCACTTTGCTGAAGAAGTGGGCATCTGGTTCCATGGCGTGGAAGATTTGACGGCGGCCTATAACGCCGACGGTAGCCTGGCCCAGTTTGACTATGGCAAGTTCAACTACTACGACGTCATTGAAATGCCAACAGTCAAGATGGCGCCGCCGACCGGGGTGCCTGAGCCGTCCTTATTACTCGGCCTGGGTGCGATCTCGCTGAGCGCCCTGGGACTGCGTCGCCGCGATTCCGACCGCAGCCAAGCTTAGGGAGTCGGTCGCTGGTGCCTGACAAGGCGATCGCTCAGGGTCCGCAACGCCGTCTATGATGCTAGAGGACTGTTGACGCTTTGAGACGCTTGTCAGGCTGCCGCTATGCTTTCTACCATTGACGACCTTAAGGCTCGATTGCAAGCTGCGATGGTAGCTGCGTTCGGGCCTGATTTTTCGCAAACTGACCCGGTGTTGGTGTCGACGAGTAATCCTAAGTTTGGGGACTATCAGGCGAACGTGGCCATGTCTTTGGCGAAGCCGCTGAAAGAGAAGCCGCGTGCGATCGCAACTCAAATTGTCGAACATCTCAATGTGGCTGACCTGTGTGAGCCGCCCCAAATTGCGGGTCCCGGCTTTATCAATCTCAAGTTCAAGCCTGCCTATTTAGAAGCTCAGCTAAAGGCTATCCATGCCGATGCGCGTCTAGGGGTCGCCCCGGCCAAGCAGTCGCAAAGGTCTATTGTCGATTTCTCCAGCCCCAATATTGCCAAGGAAATGCACGTCGGCCATCTGCGTTCGACGATTATTGGCGACAGCCTGGCGCGCGTGCTGGAGTTTCTCGGGCATGATGTGCTGAGGCTCAACCATGTAGGCGACTGGGGCACCCAGTTTGGCATGCTGATTACCCACCTGCGAGAGGTCAGCCCCGAGGCAGCTGAGGAGGGTTCCTCCGTCGATATTGGTGACCTGGTGGCGTTTTACAAGCAGGCCAAGCGGCGGTTCGATGATGACGATGACTTCAAGCAGGTCTCTCGCGATGCTGTTGTTGCGCTGCAGTCGGGTGAGCCGGAGGCTCGCAAAGCCTGGACTGTCCTGTGTGAGCAGTCTCGCACAGCGTTTCAGAAAATTTATGACCGGCTCAATATTGAGATTACTGAGCGGGGCGAGTCGTTCTACAATCCGCTATTGCCAGATGTGGTGCAAGATTTAGAGACTTTGGGCCTGCTAGAAGAAGACCAGGGCGCTAAAGTTGTTTTTCTCGAAGGGTTTACCAACAAAGACGGGGACCCGCAGCCGCTGATTATTCGAAAATCGAATGGTGGCTATAACTATGCAACGACAGACCTCGCGGCGATTCGCTACCGGGTACGGCAGGACGGCGTTGAGCGCAGCCTGTACGTAACCGATGCAGGACAGGCGACCCACTTTGCTCAGGTGTTTCAGGTGGCGGGCCGAGCCGGTTGGATTCCTGAGTCGGTTGAGCTGACCCACGTACCCTTTGGCTTGGTAAAGGGCGAAGACGGGAAGAAATTTAAGACACGTTCCGGCGAAACGGTCAAGCTCAAAGATCTGCTCGACGAAGCGGTGGAACGGGCGCGGGCCGATCTGGAGTCGCGCATTCACTCTGAA
This sequence comes from Cyanobacteria bacterium J06648_16, assembly GCA_039817185.1. Taxonomy (GTDB): domain Bacteria; phylum Cyanobacteriota; class Cyanobacteriia; order Phormidesmidales; family Phormidesmidaceae; genus CAWUKV01. The sequence continues at coordinate 40,078 of JBCBWI010000035.1, read as the reverse complement.
GACCGGACCGAGTCTGAGGCATTTATCGCCAACGTCGCGGAAAAGGTCGGTATCGGGGCCGTCAAGTACGCGGACCTGAGCCAGAACCGCACCAGCGACTACGTGTTCAGCTTTGATAAGATGCTGGCGCTGCAGGGCAACACGGCCCCTTATATGCTCTATGCCTATGTGCGGGTGCAGGGCATCAGCCGTAAGGGGGGGATTGACTTTGAGAACTTGGGTGCCGAGGCCCAGATTCACTTGGGAGACGAAACTGAGCTAGCGCTAGCGCGACATCTGCTGCAGCTAGACGAGACCATTGATGAGGTCTCGCGGGATCTGTTGCCCAACCGGCTCTGCCAATATCTGTTCGAGCTGAGTCAAAAGTTCAATCAGTTTTACGATCGCTGTGCTGTGCTGCAGGCGGAAGAACCGCAGCGCACCTCGCGGCTGATGCTCTGCGACTTGACAGCACGAACCCTGGAGCTAGGGCTCTCGCTACTGGGGATTGACGTGCTGGATCGGATGTAGGGTATGAAAGATCGAGTTGCGATCGCAGCCTGGTTGTTTATTATTGGCTCCGCGCTTTTCGTGGCTGACGCGCTGGTGGAGCTGTCCAATCAGCCCTCTGGATCTGCCTACGTACATCTGGTAGAAGGGCTGTCGTTCTTAGTCGGTTCCTGCTTTTTCTTGCCCCGCAGCTCCTTTAAAGATTAGCCAGAAAGATGAGCCAGCGGCTGATCTGCTAGTGTCGCAAACGCTGTAGGACTTTAGCGCTGGGCCAGTCGGGCGATAAACGCCTGATGGGCTTCGGAGCCAAAACAGTTTCGGACCGTTTCGATCACGGCCATCAGATCGTGACTGAGGAGCGATTCGACATCCAGGGCCAAACCGGGAAAGACAGCGCTGTGAATAATGCCGTCGTTGTCGGGGCTGATGAGCTTGTAGGTACCTGCTTCGAGGCGGAACCAGCTGATTTGTCGGTCGGCTACCTGCCAGACGATGTACTCGCGTACGCCGTTGCGTCGATAGGCATTTTTCTTTTCATGCAGATCGTAGGCAGCGCTGCTCGCTGCGATTTCTACGATGAGTTCGGGGGCCCCTTCAACGTAGTCGTCTTCGCTGATGCGTGATTGGCCGCCGCCAGCTTCGTCAATACGCAGCAGCGCGTCGGGCTGCGGGTCATTGTCCAGATCCAGGCGGACAGTGGGGTTGTCAGCGACTTCAATGCCCGGCGTCGCCGCTGCATAGGTCCCTAACCAAAGAACAACATCGCTGTGGGGCTGTCCGTGCTGACGGTACCTGAGCGCGGCAGGCATGTAGACCACTCCTTCAATCAGTTCGGCTTTCTTGATATGCGGCATCGCCGCGTAACGGCGCTCGAACTCAGCCTGGGTCAGGTGATCGCCGTTCACTAGCGGTAATATCTGGGTCGGATGCTCAGGTAATAAGACCATGTTGAGAAGCGTGATTGCTCTGCTCATATTCTAGGGTGGCCATCGACTGGCCTGCTAGCCAGCCCGTCGTCCAGGCACTTTGGAAGTTAAAGCCGCCGGTAACGCCGTCGATGTCGAGCACTTCTCCGGCAAAGAACAGTCCTGGGCACAGCCGGCTTTCCATCGTTTTGAAATTCACTTCTTTGAGGCGAACGCCGCCACAGGTGACGAATTCGTCTTTGAATACGCCCTTGCCTGCAACGGTGTATTCACCTTGGTTGAGCTCCTGTACCAGACGGTTGAGCCCTTTTTTGGACAGATTTGCCCAGGTCAGCTGGGGGTCTAGATTGCAGCGGTGCAGCAGATATTGCCACAGTCGTTTGGGAAAGTCGAAGGGGCCGTGGGTGGCGAGAGCCTGGCGCGATCGCACTTCCTTTAGCTTGACTAACTCGGTTCGAATGGCGTCCTGACCCATATCCGGCAGCCAGTTCACCGTCAGCGTGGCCCGATACCGCTGCTGCTGCAGGTGTCGCGCTCCCCAGGCCGACAGCTTGAGCACGGCTGGCCCGCTTAGACCCCAGTGGGTAATCAGCAGCGGTCCCGTCTGCTCCAGGGGTTTCTTCACCCCTTCGAGTTTGAGCTTGAGCGTTACCAGATTGACCGAAAGCCCCTTGAGGTCGTGCAGGCGGGCGTCTTTGACGTTGAAGGTGAACAGAGACGGGACCGGCGGCTCGATCGTGTGGCCGAGGGACTGGGCAATACGGTAACCCTGGGAGCTGCTGCCAGTGGCTAGGAGAATGCGATCGCACCTCAGCTCTTCCCCTGACTTTAGCGTTACCTCGAATCTGTCATTCTGCCGAGCGACGGATGCAACCGGCGAGCGGGTCCGCACCCGCACCCCAGCTTCCAACGCGGCTCGTGTCAGGCAGTCGATGATCGTCGCCGAGTCGTCGGTGACCGGAAACATGCGTCCGTCGGCCTCGGTCTTGAGCTGCACGCCCCGCTCGGCAAACCAGGCAATCGTATCCTGCGGCTGAAATCGGGAAAACGCGCCCCGCAGGGCTTTACCCCCACGGGGATAGTGCTGCACTAGCTGAGCCGGGTCAAAGCAGTGATGGGTGACGTTGCACCGGCCCCCGCCCGAGATTCGAACCTTGCTCAAGGGTTTGGGTCCGGCTTCTAGCAGCGTCACGCGTAGGCTAGGCGCAGCCATGGCCACCGTCACCGCGCCAAAAAAACCGGCTGCGCCCCCGCCGATCACCACGCTATGCATAAAATCTCAGAAAAGCTAGCACTCTATCCGTCAGGTGTCGTATATTAACAAATATGAAGGCACCTCAGATCTGGGACGACCTAGCTGGGGTGCCACATAGTGATGATTGCCTTGGTTGTCTTTGCCTTTTGGGGCGTGAGGCAGCCAATTTTCTTTAGTGCGGTCACCCTCCCTAACGCTCTCATAATTGTTGAGAACTATTACGTTTACACTCACCCACTCTCCTAAGTTATGGCAGACAAAGACCAGATCAAGCAGCACCTTTCGCTGAGTTCCACGATCAAGCTCGACGATGTGACGCCGGTGCCCAAGGGCAATACTGCTCGCAAGATGCGAATTATGGAACACGTCAAAAAGAGTAAGGGTGCGGAGTCCTAGAGTCGGGCATGGGCGTGTGCTGTTGCAGGGGAGTCGTCTACGAACGGCTTCCCTGCTGTTTTGAGGACGCTCTGCAGCTAGAAGATAGTCAGATCCCAGTCAGTGTCGGTCAGGCCATCGGTGCCTACGAGCCCGATGCGAACATCCAGATAGCGATCGCAATACAGTTTGCACTGCTTATAGCGCGGATTCGGGCTACCGAGCCGGGCGTCTTGCTCGGCATATTGACGCAGTCGCTCGCTGCGGCTGGGAAGGGTGCTGGGGGATTGGGCCACGTTGGCAACAGACTCGGAGAGGGAAGAGATCAGGGACATTAGACGGGTTACCTGTATGAAGGGTGGATACAGGCTAAGGGATACGGGACACCGGTAGGCTATCTTCCCTAAAAGGTTTAAGAGTCGTCAAATTCTTATCTGGCATTCACGAAGGATTGGAACGGGCTTGCTAGGCTCTAGTGACGTTGACTGGTTGAACGACACGATGGCAGTTACCCGGCTTGAGCGGATTCATTTAGAAGTTACGAACGTGTGTAACTTTAAGTGTGAGTTTTGCCCCGACGCGATTATGGCGCGTAAGCGGGGGCACATGGCGCTGCCGCTGCTGACCCAAGCGCTCGATGAGATTGCCGAGAAAAACCTGGCTAAGGTGGTTGCGTTTCACCTGATGGGAGAGCCGCTGATTTATCCCCATATTTTTGATGCGATCGCACTGGCCCTCGACCGCCGCTTGAGCCTGCACCTGACCACCAACGGCAGCACCTTTCACCTGCGCCCAGAGCATATTCAAAAACTAGTCTCGTCTGACATTCCCAAGGTCACCATTTCACTGCAGACCCCTGACCCCGATACCTTCATTATTCGCGGTGCGCCGCCCATGCTCAAGCCCGACAAGTACTTTGAGGGCATCACCAATTACGTACGGGCCAACCTGGCCGCCCGTGACTCTAACACTCGGGTTCACCTCAAGTTTCTTGATACCACCCCCCATCCCTTTTTGGTACCCCACAAGCAGATGCACGTGGTAGAAGGCAAAGAACAGATGCGTCAAGAGCTGACGAGCTGGGCTCATCGCTTGTTAGAGAAGGCTACCGAGCGCCCCAGTGATGCAGAGCTACAACAGAAAATTGCGCGACATAAACCCGGTCGCTGGCAGGTGATTGAGCTAACGCCCAAGCTGGCCCTAGAGACGTTTCCCCTCGATAGCTGGGGCAATGTTGAAAGCGACACGGTGGTTCCCGCCAGCTTTGGCTACTGCAATGGTACGACCGATCAGGCCGGTATTCTCTACGACGGAACTGTTGTACCCTGTTGCAAAGACTACGATGGCCAGATTCCGCTGGGAAATCTCAATGAACATTCTCTGGTTGACATTCTCGATCAGCAACAGCCTGCCTGCGGTCTGCGAGCAGGCTTCGACCGGTTCCAGGTGACCCATCCCGTCTGCAAACGCTGCATGGGGGCTGACACGCAGCAAAAAGCGCTGCTACGGCAGGTGGGCTCGATTGCCTACTTCAAAGCCTATAACCCAGTCATGAAACGGCTGCAGCCTGGCTGGGGAGAAGTGTAGGGCGGTCCGTGCTGTTACGTTAGTTGAGACCATTTAGGCGGCGAAGCTCTCAATTCTGTTGCCCTCTTGGTCTGCAGTCGAGCTTCGCCTTCGTTGTCATATCTTGAAAGATGCTCAAACTAGGGCTGTTTAACAACCGCTAGCACTGCCTGTGGCTCGGCCCGTTTGGTGTAGTCTGCGTCGGCAAAGGCAAAGCGAATGTTGCCGCTCTGATCGATCACGTAGGTTGCGGGCATAGGGAGTTCGTAACTGTCGTCGCCGTTGCTGGCAGGAACGTCAATTCCAAACTTTTCGTAGATGGGGCGTAGGGTGGGGTCCAGGGTGAAGACCAGACCATAATCTTTAGAAACTTTGTTACCCACATCGCTGAGCACGGCAAACTCTAGCTCGTTCTTTTCGGTCACACTTAGGGAGTGGTCGGGCAGCTCGGGAGAGATGGCTACCAACTGGGCACCAGCCTGCTTAAACTCGGGTAGCAGCTGCTGAAAGGCACGCAGTTCTAGATTGCAGTAGGGGCACCATTCGCCTCGGTAGAAGTTAATCACGACCGGACCCTGCTGCAGAAGTTCGCTGAGTTTGACGGTTGTACCTGTGGCGTTTGGTAAAGCAAAGTCAGGTGCCTGTGCACCGACTGACAGCGCATTGTTAGCAACACCCGTGGCTTCGAGCACGTCGGTTGCCGTGTTCATCACGTCCTGAATCGCCTGGTCTACGTTTTCGCGAAAGCCTGCTCGAAATTCCTGAATTTGGTCGGCAAGGGTTTTTTCAGTAGTTTGCATGATTTTTTTGGGGATGAGGTACGGGGCTAATGCCCTTTGTTCGGAATTATAGAACTTGGGGCCATCCCTAGAATGAGTTGTAGATGAGAGATGTGGAGGCGCGATTGTGAAAATTCCAGTGATTGACTTTGCTCCGTTTCTGACGGACGAAGCGCAGGCTCAGCGGTCAGTGGCCGAAAGCATCTATCGGGCCTGCCATGAGGTTGGATTTTTCTACCTGCGTCACCACGGTATTCCGCCTGTGCTGGTGGAGCAGCTGCAGCTGCAGTCAAAACGCTTTTTTGACCTGCCCGATGGGGTCAAGCGGTCATTAGCGCGATCGGCGGAGACTAACTGTGGCTATGTTGGCCTCCGGCAAGAGCGTTTGGACCCAGGGCAACCCGGTGATCTAAAGGAAGCGTTCAACGTTGGACTTCAGGCCGTATGGCCACCCGACGAGCCGGATTTTAGGGCTGTTGTGTCGGCGTTTTACGACTGCTGCAGGCAGACGGTGGCGCCCAACGTGCTCCGGGCATTTGCGATCGCACTTGACCTGCCGCCGACCTATTTCGACGACAAACACGGGCAAAACTATTTCCTTCGCCTACTGCACTATCCCCCGATCGAACAGCCGCCTGCCCCAGGGCAGCTCAGAGCCGGTGCCCACACCGACTACGGCAGCATCACGCTATTGTTGCAGAACGAACAGGGCGGTCTCGAAGTACAGACGCGAGACGGCCAATGGATCGCCGCCCCACCGCTGCCCGAGACGGTGGTGGTGAATGTGGGAGACGCTATGCAGCGTTGGACGAACGACCGGCTACGGTCAACGCCCCATCGTGTGTGCCCCTGTGATTCGCAGCAGGCTCGCTATTCGGTGGCCGTCTTTTGCGACCCGAATCCTGACGTCGTGCTGGCCTGCCTGCCCGGCTGCGCAACGCCTGAGCAGCCGCCACGCTACGCGCCCATGCTCAACCAGGAGCACCTCAACCAAAAGCTAAATGCCACCTATTAAGCCCGATGGCTGCTAGATCGACTCTAGGGATTGGGCGAGGGTTTGCAAATTGGACAAGGGCATCGAAGCGGTCAGTGCGTAAAGGTAGTTTGCCTCTTTCCAGAAGACCAGGTTAATGCCCTGGTAATTGAGGGTGACGTAGGCGTTGGTGAGTTCGGGAAAGTGATCGCCGCTGAGATCAATGCGGTAAACAGAAACCAAGCCTTCAGTCCTTAGCCGGTAAGTTGTTCTAAACCCCTGGGCGTTGTCGAACTGGCAGTTGCTGCTGCTGACCAGCTCGGCCTGAGGCAAGTCTAGGGTGGGCATGGCCTCAGGAAGGGGCGCTATCTGCAGATCGCCTGCCCCAGGCAATGCTTGGGTAGAAGGTAAGCCCTGTGCCTTACGGTGGTCATCAATGAGCGCCGCGAGCCCCGACCACTGCTGGCTCATTACCGCCTCGGGGGGGCTAATGGTAAGCATAGGAGGAGCGGCCTTAGGTTCGGTCGAATCCATCGCCAAAAGGCGCTGAGCTGACGCGAGTCGGATTTCTAAATCGATGACCCGCAGCCATAACCCCAGACTACAGCCGCCCAATGCGATCGCAACCAAGGTCGCCACCAGAGCCCCTATCCGTATTCTCGGTCGATGGGGTACGGGCATGACCGGCTGAGCGGCCTGTAGCAGCTGCGATCGCACCCTTGGATCGGGCTGCTGCTGCTGCAGACCGTAGGGCAGCAGGGACAGGGTCTCCTGTAGATCCGTGACGGCTTGTACGAGCTGAGGATTAGTCGATAGCTGCGCTTGAAACTCGGCCATCTCTGCGGAGCTGAGGTCGCCTAGCACGTAGCCTGCGGCCAATACCTGTAGCTCGTCCGACAGTTCGCTCATGACTAGTCCTCGCTCAGCTCGGTTTGGAGGTGCGATCGCAACTTCAGCAGGCCGCGTCTGGCCCAGCTCTTGATCGTGCCGAGGGGGATGCCCAAGCGGTCGGCAATCTCAGCCTGCGATTGTCCTTCGTAGTAGCTGAGCTCCAACACCTGCCGCTGCTGATCGCTGAGTTGGGCCAGAGCGGCGCGAACCTGAGTATGTCTTTCCTGTTGGCTAGCATGTTCCATCGGAGTCGGAGAAGGGCTAATAGGTTGCTGATACAACTGATTGTGATACTTTTGCCGGGTGGTGCGGGCTCTCAATCGATCGATGGCCCGAGACCGGGTGAGCAGACTCAGATAGCTCCCCAGTGAACCGCGTTTCGGATCGTACGTGCGCCGCCGCATCAGGGTCAAAAACACATCCTGTGTCAGGTCTTCGGCGCTCGTAACATCCCCCAGGCTACGGGCCGCTGTGGTGTAGACCAGACCAGAGTAGCGATCGTAAATCTGTCCCAGCGCTGTCGGATCGCCCTGCCACAATCGCTCTACTAGCGCAGCGTCGGTAATCGCGCCCGCCTCAAGCGTCCGTTGAATTAAGCGAGCCGACATGCGGCTACGACGGTCGATCACACAGGCGTCCAATCTAGCTATCTCTTAAACATACGGCTCGCACCTTTCGGTTGGATGCAGTCGAGGCATCGCTTTTTCCCAGCTCACTCACCGTCGCGACCCTCCACAAACTAAGTTGCACACTGTTTTGGGAACCCTAGCAGCATCCTCTGCGCTGTGGTTACCGCTGTCTGTCTGCGGCCCCAGGGGATAGGTGTCTACCTCTGCCATGACTGCTTATGCTGACGAGCATCCCTGATTTTGACCGACAACAAATCCCCCAGACCCTGGCCGCTTGCCAGGCGGCCTTAGCCCAGCGAACAGATGAACTGGCACAAGCCACCCAGCAGCTACAGCAAGAAAGAACGCTGCGGCAGGTGTTAGAGTCCCAGGTTCAGGAACAGGCGGATTTATTACAAAGTACCTACAAGGGAGTCAGTCACGGGGTAATCCTGATCGACATCCTTGCCGAGAATGAGTTTCGCTTTTTCAGCTGGAATGCGGTAATTGAAAGGACGACTGGAATCGCCAGTGAGACCGCTGCGGGTCAATCTCCAGAAGATCTGTTTGGGGCCGACCAGGGGGCCGAGATTCGACAAAACTTTCAGCGCTGTGTGGCTGCGAACGATTCGATCACCTATGAGGAATGCATTTCCCTGCACGGTCAGGACCACTGGTTCTTAACCCGGCTGATGCCCTTACTAGACGCTCAAGGGCAGATATATCGGATTGTGCTTACGACCTTTGACATCAGCGAGCGTAAAGCGATTGAAATGGCCCTGCAGATTAAGGAAGCTGAGTACCGAAGTATTTTTGAGTCGATCAACGACGGCATCATTATCAACGACTTGGAAACGGGCAAGGTGGTCGCGGCGAATCCAGCCATGTGTGAGATCCATGGCTACACCTACGAAGAATTTATGCAGTTGGAGCCGACTGAGATTGTGCATCCCAACTCGCTGGCAAAGTTTGGGCAGTTCATGGCAGCGTCGAAGGCTGGGGAACGATATACCTGTGTTGCTGCTGACCTTCATGAGGACGGTTCGGTCATCGACGTAGAAATCAAAAGCGTGCCTTTCTTCTACGGCGGTACTCCTCATGGCCTAGCCATCGTTCGAGATGTCAGCGAGCGCAAAGCTGCCGAAGCGGCTCTCAAGAAGACTAACGCGCTGCTCAATTCTGTGATCGAAACGATTCCGGGTTTCTTCTTTGCTAAGGATCGGCAGGGACGCCACATCGCTCTAAACTCAAACCTAGCCAAATTTTTGGGCCGACCCATTGCTGAGATTTTGGGTAAAACCGACGCCGAGCTGCTGCCTGCCGAGATTGCGGCTGAAATCATGGCGAAAGACCGGGAGATTATGACTGCTGGCCAGCCTCAGTGTTTTGAAGAGACGATTGAGAGAGCGGGCACGGAGGCGACCTACCTGACCAGCAAGACACCGCTTCGCGATCTCAGCGGTAACGTGATTGGGCTGATCGGTCTAGCTCAGGATATTAGCGATCGCAAAGCGATAGAGATTTCTTTACAGCGAAGCGAGCAGCGCTTTCGAGATGTGACCGAGGCCGCAGGAGAATACATTTGGGAGATCACGGCAGAGGGTAAGTACACCTTTGTCTCAGAGCGGTCTAAGGCGGTGAAAGGGCACAGTCCAACCGAGCTGCTTGGGCATACGCCGTTTGAGTTTATGCCAGCAGACGACATTCCTGCCGTCGAGGCCATCGTTCAGACAGCGGCGGCTAATCGGTCGGCGTTCCAGCTCGAACATCGTAATATTTTGCCCTCCGGTGAAATGGTTTGGGAATCGGTCAGCGGGGTTCCCATACTCGACAGTGACGGTAATATTTCGGGCTTCCGTGGCACAGGTCTAAGCATCACCGAGCGCAAAGCGGCGGAAGCGGCCATTGCCGAGAGTGAGGCTAAGTTTCGGCGCTTGGTTGAAGATGCGGACGATGTCATTTATGCGGTGGATGTAGAGGGTCGATTTACCTATCTATCGCCGCAGTTTCATTCTCTATGGGGATACAACGTCGAAGCGTTTCTCCACCAGTCGCTGATTTCTTTGGTTCATCCGGGTGACCTGACTCGAGTCATGGCGTCCAATCAGGCATTGTTCTCAACGGGGCAGAAGCAGACTGATCTAGAATTTCGAGTCAAGCACCAACAGAGCGATCGGTGGCTGTGGGTGACGTGTAACAACTCTCCCATCCTCAATGTTGGGGGTGACGTCGTGGGTTTTCAAGGCATTGCCCGAGATATTACCGCTCAAAAGCACTCAGAGCTAGCGGTTCAGCAAAAAGCCCAGGAGCTAGAAATGGCCCTGAAGGCGCTACAAAAAACGCAGCTGCAGATGATCCAAAGTGAGAAAATGTCGTCACTGGGCCAGCTGGTAGCGGGTGTTGCTCACGAGATTAACAACCCGGTAAGCTTCATTTACGGCAACATCAAACCGGCGAATGACTATGCCACTGACCTCCTGAATCTAGTCGCCCTTTATCAGCAGTACTACCCGACCCCGGCTGACGAGATCCAGGCGGAGATTGAACAGATTGATCTGGCTTTCTTACAAACAGATTTACCGAAGACGTTGACGTCGATGAAGATGGGGGCTGAACGCATCCGCGAAATTGTCAGCTCGCTCAGGACCTTCTCTCGCCTGGACGAGGCGGCCTGCAAATCGGTCGATATTCACACTGGGATTGACAGCTCCCTGGTGATTTTGGAGCATCGTCTCAAGCCCACCTCGGCTCGCCCAGCCATTCAGGTCGTCAAGGAATATGGGACGCTGCCTGCGGTTGAGTGCTTCGCGGGGCAGCTCAATCAGGTGGTGATTAATATTTTGACCAACGCCCTCGATGCGATGGAAGATCGCGATCGCACCCGCACCCCTGCCGACATGGCCCAATCGCCCAGCACTCTGGCCATCACTACCCAGCCGGCCGGTGCCGATCGCATTGCTATCCACATTGCCGATAACGGTCCTGGTATTCCCGCCGATGTCAAAGCGCGCATTTTCGACCCTTTCTTTACGACCAAGCCCGTGGGTAAGGGGACAGGCATGGGCATGTCCATCAGCTATCAGATTATTACCGAGAATCATGGCGGTCGTCTGCGGTGTGAGACCTCTGCTGCCGGGACCACGTTCATCATTGAGATTCCCCGGCGGCAGCCAGCAGCCGATGAGTCACGCTGAACCTTCTGGCCTAAACGGTGGATTGGCTAGACTGCAGCTGTTGTTCCGTCATGCTGTGGGAGAGGTGGGGACAGTTTTTACCGCTTGAGGCAAGCCTCGATCGAGATATACCGAGAAAATAGGATCCATTACTCGACTGTTCGAGTAAGCTATGGCTAGAGCATCTATGAAAAGCTTACATGACCGATTTGTAACGAATGTGTCTGAAAATAAAGAATCAGCAACTTTTGATGGAACTTTCGGGAAATCAGCAGTGCTCCCCTGATTCTTCTAACTAGAAAACAGGTTCGAGGATTCACTCATGTCACCTGGTGTTGTCATTACCGGATTTATCGTGGCGCTTATTCTCGTTTTTGGTAATAAGAAGACCGAAACTGAAGCGGCGTCTAAAACGGATACTCAGAAGGAAATGGCCAAGATCTCTGGGGTCTCGGTGGAAGAGCTAGCGCGGCTGCTAGAGAATGATGAGGCCGATATCTACGTGTTTCAAAAGTCGTCAAAATAGCAGCCGTATCCCCATAATGCCCAGCAGCACCAGCACCAAATACCGAAACTGGGCCGCCTCGATATAGCGAGAGAGGCCCAGTCCTAGGGCGAGCCCCCCCGCAAAAAACGGCGTGGCGTAGAGGGTGGTCTGCAGCAGGGCGGGAGTGATGTGGCCCTGCCAGGAGTGCAGTGCGATCGCACCTAGAGAGGTCATGAAAAAGACGCTCGGCATGTTGCTTTTGAACTGTTCCGGGCTCCAGCGGTGGCAGCTGCCGTACACCACGACGGGCGGCCCCCCGGTGTTAAACGCGCCGGTCAGGATGCCCGACGCAGCACCAAAGGCGTAGGCCCAGCGAGGCGATTGGAGTTGCGGCAGCGAGAGCTTTAGCCCGTCGTAGACCACGTAGGCCACAATAATTCCGCCCAGAAGCCGCAGTGCCATGTGTTCGGGCAAGTAGTGCAGGCCAATCAGCCCCACCGGAATCGTCACCAGGGCGGCCCCGACCAGCCGGATCACCGCCGCCCCTTCAATGCTGTCGCGATAGTGCCAGCAGAGGACGGCGTTGCCCACAGTCGAAATCAGCACAATCAGCGGTACGGCTACCTGCAAATCCATCAGCATGGGCAGTAGCGAGACCGCGATCAGCGCGAATCCAAAGCCGGTCAGGCTCTGGATGGTCGATGCTGCCAAAATAATGAGCCCAATTGCCCAAATGTGATCCATGCCAGTTGTGCCAAGTGCTGGTTACAGTATGGCCTATTGTTAAGCAATGTTGCGAGCTGCCCAGGTCTGGGGCATGGGCCAGAAAAGTTCCAGCACTGTGGAACTTTAAAACAAGTTTTTTGGGGTCGGCTGTTATCTTTTGTGGCAAGAGGTTGCATAATCAACGCTAAATCGACCGTCTATTGCGATCGCCGCTCCCTCCCCCATGACTCCAACCGACTCCACCCTGAACATTTATGGTACGCCTAAGGACATTGCCCAAGAGATGGTGCAGGACTGCATTGCCCGTCGCCTGCGCCAAGTCAACCGCATGGTGACCCGGCTCTATGACGATGCGCTCAGAAATTTGGGGCTAACGGTCAATCAGCTCAATATTCTGGCGACGGTCGTCAGCCAGGGGCAGATGCAGCCGGGACATCTGGGCATTGTTCTGGGGATGGAAAAATCGACGGTGAGTCGCACCATTGACCGCATGGCGAAACGCGGCTGGTTGGAAGTGGGCCCCGGCAAGGATGGGCGCAGTCAGCTGCTCAAGGCCACCCAGCAGGGACGGCAGCTCCTCGTCAAGGCGGCTCCTGTGTGGGATGAGCTGCAGTCGGGCGTGCTGGACGCAGTGGGCACTGGCGGGCTGACGCTGCTCTCAGGGCTGGGGATTATGCCAGAGGCTGACGCGCCAGATCCGACGGAAGACTTTTACGCGACGGAAGATCTGGCAGCGGCGTTCTATCAGTAGCCGATCCGACTCATCGGTGACGGATGACAGGGGTTGGCCGGAAAATTGTGCAAGTTTCTGGGCAAATTTCAACGAAACCTGTTACTTTCTGGGCATCGGTGGGTTTACTGAACCCAATTCCGCCGCAGGCAAGGCACTGCGGTTCAACCAGTGTGTAGGAGTGAAGTGAGTGGTAACAACGTTCAAGCGCAAACCGGTGTGGCCATCAGCGGAAGCGCCATCAAGGGGAGAGATGGCCTCCCCAGACAGGGCTGGCCGAGGTCAAAGGCCGCTCGCGCCCGAGACTGAGACGGCTGAGGCGGAAACGGTCACGCAGTTACCCCGACAGTCACTCCGGTTACCGCTCTGGCTCAAGCTACTGGTGTTTGCGCAGCAGGGCTCCACCGTGGTTGCTGGCGGTCTGATGGGCGCGGCCCTGATGGTTTACAGCTGGACGGTTTATGTCGACAAAATGGTCTTTCGGACGTCACGACAGTTAGAGGCGCTCCAAACCGAAACGCAGCAAATCACCACGACCAATGAGACCCTGAAGCACAGCATGGCTAAGCAGGCAGCCTCATCTCACTCCTGGCTTCAGTTCCCTCAACCCAATCGGGCCATTTTTCTCGCGCCCGCCCCGTTGCGGCCGGTGGACGGTCTCTCCGAAGCGCCGCCACCGGTAAGCGAATCTCCGCTGCCATCTGGCGCTACGGGGCGTTCCACCAGTAAGGTGACCCCGGCAAAGGCCGATGCCGATTTGCCTCGCCCCTTGGGATATTAGTCGCTGGGGATATGGGTTCTCTGGGATATGAGGCCGCTGCTGGACTGCCGTATTGTTGTGTGACTGTTGATGACTTCTCCTCCCCGTGTGCGTCGCCGCCGATCTCGCGTGGCTCAGCCCTCGCGCCCCGCTGCTGCCCGAGCGGCCAAGCGGCCGCTGCGAGCCTCGCCTAAGCGGCGTCTGATTATGGTTTGGGGCCTGCTGATGGCAGGCATGTTGGGGCTCAGTGGCAAGCTGGCGGAGCTGCAGCTGGTCAAGGGGACCGAGCTGAAGGCGCTGGCCGAGGAGCAGCAGCAAATCTATTCGGTGCCACGGGCGGCCCGGCGCGCCATGATCGACCGGGCGGGGAATGTACTGGCCGTTGACCGGGTGGTGTATACCCTATACGTTCACCCCATGTTGTTTAACCAGTCCGAGCAAACGGTGGCGGAGACGCTGAGCGCACTGGTAGAGCTGCCCCAGGGCAAGCTGCTTGAGCAATTTTCTCAGCAAGATACGGGCATCAAACTGCTAAATGATGTACCAGAAGAGTTGGCGAATCGAATTCGCCAGGCGCGTTTAGACGGGATTGAGCTGATTCCCAGTCAGAAGCGGTTTTATCCTCAGCAGGCCTTACTGTCGCAGTTAGTCGGCTATATCAATCTGGATGGCGAAGCCCAGGCCGGATTGGAATACAGTCTGAAAGCGCCGCTGGTGTACCCCACCGATCCGGATGCTGAGGCCTACAATCCGCTGCGTCAGGAGTCGGCCAAGGATGGTCTCAAGCTGCAGCTGACGATTGATAGCCGCCTACAGCGAGTGGCCCAGCAGCAGCTGCAGGCGACGGTGGCAGAGCATGGGGCCAAGCGCGGTGCGGTTCTGGTGATGGATAGCCGTACGGGAGAACTGCTGGCGCTGGCAATGACGCCGACCTACGACCCCAATCGCTACTACGAGGCCGACCTAGAGCAATTTCGCAACTGGGTCGTCAGTGATGTGTATGAGCCGGGGTCAACGTTTAAGCCGATCAATGTTGCGATCGCACTGCAAGAAGGGGTGATTGGCCCCGATGACTATATCTATGACGAAGGCCGTTTGATTTACGACCAGTGGACCATCAAAAACGCCGACTATAGCTCGGTGGGTGGGCGCGGATCGATCACCATTACCGATATTCTGCGCTATTCCAGCAACGTCGGCATGGTTCACATTATGGAAAAGATTGACCGCGCCACCTATTACGACTGGCTAATCAAACTGCAGCTCGACCAGCCGACCGGTATCGAACTCCCCTCAGAGGCGACTCCCCAGCTCAAAGATCGTAGCCAGTTTGTGGCGAGCCGCGTTGAAGCGGCGACGACGTCCTTTGGGCAAGGGTTTGCGATTACCCCCCTGCACCTGCTGCAGATGCACGGCGCGTTGGCTAACGGTGGCAAGCTGGTGAGGCCCCACGTTGTTCGCGGCCTGGTCGATAGCGCGGGCGACCTGGCCTGGCAGCCCGACCGCGAACCGGGTCAAAAGATTTTCTCGGCAGAGACCGCCCGCGAAGTTCTGGAGATGATGGAAGCGGTGGTTGAAAGCGGTTCGGGTGAACCGGCGCAGGTAGCGGGCTACCGCATCGGCGGTAAAACCGGCACGTCGCAAAAGGCCAGCAGTTCGGGGACCTACGGTCAGGGACGGGTGACCAGCTTTGTGAGTATTCTGCCCATTGACGAACCGCGCTATGTGGTGCTGGCGGTGATTGACGAGCCCACCAGCAGCAATGCCTACGGGTCTACGGTGGCCGCTCCCCTGGTCAAGACGGTGATTGAGTCGCTGGCAGTAATCGAGGGCGTCGCGCCAGAGAAAGGAGAGTAAAATATTGATAGCGCTCTTCAATATACCTGAATCGGCAAAGCAATCATGTCTTCTGATGTAACTCGATCGATTCATGAGAAACGACGTCAGATAGCGCTTCAGGCAGTCAACCAATTACCATTGGATGCCTTGACTGAGCTGCTGTTTTTGATTGAGTATTTAAAGTTCAAATCTGAGCAGTCCGTTTCCGTCTCTGCTGCTAGGGACGCCTCTCAAGAAAGGAGTTCTCCAGCGGTTTTACTCGCTCAGATTGCAGCTAAACCGGAGGAAATTCCAGGCGATGCTTTTTTAGGCAGTGATGAAGACAGTGCCATTTACCAGTACTGACCAGAGCCATGATCTTGGTGGATACAGGAGCCTGGTTCGCTAGCCTGGTCGCATCTGATCAAAATCATGCTGCAGCGATGCGCTGGTTGAGACAAAACAGGGAACCGTTATTGACGACCGACTACGTCATTGACGAGACACTGACCCTACTGCGAGCGAAGGGAAAAAGAATCCAATCTGAAGAATTTGGACAGCTACTGTTTTCCGGTCAGCTGGCTACGATCTACTACTTAACGCCTGAGGATATTGAGCAGACTTGGTCAGTTTTTCGCAGGGATGGTGATAAGGACTGGAGTTTTACCGACGGTAGCAGCAAGGTTGTAACTGAATTGTTCGATGTTCGAACAGTGTTTACCTTCGATCACCACTTTAGGCAATTTGGTCATGTACAGGTTGTCCCCTAATACAGTCCTGGGGCTTTGCTCGGAGGATAGCCTCCTGGTAACTTGGCCAAGGCCTCATACTATCCCTCAATACCGCAGAACCCTGTGGCCTAGGTCCAGGCGCGGAAGAAGGTATTGTCTTCCCACGCGTGGGCGGTTTTCTGCTCGATTTCTGCCAGTGCTGAGGCCGTTAGCAGCTGAAAATTCCTGGCGGCCTGGACATTTTCTTCGAGTTGGGCAATGCTTTCGGCGGCAATCACGGCGGCGTGAACCCCCGGTTGGGAGAGCGTAAAGCCGAGGGCCTGTGGCATGCCGTCGAGTACGCCGGGCTTAAACAATCGCCCGTAGGCCGGAACTTTCATTGCGGTCACGCCCACGTTGTTGGCCTGGGCAACGGGCAGCACGGTGGGAATGAAGGGGCGGGGATGGTGGGCATCGGCAGCGTTGACGGGAATCAGCGTATGGTCGAAGGGATAGCGTTGAAGCGCTGTCGCGATGACATCGGGTTCGTGGTGACCGGTGATGCCGCTAAAGCGGACCAGTCCCTGTTCCTGCGCTTCTGCCATCGCTTTGGCGGCCCCGTTGGCCCCAAACAGGGTGTCGAGCTCAGAGACAAAGGAGACGTGGTGAAACTGCCACAGGTCGAGATAGTCGGTATTGAGCCGCCGCAGGGAGCGTTCTAGCTCGCGCCAGGCTCCATCTCGATCGCGAGCAGCGGTCTTACTGGCGAGAAAGATCTCTGCTCGATAAGGGGGCAGCGCCTGCCCCAAATAGTCTTCACTGGGGCCATAGCTAGCCGCCGTATCAAAGTAGCGGATGCCCAACTCCAGTGCCCGTTGAATTTGTTCGATGGCAGCGGTTGGGTTAGATCCAGACAGTGGCGTTTGACCCGCGCCGCCGAGCCCCAGGATAGGAAGCTGCACGTTGGTGCGGCCCAGCTGCCGCTGGGGTAAGGGTGCGCTCGCGGAGCGTGGGGTGAGCGGGGCGGACGTTAGGGTCTCAGTGGGGGTTGATGTAGCTTGGGCCGATGTAGCTTGGGCCGATGTAGCTTGGGCCGATGTGCTTTGGGATGGCTGGCGGACGGCTGAGCAGCCGAGGGCACCCAGCACCGTTGTCAGACTCGTGGCCAAAAAGGAGCGACGCGTTTTGGGGGGGAGCATAGGGCAGAAACGGGTGAACCTCCGCGTCTATTGTGGCGAGTTTTGCTCAGACCGCGCGGCTAAATTTTCTGCTAATTTCCCTGGCAGGCTCATTGGGGGGCGGACGGTGTTTCAGGTGCCTGGGGTGACGGCGATTCCTCAAACAGGGCCGACTCTAGCTTAGCGAGGGCGGTCTCCAGGTTGTCGTTGACAATTTGCACGTCAAATTCGGTGGCGGCGGCGATTTCGACCTGGGCACGGGCAAGGCGTTTTGCGATCGCACTGTCTGAATCCTGGTCGCGCCGCCTCAGCCGAGACTCAAGCACTTCTAACGAGGGCGGCAGGACAAAAATCTGCAGCGCACTGGGAAACGTCTGTCGCACCTGCCGAGCGCCTTCTAGCTCAATTTCAAGAATGACGCGGCGACCGTTTTGCACCTGTTCGGCCAAGGGGCGAATCGGCGTCCCGTAAAAATTACCGGCAAACTCGGCCCATTCCAGCAGCTGGCCCTGCTGAATCATCTGCTCAAACTCAGCGCGGCTCAAAAAGTAATAATGCTGCCCGTGAACCTCGCCAGGACGGGGCGCACGCGTCGTCGCCGAGACCGAGACCAACAGATCCGGATGATCGGCCAGCAGCCGTCTGAGCAACGTCCCCTTGCCCACACCGCTGGGACCCGTAAAGACAATCAGCTGCCCGGCTGGCTGTCCAGCGGACTGTTCCAATACAGGACCGGAGAGGGCACTGGCCTCAGCCGAAAGCTCAGGAGAAAACGCGGTAACGGATGCCATGATGGATACTAAGCGTCAGGTAGATCAAACAGCACAGTGGTCATATAGCGCTCGGCCCACTCAGGGTCAAACGCCTTTTCGAGGATGCGCCGTGTTTTATCATTCTGACGCTGCTGCTGGCAATAGTGGCGCTGACCCGCCAATAATTTTTGCCGTTGCTGAAAATCCGGTGCCACCACCCTAGCCCGCTGGCAGTGGAAGCTAAGGTAGTCTTCTACCTGGGTTAGAAACTGGCGTTCTTCCTGGGCGTTTACCAGCTTCACAAAGCAGCAATAGTCCGAAAAAATATAACCCCAATCGGGTAGCTGGCGCGGCTCTGCGTAGGTAGCCATCAGTTCTGGCAAGGCCAGCCGATACTCGAGGGGTAGCCCTTCGGGCTGGGTCGGTGACAGGTCAACGATAGCGGCGCTAATCTGCCCGCGACCGCTGACCACATCGCAGCCAAAAATCGGCAGGTCGTACTCTGGCCGGGGAAACATGACGCAGTGCAAGATGTCGAGCTGGGTGCCAATCCGAGCCAGTTCTAGATGCAGTTTGCGAAACTCGGGGGTCTGATAGCAGCGGTTCTCGATCGTGAGCCGTTCGCCCTCAAGGCGGCTTTCGACGTAGCCCAGATCTTCGGGTAGCTCGTAGGGGGAGAGATCGAGTCGATGCCAGACCGACTCGATCGTATCGGCCAGCTCACGAATGACCGGGTGCTGCTGCTGACGGATGGAAGACTTAACCGCGATCGACATGAGCTTGAATGAGCGCAACCTGAGTCAACAAATCGCGTCTGGGTGTTTAAGGTGTAAATCTTCAGCATAACAGTTTGGCTGCCGGAGGTTTCGCTGTTCCAAGGCTTGACAAACGGCGGCTTGTTTGTTCAGAAATGTTCGGATTCAAGTCATTCTTCCTGACCCTTGAGATTCCTACCCGAAAAGAGGAGTACTGGAATCGTTTCAATCCCGGCTTCTCGGCGCAATCAACGTGGTTACTCAGCTCGCTTCTCGAAAAATTCTTGGCGTTAATCAGCGCGCCTATGAGTGCCTTAAGCTGGCGCTCAGTCTCAACCTCCGACGCCAGCTGCTGATTGCCGTTTGTGACAACATCGTTTTACAAAACCAGCTAGCGACGCAGCTCGAAATCGATATGGGGCAGCCCGATGCCCTGACGGCGTCGATTTTACCCGACCGTGCCGTCCAGTTGACTCGGCTGACGCTCGACCCGACCCAGACAGACTTTGTCGCCCAGGTGGCCCAGTGGCTGCAGCAACAGCCCGCTGGACAGATGCCCTGCCTGCAGCTGCTGGGCATTGAGCAGCTGACGCGGCAGCCGCTGATGGTGCAGCATCATTTCCTCCAGTCGCTCGAAGCGGTCGAATCCCTGTTGCCCCATTTGAATACCAGTCTGCTGCTGTGGCTGCCCTGGCCTTGGCTGCGGGCCATTCAGCAGTCAGCGCCCCAGTTTTGGCGGTGGCGCAGCGGCCTGTTCGAGTTTGTTGGTGAACCGACGCCGGTGATGGCCGTGCCTGAGAGCTTGGCCGACCAGCCGCTCGACCAACCCGTCGCCAATCAGGTGGTAGCCACCGGTAGCCTGTACGGCGAGCCCGTCAAAGTTTCCCACCCCGAGCCATCCACTGAGCAGACCGGCCCCACCGACCTGTGGACGCTGCTGAGCGAAGACCTAGACCGGCTTGAGTCGATAGACGGGCTGGCCGACGAAGCCAGCTCACCGGAACAGGCCGTTTCCGCTCCGTTAGTTGAGGGTCTGGCCCAGGGAGAGGGGACGATTGCACGGGCGGATGACGGGGCGGATCGGCCCGCTGACGATCTGCCGGTTGTCGATGAAACGCTGCCCGCTGAGGCGCTCGACCTTGACCCGCTGCTGCCGTCGGCAGATCTGGACTTCACCCAGGTCAGCCAGCCCTTCGAAGCCCTGGCCGAGATGAAGCGTCGCCGGTTCCCGCCCAGCAAGTTGGCCCATTCCTACTTGGCGTTGGGGCACCATTACCGGGGGCAAATTGAGGCCGGAGCCGGGACGCCTGAGATTGTTGCCTGGGCCATTGAAGCCTATGAAGAGGGACTGCGCTGGCTGGACGAACA
The DNA here is from genome assembly GCA_039817185.1 of Cyanobacteria bacterium J06648_16. Classification (GTDB taxonomy): domain Bacteria; phylum Cyanobacteriota; class Cyanobacteriia; order Phormidesmidales; family Phormidesmidaceae; genus CAWUKV01. The sequence continues at coordinate 19,759 of JBCBWI010000035.1, read as the reverse complement.
CGATCCGGCCTGGGGCTCTGGGCTCAACGACCTCGGGACGCTTTACTGGATTCAGGCGCAGCCGATTCCGGATCCCGAGCGCCAGCTAGCCGGGATGATGCGGAGCCTGGCGGCCTACGAAAACGGGCTTGCCAAAATCGATCAGCAGCGCCAGGCTGAGGTCGCGAGCCGTCTTTACAGCAACATCGGCGCGGTGCATAACACGCTTGCTGCCTATGACGCGCCCGTCGAGCATCTGAATCGGGCGGTTGAAGCCTATCGTCAGGCCTTGCCACTGTGCTCGGTCGAGCAGCAGGCAGAGGAATACGCCACCTTGCAAAACAGCCTGGGCTCGGTCTACTGGAAGCGGTCTCACTACTGCCCAGACGATCAGGCGCGGAGCTGTCTGCATCGGGCCATTGCGGCCTACAACGAGGCGCTAAAAGCGCGGCAGCCCCAGCAGGCACCGCTCGACTATGCTTCAGTCCAAAACAACCTGGGTATCGCTTACTGGAGTCTGTCCAAGCATGAGCGGTCGGTGTTTTTGCTCAAGCATGCGATCGCAGCCTATCGCGATGCCCTCAACTACCGCACGCCCCACACCGACCCGAGCGCCTGTGCCAGCACCTATAACAACCTGGGCACCGCCTATTGGGAAATCGCCACTCACCTAGACGAAACCCCCGATCCCCAAAATCGCTACCGACACAATGCCATCATCGCCTACGAAGCCGCGCTGAAGGCGGCGCAGCTGGCCCCCTCTAATCTGGATCTGCGCTCAATTCACCACTGCCTGGGCAATGTGTACGACCAGATGGCTCAAAAGTCCGATGCTGCCGCTTACCTGCCCAAGGCGCTGGGGCACTACCTGGCGGCATTGACCGGACTCGAAAAGTCAGCCTCAACCTACGAGCCGATCTTCCGGTCACTGGTGCGCAATGTCCGCAGCCACTACGAGCAGCTGGGACTCGAGGGCCAGCAGGCCGCCCTGGGGCGGCTGTCGGGGGGGCTGCTGCCCGAGGTTATGCAGGCGCTGTAGGTAAGCTATTTAGCCGCACCTGCCAGCTCTGCCGGGGCTGTTTTCGCTAGGAACGACTTTAGCTCCTGGGCCAGGTCGTTCTGATTGCGCTGGGCTTCCCAATTACCGGTGGTGCGGGCGTTGACGACCCACTGGCCGCTCATGTGGTTGCCGTCTTCCGAAATGGTGCCGGTGTAGCGAACGGTGTAGCTGGCGTTATTCAAATAGCGCTTGACGAAACTGACCTGGCGTCCAGTGACTTCGCCCTGGAGGCTGGCTTCGCCCAGGGGGCTGTCGTCTAAAATTCGGCCACTGAGGCTGCCTTTGGCCTGGGCCAGGGTGGCCTCGAAGCGGGTGGGTGCTTTTGATTGCCAGTAGGTGCCTAGCCAGGAACCGGTGATGTCTGCCATTGCGATTAACCTCACGCTAGAGAGGGTTAGACAGGCGCGGAGGAATCCGATAGATTTGCACCTGTAGACGTGCCGCCTCGGGCACGCTGCCCGTTTACTCAAACCCATTTACTTAATTGTGGCGGGTTTTGATCAAATCTGCAGTCCGGTAGGAACCATGCCCCTCTATCTCATCTTTGCGCTGGTCATTGCGTTTTTTGCCATTGCCTTTGCCCTGCAAAACAACAACCTGGTCACGATCAATTTGCTGGTATGGGAGGCGAGAGAATCGCTCGCGATTGTGTTGTTGGCAACGCTCGCTATGGGTGTTCTCATTGGTTTGTTGGTGGCGCTGCCCTCAATTCTCAAGCGTGGCTGGCGCACCTCGCGGGTTAAAAAACAGGCGGCCAGCCTGGAAGATCAGCTGATGGAGAAAGACCGACAGATCAATATCCAGTCTCGCAAGGCCGATGGACTGCGTCAGAGCTATCAGAATCTGCTGCAGTCACTTAACCTGACTGAGGGCGGAACCGGTCTGCTATCGGCGCGGGTGCTGCCGCAAACGCTGGGGGCGCTGTTGCAGCAGATGAGACTGCAGCCGCTCAACGATCAGTTTCAGTCGGTGGCGCTGCTGTTGCTGCAGGCCCAGCAGCCGGATAAGACGGCGACCGCGCTGCAAAATCAGGCGGCGCTGTGGAGTGCGATCGCTACCCAAATTCAACACAACATCACGGTTGATAGCTGGCTGTACACCAGCGGTCAGGGGCAGTTTATGTGCACCCTGACCGGGTTTGACATGAAGGCAGTCAGTCAATATGCCGAAACCCTACAGGCGGCGGTGACAGAAGCACCGCTGACGCTGGCAACGGGCCAGCAGGTAGCGGTTGATATGAGTATTGGTGGTGTGCTGGTGGACCGGGAACATCCGGTCGAAAGCCCGCAAGAGATGCAAACCCAGGCCCAGACGGCACTGACCCAGGCCCAGCAGCGGGGGAGAAACCGGATCAAGATTTTGAAGGCGGGCAAGGCCGCATAGGTCGGTTCGGGGCGCATCAATCGACCAATGCAAACGCTTCGAGTCGGACAAGGTGCAATCGCTACAATAGGGACATGCCATTTTCCACTGCTACTCGATTCTATCTCGGTCGCTCGGCTGCCCAGCTTTACGACGACCTATTACAGTGGCTCAAAGCTCATCCTCACGATCGGATCTCCGCTATTCTTTCTAAACGGATACTGGTTAACGAAGGGATGGATCTCTCTGCCCGGCTGAAACAGATTGACCAGCTCAAGACCTGGCTCGACAGCTTTCGACCCTTGTCGCCAGGAGTGATGACAGAGCTGAAGCAGCGCTACGATGTGCGGTTTACCTATACCTCTAACGCCATTGAGGGAAATACCCTGACCCAGAGCGAGACAGAGCTGGTGCTGTCGAAGGGTATCACCATCGGCGGCAAAACTCTGGCCGAACATCTGGAGGTTGTTGGTCATAAGGAAGCGATTGACTATATTGAGACGCTGGCGCAGACCGACACGCCTATCGGCGAGTGGGAAATCCGGCAGATTCATTCGCTGATTGTGCGCAAGCTGTCGCCGCCAGAAGCCGGCGAATATCGTCAGTTAGACGTCAGGGCAGCGGGCACCGATCATGTTTATCCACCGCACTACCTGCTATTGGAGCTGATGACAGCGTTTGTGCAGTGGCTGGCTACGCCACCGAAGGGGATGCATCCTGTGGTGTATGCAACCGAGGCGCACTATCGTTTTGTTTCGATTCATCCGTTTAGAGACGGCAATGGCCGAACGGGGCGATTGTTGATGAATCTGTTGCTACTGAAAGCGGGTTTCCCGATTGTCGTGATCTCCAATCAGCAGCGGCAGGTCTATATCGCGGCGCTGAACCAGGCGCAACAGGCGCAGGATGATTTGACCGCACTGCTAGATTTGGTGCTAGCAGCGACGAGGGAATCGTTGATTGAAACGCTCGCCGTGCTGGCTACTAGCGCTGAGAGTCGGGGCAAAGCTCACCCGTTTTATCAAGAGGTGATAGCCTTTTTGTCAGATCTGTAGAGCTGGCCCGAAAACGCCTCTGACGCTGATGGTGATGCTCCAAACTTCTATTGGCTATGCGATCGCACTTCTCACCATGCTGACGGTACCAGTGGCTGCGGAGGTTGCGATCGCACCCCAGTCCATCAACCTGGCAACCAAGCGAGCACGCCTCAGCAAGACCGTCCGCATTACAGCCGATGAAGCGGTGCAGACTCTCACGGTCGAGGCAACGGATTTAGAGAATACCGATGGATCGGATCGCATCCTGGCGGCAGACGTCGCCATTGACCTATCGCGGGTGACCCTTACCCCAAATCAAACAGCGACGGCGGTTCTCACCATTGGTCAGCTGCCCGGCAGTGGTGAGTACACGGGTGCACTGGTGGTCCGAGCGGACGACAGCCAGCAGGTAGTGCCACTGGTCATTCGCGTGAAGGACCCACTACCCGGGCCGCTGCTGACGGTAGTCGCTGGGGTGCTGTTGGGCAGTGGCCTGTCCTGGTATCGCGCCCACGGACGACCGCGAGATGAGGTCGTGGTGCAGGCGGGGCGACTGCGGGCTCAACTCCGCAGCGATCCAGAACTTTCCCAGGTGGGGCAGCGCTTCCAAGACCAAATCGAGGGGCATTTGATCGAGGCCGATGCCGCCCTAGAGGGCTCGAACTGGAGCGCGGCGGCGGATGAGCTGGCCGCGGCTCAAACCGTCTGGAATCGTTGGCGTAAGGGCCGTACCAACTGGATTGACCTACTGGCCTATTGTGAGCTGTTGGCAAAGGAAGTAGCCCCTCTAGCGTCTTTTCCTTACGGGCAAACGCTGCAGGCAGGCTTGACCGAGATCGATCAGCAGGCCGCGACCGCCTTTGAAACCCCTGCTGAGATGAGTCAACGGCTAAACCAGCTGCTGCAGTGGTTGACAGACTATCGGGCGGCAGAGGTGCTGTTAGACCAGCTGAGCCGGGAAATCAGGGACTTACCAGCCGATCGCCAACCCGAATGGAAGGGAAAGCGTAACCTGCTAGAGCATCGGCTCCAAGCCATGCAACCTGCCGATGACGCCAAGTTCGAGGAGGCCCTGGCAACCTGGCGACAGTCTGTAGCGATGGACTTGCAGTCGGTCATGGCAGAGCAGACGCCTCAGGGCGCAACGTTAGGCGGCCTGCGAGGAAGCAACACTCTGCAGACGGTGCAGACCGATATGTCAGTGCAGCCGGTGCCCGGGGTGTCCGGCGGCGGGGTCGAGCCGGTGAGAGAGTCGCAGCGGCGGTTGAACCTATTTAACTGGGGCGGGCGAATTGTGGCGGTAGCGCTGCTGTCTTGGGCGGGGCTGGTCGAGCTGTACGAGGGCAACCCCGCCTTTGGCGCCAGCCCCCTAGGGGACTACTTTGTGCTGATAGCCTGGGGGTTTGGGGCCGAGGTGACACGCGAATCGGTGGTCAAGGCGATTCAAGACCTCACCACACCCCTGAAAAAGAAGGAAAAGAGTTGATAAAAGCCGGAGACAGACCGGAATGTCCTGAAGTAGAATCCGTGGGAGCATCATCGTCACGGACATGGCCAATCCAATCCGCAACCGCTGGGCCTTTTTGGTCGGCATCAACCAGTATCGCGTCCCGCCGTCTGTGGGATAGGCATCTTGCCTGTCCGAGCTTAAGGGATACCTACAGTCGGGACCCTGGGCAAAGTGGCCAGGGCTATGTTCAGCCGATTCTCAGCTTGGTAGCATAGGCTGAGTCCCGTAGAACCCCTGGAGCTTTTCGCGATGAAGTCTGACTCACGGATTGCCCTTTCGCTCTTGCTGATCCGCCTCAGCGTGACGCTGGTCATCTTTATGTGGACGATAGATAAGTTTCTGCGACCTGACCGGGCGGCGGCTATTTTTGAGAAATTTTATTTTATTGGCGGTCTGGGGGCGCTACCCATCTACATTCTGGCTGCGGTTGAAATGGTGATTTTGATCGGGTTTGTAGTCGGTTTCAAAAAACGCTGGACCTACGGAGCAATTCTGTTTTTTCATACCGTTTCTACGGTATCCGCGTGGAAGCAGTATTTCACCCCGTTTCAAGATCCGCATCTGTTATTCTTCGCTGCTTGGCCAATGCTAGCGGCCTGTTTCACGCTGTATTTATTGAGAGATTTGGATACGATGTTAGCGGTAGATGCTTAGCGAAGGCACGATCACAAGGGAGAGTCCCCTTCATCTAAGAGTGTCTGTTTTTAAGAGCGTTAAGCCGATATTGCAGTCGGGAATTCTGGGGTGGGGGTTCCACCCCGCGTTCACTGAGTTCTACTTGCAATGTCTACCGCTGCCGCGTTTCAGTCAGGCATAGATGCCGTCAAAGCCGGGCGCTTTTCAGAGGCGATTCAAACCCTAGAAGCGCTGTGCGATGGTAAGGTCAAGCCACCGTCAAAAGCCTACTACCAGGTCAAAATGGGCTTGGTACGAGCCTATCGAGGGAATGGGCAGCTGCCAGAGGCGATTAAGCTCTGTCGTCAGCTGGCGACCAGCTCTCACCCCAAGGTGCAGCAGTGGGCGCAGGAGATGCTGCCCGAGTTGAGAAATCCTGCCAGTCTCTCTTCGTCGGAGCCGATTGTGGCACCCCAGGTGGCTGGATCAAACCCTGCCGTGGTGGCTGAGCCTACTGTCGTCCCACCTGCCGAGCCGTCTGTAGAGGCGGCTGCCAACGATGTCGGTAGTGCTGATGAATCGGCAGATCTGCCGAGCGAGCCGCTGACGCCCGCTGCTGCAGAAGCGCTGCTGACTAAGGGGGTGCAGGCCTTTCGCCGCAAGCGTTACGACGAGGCCATTGAGCCGCTGCGCCAGTTTGTTCAGGGCGCAGATCCGCTGCATCCGAACCTGGGCTATGCCCAAACCTCTCTGGCCAAGGTGTACGCAAAGACGGAACGGGTTGAAGATGCGATCGCACTTTGCAAAACCATGATCGATAGCCCCAACGAAGGGGCTAAGGCCTGGGCCAAGCAGTTTCTCTCAAAACACGATGTTTGCCCCGAGCCAGAAGCAGTCGCAGAGACGGACCCTGTGAGCGTTCCCCTGGAGGCATCTCCTCCCGATACGATGGCTGTCAGCTCTGTGCAGACGGCTGCACGATCCACAAAGGCCCCAAGTGAACAAGCCTCGTCAGTGCCTGCTAAAAAGGACTACGGCGTACTGGTCCTATCTGCGACCTGCTACGCAGCCTATTATTTTGGTGCTATTTATTCGTTCCTGTTCCCAAGTAACCTCTACGGCGACGGCCCCATGATGGTCAGCCCGGCGGGCGCGCTGTTGTTTGGGCTAATGAACGGGCTCGGCCCCATTATTGTATCTGGCGCGGTGCTGGGCCTATCGAAAAATCGGATTGCTCGGGCCAATGCTAAAGAGGCGATTAACCTGTGGATTACCAGCGTGGTCGTGGCAATTGGCGCTGGTCTGCTCGTACTCGGCCTCTTTCTCTTTCCGCTCTTAGCGCTGTTGGCTTTTATTGCAGTGGTGCCCCTAATCGTGATCTTTTACGTTGCACCGCTGATCGCGCTGATTATGTGTGTGGTCAGGCCGTTTGAGCCGTTTCGCATTCCGCTCATTTGGCACATTTTAGAATAGAGATGCTGGGTGAGAGGACCTGGCAACCCCGATGATTGACTGTGCCCGCCCCCGGTGCCCTGGCCAGATCGATGTGCTAGCCACCCTCAAGGCGCACAGTAACCAGACCTTTCCCCCTCCCAAAGCCCATCCGATCCGCTGCGAATGTGGTACTTGCCATGATGGCTACTATTTACTCCTGCGGGGTAACACCGCCCTGCTGGGCGAGATTCTAGGCTGGCCGGGTCCGCCCTTTGAACCGCTGAGTAACTATGCCGAAGCGGTCGATATGACGTGGTCCCCAACAGCGGTCGACATTCGCTATCGGGGACACACGTTTTGCTTTAGGCGCGATCCGGGCGATCGGTGGCTGTAGAGAATTGAATATAACGTTTCTCGCTTGACTTGACTCATTCTATGTCGGCAAAAGCCGGACAGTACAGCAAGTCAAGCGAGGCGCAAGTGTCAATGCAATTGAAACTTGCTATATGAGGTTTTACAAATTTCACCGCTTGGCTTTAGCGCTTTTATCCCATCATAGGCGTGTTGCTGAAATCGTTCTCGGCAGCGGCTTTGTACTGTACAAACGTCAGAAAACGGTGACTAAAATGAGCAAAGGGCGGCTAGAAGCCTTCGGTGATGCGATCATTGCCATCGTGATCACCATTATGGTGTTAGAGTTCCACGCGCCTGAAAGCGCGGAGCTGTCGGCGCTGTGGCCAATTATTCCACAGTTTTTGGCCTACGTACTGAGTTTTCTCTTTCTAACGATTTACTGGAACAATCACCACAATTTGTTTCATGCGGTTGAGCAGGTCAACGGTGCCGTATTGTGGGCCAATCTGCATCTGATGTTTTGGCTGTCGCTGGTTCCCTTCACCACCGCTTGGCTGAGTGAGGCAGGGCTAGCACCCGCCCCGGTCACGCTGTATGGGCTCGTATTGTTCTTTGCCGGTATGGCCTATCTGCTTTTGCTGCGATCGCTGGTCAAGCTGCACGGTAAACAGTCTCCGTTTGCCCTGGCAATTGGGCGCGATACCAAAGGTAAACTATCGCTTGGACTCTATGGGGCGGGGCTGCGCTTGGGTGGGTGGATGCCCATTTTAGCGATGGCCCTATATGCCCTGATTGCCATCCTGTGGCTCGTTCCTGACCGGCGCTTTGAAAATGCCCTGCGCCTGGCACAGCAGTCGTCTAACAATCCTCGGTAACGATGACCGATTCTATGCAGGCAGTGTCGCTCGTGTCACAAATCGCGGGGGTTATTTCAGTCGTGTTTGCCGCCATTTCGATTCGTTCTAATACCCGAATGATGCATCGCCAGTGGAACGTGGACACCTTCATGAACTACTCGCAGCGTCACCAGAAGGCAATTTCTCAGTTTCCGCACAATGCGTTTTACCACCGCTTCGACGATGCACGGTTACCGCCCAAAAGCCCAGAACTCACCCAGGCCGTTTTGGACTACCTGTTTGTTATCTGTGATGTTCATTATCTCTCCACGCAGCGTTACCTGGACCCTTCCATTTGGAATGTCTGGTCTGACGACTTGGACCGTACGTTGAGCTGTCCGCTAATTGAGCGGGAGTGGGCGGAGTTAAAGCCACAGTTTGAACCCTTCGAGGCGTTTGTGGCTTTCGTAGAACAAAAACAACAGCCCGCTTGAGCGGTTTTCTTCGACCCTTAAAAACTACTGCCATTTCTAAAGGTGGATAGTACACTTGTCTACTGACCGTTCTACTCACCGCGCCCATGCACCTGATCTCGATTTCGCTGACCAACTTCAAGGCGCACCAGGATCGGCATTTTGACTTTGAGCTGGGGACCAATGCCATCTGTGGCGAAAACGGGGCGGGCAAGACCAGCCTGCTAGAGGGCATTGCCTGGACGTTGTTTAATTATCAGGGCAACTACACCAAAGAAGACCTGATTCGTAACGGTAGCAAAAGCGCTCAGGTCCGAGTCGCGTTCGTATCCGACCGGGATGGACGCACCTACGAAGTGGAGCGCTGTACCACGCGGGGCTACACCCTGTTTGACCCACAGCTGAATGAACGGCTGCCCTACACCCGTATTAAAGATGAGGTGATGCCCTGGCTCAGGCAGCACCTGGGCGTTCCGGCTGGGACGGACCTGGGCCAGCTGTTTGCTAACACGGTCGGCGTCCCCCAGGGGACCTTCACTGCGGACTTCTTGCTGACGCCCACCGACCGCAAACCCGTCTTTGACAACGTGCTCAAGGTGCAGGAGTACCAGCAGGTGTATAAGCAGAGCATCGGTCTAAAGCGGCTGGCTGAGGCCGAGGTCAATCGGCTGAAGGACCAGATTGACCAGTTTGACGAGCGGCTAGAAGCCTGGGAAACCCTGCAGCAGCGCTATGAAACGGGACAGAAGGAGCTGGCAGACAATCGGCTACAGCTAACCCAGCTTCAGGCTCAGCTGGTGGGTTTGCAGCAACAGCGAACGAAATTGACAGCCCAGGCTAAAGACATTCAAGCCACACAACAGCAGCAGCAGTCTGTGCAGGCTCAGCTAGGGGCCAAGCAGCAGGCAGCTGCCGTGGTCAAACAGTCGCTGTTGCGATCTCAACAGGCCGTTGAACTGTGCAAAACCCATCAGCCTGCCCATGCCGCCTTTTTGGCCGCTGAGCAAGCGCTTAAAGCCCTTGACCAGCGCATCAATGCTCGTCAAACCCTGCAGCGACAGCAGCAAACCCAACAGCAGACGCTGGACCGACACCAGGCCCAGATCGCCCGTCTACAGCTCCAGCAAGAACAGCGCCAGCAAACTCAACAAGCACTGGCTGCCCTTGCACCTCAGATCACCCAACAGCAGGCACTCCAACAGCAGCAGCAAACCCTGCAGACCGAGCAACAGCGCCTTAGTCAACACCAGAGCCAGCAAATCGCTGTCGAAAAACAGCTCCAATCTCTTACCCAGCAGCAGCAGCGGTTGACCGATCGCAAGGCTAAGCTTGAAGCCCTTCAGGCCGAAGTCGCCCGCCTGCCTGCGCTAGAACAGCAGCAGCAGCGTCTGCAGCAGCAGCTCAGTCGGGTCGAAGCTGCTCAGCAGTTTGAGCAAGAACTGCGTCAACTGGTCGACAGCGGTCAGCAACGCCAGGCGATCCATCAAACTGAGGTGACGGCGGCACTGGCTGCAATCGATTCTTTGCAGAGTGCTCCAATGGATTTGATCGAACAGATACGGCGTGCGATCGCAACCGGCCAAACCCTTACCCAAACTACCCTGAAGGCCCTGGAGAACATTCTGCAAGACCTGTCCCAACAGGTGAACGAGGCCAAACTGCTAGGCGACCTGGCCGATGTGCAAAAGCAGCTACAGATGACTTACCGTAGCCAGGCCGAAGCCGCCAGCCTACCCACCGTTAAAGCAGAGATTGCAGACCTCACCCAACAGCAGCAAACCGCACAAACCACCCTCACCGATCTGCAGCAGTCGCTGGCCCAACTGCCCCATTTAACCCAGCAGCTCACCGAACTCAACCAGCAGATCCAAGCCCTCGACGATCCCATCGGTCGCAGTCGCCTGCTTCAAGAACGTCTGGAGGCGACCGCCAATATAAACGCCGAGTTTCAAACAGCCCAAGCCCAGCAGCGCGAACTGGCCCAAACGCTGACCGATCTCACCCAGCAGCTCGTCCAGTTCGAAGACCTAGACGGGGTACTAGCCCAGCAGCAGGCCCAGAAAACGGAACACCAGCCCGGCTATCTGCTGTATCTACAGCATCAGCAGGCCGCCAATGGGCTAGCCGCCGCGGCGGCCGATGCCAAGGCAGTCGAAGATGCGATCGCAACCCTCCAAGCCCAGTTCCAGACCCTCACCGACCAGCTCCAAACCCTCACCGCCGCCTTCGACCCCCAGGCCCAAGCTGAACTCGAAACCACTTACCAGCAGCTCCAATCCCAAGCCGACCGCCTCGACGGCAGCCTCCCCCAGCAGCAAAAACGCCAGCAAGAGCTGTCTGAACAAATCGCGGCGCTCCAAACCCTTGCCGACCGCCGCACCCAGGCCCAAGCCGACCTCAAGCAAAAAGAGCGTGTCAAACGCTTCGTCAACTTTGCCCGCAAAGTCTACCGCGACGCCGGACCCCGCATCACCGAACGCTACGTCCACGACGTCTCCCGCGAAGCCGACCGCCTCTTCCGCGAACTTCTCAACCGCGCCAACGTGGCCTTAGAGTGGACCCGCGACTACGAGATTTTGGTCAAAGAAGGCCCCCACACCCGCCGCTTCGTCAACCTCTCCGGCGGTGAACAAATGTGCGCCGCCCTCTCCGTCCGCCTCGCCCTGCTCAAAACTTTGGCAGATATCGACGTGGCCTTCTTCGACGAACCGACAACGAATATGGATAGGTCCCGGCGAGAGAGTTTAGCGGAAGCGATCGCCCGCCTCAAGTCTTTCCGGCAGCTGTTTGTCATTAGCCACGACGATACCTTTGAGAAGGTGACGGAGAACGTAATTACGGTGACGCGAGAGTAGAGTATGGCACAAGATTATTTCTCCGCCCCAGAGAGACCATAGCCTCGAAGCGACAACCTCTCCTTTTTCATTTTTATGGCCCCTACTGAATGGGAAAACTTCTGAGACTTCGCCCGAGCCATAAAAATGGAACCCACACAGCCGACCGTCCCTAACCTAAAACTCAGTGGGACATCCCCTTACGTTGGGTTGTAGGGCGGCGTAACGGCCCTGCCCAGGGGGGTGCGGGGGAACTCGGAGGGACCCCCGCGCAGAATCTTGAACGTTGGGCAGCACCCATTTACCCAATAAATGCATGGCCCGGATCGTTCGTTTGTATGTCGTCTAACCCGATGCGTTATCAGGTGGGCAGTGCCCACCCTACCGGCGATCCTGCAACTTGCGGTATACGTCGCGAATATCGACATTGTGGTGGGCCAATGCCACCAACGTGTGATACAACAAATCCGCCACCTCCCCCGCAATCTCATCCGGCGCATCATCCTTACAGGCCATCACCACCTCCGCCGCCTCTTCGCCGATTTTCTTCAGAATCTTGTTATCGCCACCATCGAAAAGCTTGTTGGTATAAGAGTCAGGCTTCGGATTCAGTTTGCGATCGCACACCACCCCATATACCTGCGACAAGGTATCCCCATCCGGCGCACTCACCGCCCCTGCTATCTGATGAAAGCAGCTCCGCTCCCCCGTATGACAGGCCACATCCCCCGCCTGCTCCACCGTCACCAGCAGCGCATCACTATCGCAGTCGTAGCGCATCCCCTTCACCGTCTGCAGATGCCCCGACGTTGCCCCCTTATGCCACAGTTCCTGCCGCGATCGGCTCCAGTACCAAACCTCGCCGGTCTCCAGCGTCTTCTGTAGCGACTCCCGGCTCATCCAGGCCATCATCAACACCGTACCGTCTAGGTAATCTTGTGCGATCGCAGGCACCAGCCCCTGCTCGTTGTAGCGAATCTCCTCCACGGGAACGGCCCCAGCGAAGTTCTGTGTTTGGTTTGCGTCCATAGTTCCTAACCGCCTGTCTACTGCTTCCCAAAATGGGCACCCAAGGCAAACGCGTAGCCGCCAAAATGCCGTCCCTATTCTCCCAGATTTACCTTCCTTAACACTCCCTGCCCCAACCACTCCCTAGCGATAGGATAAAAAATACTGCATACAGGTCTGTGGTCACCGCGTTGACGGTTCCAACCTCGAACCCTGACGCCGAGCCCAGTCTCCCCTTTCTAAGGAGCGCACCTTGGTTACTACCACATCTTTAAGAACATCCAAATCCCAAGAAATTTTCACCGCCGCTAAAGACCTCATGCCCGGCGGCGTTAGCTCCCCCGTGCGCGCCTTCAAGTCTGTCGGTGGTCAGCCCATCGTGTTTGACCGCGTCAAGGGTGCCTACATCTGGGACGTTGACGGCAACCAATACATTGACTATGTCGGTACCTGGGGTCCCGCCATCTGCGGCCACGCCCACCCCGAAGTGCTGCAGGCCCTATCCGAGGCCCTCGAAAAAGGCACCAGCTTCGGTGCCCCCTGCGCCCTCGAAAACGTTCTGGCCGAGATGGTGATTGACGCCGTCCCCAGCGTTGAGATGGTCCGCTTCGTCAACTCCGGTACCGAAGCCTGTATGGCCGTGTTGCGCCTGATGCGGGCCTACACCCAACGCGAGAAAGTCATTAAGTTCGAAGGCTGCTACCACGGCCACGCCGACATGTTCCTGGTCAAGGCCGGGTCCGGCGTTGCCACCCTGGGCCTGCCCGACTCCCCCGGCGTGCCTAAGTCGGCTACCGCTGCGACTTTGACGGCCCCCTACAACGACCTCGAAGCTGTCAAAGCTCTGTTCGAGCAGAACCCTGGCGAGATCTCTGGCGTCATTCTGGAGCCGGTTGTGGGCAACTCCGGTTTCGTTCCTCCCGTCCCAGGCTTCCTCGAAGGCCTGCGCGACATTACCAAACAGCATGATGCGCTGCTAGTGTTCGACGAAGTCATGACCGGCTTCCGGATCTCCTACGGCGGTGCTCAGGCCCACTTCGGCGTTACCCCCGACCTGACCACAATGGGTAAAGTCATTGGCGGTGGTTTACCCGTGGGTGCCTATGGCGGTCGCCGCGACATCATGGAAATGATTGCCCCCGCTGGCCCGGTCTACCAGGCCGGTACGCTGTCGGGCAACCCCCTGGCCATGACTGCAGGCATCAAGACGCTCGAAATTCTCAAGCGTCCCGGCACCTACGAGCAGCTAGACGAGATTACGAAGAAGCTCAGTTCCGGTCTGCAGCAGGTGGCCCGCGATCAGGGGCACGCGGTGACTGGCGGCAGCATCAGCGCCATGTTCGGCATGTTCTTTACCGACAAGCCTGTCCACAACTACGACGGTGCCAAGTCATCAGACCTGAACAAGTTCAGCCGTTTCCATCGCGGCATGCTAGAACGCGGTGTGTATTTTGCCCCGTCGCAGTTTGAGGCTGGGTTTACCTCTTTGGCTCACACCGAAGAGGACATCGAGAACACCCTGGCTGCGGCTCGGGCTGTCCTGGCTGAGCTGTAAATGTCGGTGATTGACGATACTGACGAACTGGCCGTCCTAGAAGCGGAAATCGGGGGGGCGCTCCCCTTCGACCCGCTGGACGACATTGCTGTGGCTGGGGATACTGACGAGCGCCCCAGCTATGACGCTGACGAAATGCTGCCGCTGCTGGCATCCCCTGACCAGCAGCAGCGCATGCTAGCTGCCCGTGCGTTCTACAAAATTCAGGACGGACGGGCCGTTCCTCAACTGATTGATTTACTGCAAGACGACAGTCCCCTGGTGCGGGTCAACGCTGCGTATGCCCTGGGCCGCAACCCCAGTGACACAGCGGTAGAAGCCTTAATTGCCCAGCTTGCCGACGACAGCCACGGCTACGTGAGAAAAGCCATTGTCTGGGCGCTAGGTGCCTGCGAACGCGAGCAGGCTGTCTACCCATTGGTGGAGGCAATCGAGAACGATATTTCGGTTGTGCGTCTGTGGGCTGCCAGCGCCCTTGGTCAGATGGGCGCAATTAGTTATGAAGCCGGTCTCAAAGCTATCCCCGCGCTGATCAAAGTGATGCGGAATGATCTGATTGCGATCGTTCGCAGTAATTGTGCCTGGTCCATTGGTGAACTCTGTCGTTATTTACCCGCCAACGTGGTGTTTGCCACGGCGATTGATGCCCTAGTTGAAACCTTTGCTGACGACGAGGATTTAGGCGTGAGAGAAGATGCCCGTGCAGCAATTTTGATGCTGGGCGATCCGCGAGGGTTACAGGTGATCGAAGAAATAGAACAGGATTCGCTGTTTGCGTGATTGCTTCGCGGTGCTCAGTTGACAATGGTATACCTACAGTAACCTGGAAACATGACCGCATCTTTTCTGCTTAGCCGTGCCCGGCTCCAGTTCCAAAGCAAGGACGACGACCTGCTGCAGGAACTTTCGGCCATTGCCCGTACGCCAGACGGTCACCTCTGGGTTGGCTCAGACGAGTATCTGACGCTAGAGCGGCTATCGCCTATGGGTGAGGGCATTTACGGCGGTCACAAGACTTTTCACCTGAAAGACTACCTGGCGCTGGCTGGTGACGAGTCAGAAATCGATATCGAGGGGCTCAGCTACGCCGACGGATACCTATGGGTGGTGGGTTCCCACAGCCTCAAACGCAACAAAACCAAGGGCAAAAAGCCCCCAAAAGATATTGCCCGCCTGGCCGAAATCAAACGAGACGACAACCGTTACCTGTTGGCACGTCTGCCCGTTCTGAACGGCGAGATTGTGCCTACCTACGCCCAATCTGAGGGTGAGTCACCTCTGACCGCGGCCAGCCTAAAGACCGTGGACAATCACAATCAACTCATGGATGTGCTGCTCGAAGACGAACATCTCGGGCCATTTCTGAAAATGGGCCTGCCCTCAAAAGATAATGGGTTTGACATTGAAGGCATCGCCGTCAGCGGCAGTCAGATTTTTTTAGGGCTGCGGGGGCCAGTGCTGGGAGGCTGGGCCATTGTGCTAGAAATCGAGGCTGAGTGCAATAGCCCCGGTACGCTGTCACTCCAAGCGTTAGACGGCGGCCTGTACTACCGTAAACACTTTCTCGACCTCAACGGTCAGGGCATTCGTGAGCTGTGCCTGCATCAGGGCGATCTGATGATCTTGGCGGGGCCGACCATGGCCATTGAGGGGTCGATGCAGGTGTTTCGCCTGCGTGAGGTGCTTGACCACAGCAATGATACGATCTGGCGCCAGGAGTCGGGCGTTCTTGAGGTCCTTTTTGAGCTGCCGTCCACGCTTGGGGCTGACCATGCCGAGGGGCTGACGCTGGTGCCCTGTTTGGGATACGAAGCGGCATTGATGGTCGCCTACGATTCACCCCATGCCAGTCGGCTGGCCGAGGCGAGCATTTTTGTAGATATCTTTCGCCTGCCTGAACGATCAGACGAGTTTTGATCACCCCTGACCGTCTCGAATGATAGCTACATCGTCACTGCTAGCTTCGATGGTGCCGATGCCAATGACTTTGATTGTGCAGCTTTCGGTGCAGGTATTGATCTGGCGGTGGTTGCTGTGGGCGACTAGATGAGGGTTGAATATTATTGTTTTGAGTATCCCACGCGGGGGCGGTCGCGACTAACGCCCCGTGTAGGATACTCGCATGCCTCCTTAGCTGGTTGCCGGTTCTAGCTCGTCGTCTTGACGGCGGCTAGAGCGGCGGAACTGTCGGGCCAGGTCTTCGACGATCATGTCGAGACCATTGCCGCCACCTACGGTCTTGACAGACCGATAGGCTAGACGGGCGGCGGCGTAGGCTTCGCTACCGGCCAGCATCTGGGTACATTCCACCAGATTCTTCAGCTCATTGAGCTGCTGGAGAACGTCGTACAGATACCGGAACAGCACCATCTGTTCCTGGGCGGCGTCCACGTCGAGACCCTGGGGGATGACTTGGGGGTACCGCATGGCCATGTTAAGCGCCTTGTCGGTAAAGTCTTGGGCCTTGGTGCCGATTTTGCTCATGCGGCGCTTTTCGGTTGGGCTAAGCCCAGTGAGAAACGGCATGGCATCGCGGATGTTGTTGAACGCGGTGTTAATGCGTTCCATGTCCTCTGGGGAGAGGTTGATGTTGTCGAGTTTGTTGGTGTTCATGTGTTTTACCTTTGTTTGAGAGATCAACACGCGAGTTGTACGGTGGTGAACCGCACTGCTAGCGCTGTCATCAGGATTGCCTTGTGAAGTTTTGAAAAGTTACCGGGGTTGTACGGATCTTTCTCAGGGTGAACCGTGCGGACCCATCAACTTTGTTGTTGTTGAATGGGCTGAGCTGGGGAGAAATACGGTTGCGTTGGTGGTTTTGCGGACTCCGTGAATCGCGCAAAAGAACAACTGTATATTTGAAAGTATTTTCTGTTGTGTGTAATTTTGAGGCGTTTTTGGGTTTTGGAAGCTCGTGAATGGGTCTTTGGAACCCGTCATTGGGTTGTGATCAACCCGTCGTTGGGTCTCTGGAACCCGTCGTTGGGTTAGGTGCAACCCGTCATCGGGTTAGGTGCAACCCGTCGTTGGGTTAGGTGCAACCCGTCATCGGGTCTCTGGAACCCACGAATGGGTTAGAGGGGACCCGTCATTGGGTTTCAATGACGGGTTGTTGGGTTTCAATGACGGGTTGTTGGGTTGGAGGGAACCCGTCTTTGGGTTGAGGGGAACCCGTCAATGGGTTGATCGCAATCCAAAATCGCCCAGTCTGAATAACGCTATGAGCGAGTCATCACGTTGCTGGAGTCTGATCGATGCTGTAGGGTTTACTCTAGCACCGACGAGGACAGTGTGCGGGTGGGCATTTCTGATGTTGCTTTAGTTGCCCAGGCCGGACAGCGCCCTACAGCAGACCTTTACAGGTTTAATCTGCGTGAGCCGATTCCAGCGATTCCGGTGCCGCTGCTGCCATAGGATGATGTGCCGGTTTTGGCACTGCAGCCGTTGCTAGATCGCGTTTATCAAAAAGGGCGGTATCGCCTGGCAATTGACTATGCCCAACCGGCTATGCCGCCGCTGCCTCAAGACGTTCAGGTCTGGTTGTCGCAGCAGTTGAAAACAGGATAATAGGTGACTTAGCTGATTTCGTCCGGAATTTTAGACTGCATTTGCTGATAGTGTTCTTCGCAGACCCATCGGAAGGTGCCTGTGTAGGTAGGAACGCGACGGAGACCCATGTTTTCTTGCAGAGGGTCAACTTCTTTCAAAATAGTGTGCAGGGCTAAAATGCCGGAGCGCTCGGCTTCAGAGAGTAGGCCGTCGCGGATCTGATTGGCGGCTTTGGCCGCAGATAGCTCTGAGCGGAACTGAACCGTGAGTGCTCCTTGGGAAGCGCTGAGCTGATCCACAGGCGGTTTCATGCTACCGACAGCCGCTTGATGTCTAAACTTGCCTTCAGCTTCCTTTGATAGGCTTTCTTCTAAGATTTCTACAGACGCTCCGAAGTCCATTTCTTCGGGAATGAGAATATTGCCATCTAGCAGGTTGGCCGATCCCTCTTTCATCAGGCCTAGTTGGTTCTGTATATCCAAAGTTTGCATGGTAGCGCTACCCAGCAGCAGGTTTGCACCAGGGGCGGCGACGGAGGTGACGGTTTTGAGAATGCGGGCGACTAAGTTTATGTAGGGGGCTGCTTTGATCACCCAGTCTCGATCGGCTTCAAACTCATAGACGCCTTTGCCAGGGTCTGTGACTGGGTGGATATCTTCCTCGTACTCGCACCAGAGATGAAGCCGATAGCGCTTTTTAGTCAGGCGTCGCCAGGTACCATCGACGGGCTCGATGGTAAATAAACGTGGTCCTTCCTTAGATTCGGAAGCAATGGCCTGCAGCATGGCCATGAAGTAGTTTGCGACCCGGCTTTCAAACTCTTGCAGATTTTCCTGAATTGCTGCAAAGCCGTCTTTGATTTGAGTTTCGATGCGGGTGAGCTGTTCGCGAGTGTCTTCTTCTTCGAAGCCGTACAGTAGCTCTACAATATCTTGGCGGGTGCGACAGACCTGACAGCGAATGGTGCTATCGCCCTCTTCGAGGAACTGTCTTAGCGCGCCGATATCAAAGCGGCCGCTACAGGCTTTGTCTTTGGGGTGGGCCTGGCAGGGGACGGCAAAGAAGTATCTGTCTTTGAGACCGGGCCAGGTATCTTGGATGAGCTTGTCTAAGGTGCGCTGCAGTACGCTGGTGAAGTACTCGGGCCAAATAGCCTCGGTATACATGTGGAACTCACGCCCTCTGAGTTCCAAGAGCGCCTCACCGTGATTTTTATTGCGTAAGAACATGCCCTTTTGCCAATGAAGGCGGCGGACCTTGTTGTCTTGGCAGCGCTGTTCGTAGGCATAGTCATGGGTTCTCACAATCATCCAGGGAACGATGCCTGTGGGTTCTTCTTCCATAACGCACACCATTGCGATGCGTCGTCGATTGGGATCTGGGGATTCCTCTGGGAACCAGGGCAAAGCAGGTGGGCGAACTTGGGGGACGTGCTGGGCGATGAGGCTAGCAGTACCGTCTTCTAAGCGATAAGAAACGTCGTACTTTTCCATCAGTCGCAAAAAGAAGGGATAAATCTCGGGCTGATAGCGATCTTCGTTTTGGAAAGAGTGATCGAGCCAGACGTCTCGCAGGCGGCTATCGGGTAGAATGCCGCTCATCTCTTGGGTAGTGCGATCTTCAAGCACGAAGCCGATGGCTTTTGTCAACCATTCTGGGTTGAGTACGACGTCGTCTTTGAGCTTTTCGTCATCGCCGTAGTAGATGATGTAGCCCAAATCGTGCATGAGCCCCGCTAGGGCTTTGGTGGCTAAGGCGTTAAGCCCGTGCTGTTCACAGACGGCTGAAAATCTGCTGTAGCTGATGCGGGGCACTTTGATGTCTAGCAAGGCATCGCGAGACTCTCGCCAGGCGCGGTTTAGGACCATACCCATGTGGTCTAGCTGTTGAGCCGTTTGCAAGATCCAGTCTCAGTAGATCAAAAATTCTCTGAAGAAAGGGGATAGGGTCAAGGTAAAAGCTAAGAGGTATACCTATGCGACCTACCCCATCTCCATTATCATCAGCGGCTCCGGCCCTAACCGACGAAACCACTTTGTCAGCTGCCCTAGATTGCTTGTTAGATCATATTCCCCTTGATATGCAAGGAGATTGTCAGCCAGAAACGGTCTATGAAATATTGCTACACGCCTCTAGCCATCAGGATAGCAGCG
>JBCBWI010000034.1:0-57943 GCA_039817185.1 Cyanobacteria bacterium J06648_16 | reverse complement strand
CGAATCTCGGATTTCTGTAAGTTCCAACCGCTGGACTGCTCGTCCTTAAAGAGCTCTTCGATGTCGAAGCGCAGACCGTATTCTCGAAATGTCTGTAGCGTGGTGGCCTCGTCGCTGACCACGACCCAGAGTTCGCCGTTGAGATTGTTGCGACCGAAGATGACATGGACAGGGCCATACCAGTGTTGTTTGTGGAGTTTGACGTTGTGGAAGCAACGCACTTCACCCAGGGCCAGATGAAAAGCGTTGGGTTGTATCCATCCCCCAGTCGAACGCCATAGCCAAGTGCTGCCCTTGAGCCGGATGCGATAGTGCCAGCCGAGACGGCGCACGGCACTCATCGCATCCGTGTGAATGAACCCTCGGTCTGCCAGCAGAATCACCTTCACCCCTTTCGGTAGGTAGCGGGCTGCATGCATCAGCATCTCCTGATACTCACTGAAGGCAACGGTGGCGCTTGAATGCTCCAGCACCCGCCACGCCAACGGTAGGGCTCGACCCCGGTGGACCACCGCGAGGCGAATCAGACAGTACTTATCCCAAAACTGGGTGGTATCCAAGCTGAGATAGAGACAAGGCTCTTCCCAATTCGTCAGCGCTGCTTGGATGATGGGCTTGTAGAGTCGATGGACGTTGATGCGGGGATTCCCCAACCATCGACGAATTCGGCGCTGACGGCTTTGAGCATACTGCCCGCGGCAGGGGACGTACTTGGCCCATTTAGTCAGGTTTACTTCGCCCGTCTGTATCAGCGCGGCGACCAACCATAGGCACGTGGTCAAATGGCTCAGATGGGCCCAGTTGGGGCCTTGACCCAGCCAGGCTTTCAAGGCATCGTAGAGGCGGGAGTTTTTTTCACAGCGTTGCTAGGATTTGAGTGGTATCTAATTCTAAATCGCGGGCTCCCACTTCTTTCCTCATTCTCTATATCCCAGGACTGACAAGCGGTTCGGCACGGTAAACGCCAGCTTTTGTCAGTCAATCAGGTGTCTTGCTTTGCCGCCTCGATCAATTACCGAATCTGGCAATTTGATCGGGTGAAAGCTTGAGCGATAGCGGTCACGGTCGCTTGAACGGAACGGATTATATTTTACATCTCAAGTTTAGTTTTCATCGTCTTTATAGTTCCTGGTGGGAGTGATGTTTATGCGCAGTGTCCGTTGGAGAATCGCCCCTGGGGTCCTGCTATATCTGCTGTCTAACTTGCCAATGGCCAAGGCAATTGCCCTCAGCAGGCCGCGCATACCAACGCCACAAACTTCGCAGTCACCCACCCATTTACCAGCACCCCTAGTCGATGTGGGTACCGCTCCACCGTTCCCTCGCTATACCCATCCGTTTGACCGAACCGCCATTCTCTCTCAAAGTAGCTATCTGCCTGAGCCCGATAGCTACCTGTATGAGCACCTAGCGGCAACTGCGCCCCCTTACGGCGCACACACGGTCGGCCTGTTGCTGGCCCAGGCTACATCGGAGCCTGTAGAAGAATTACCGGTAGACGAAGCTAGTGAACCCGCTGATGAGCCGACTGACGAGTTAGCCGAGTCTGATACCGAATCTGGCAGCATCGAGTCTGACAGCATCGAATCTGACAGCGTTGACGGCATCGAATCAGGCGACGCCGTCGCGCAAGAAACGGGCACTGCCGCTGACCTGATGATCAAGCCCTTTTATCGCGCCGGTTTTAACGACGTTGGACCAAACGAGGCCTTTGCCGGATTCGAAGCCTTTTATCCCCTCGCACAGGTACCCGGCAGCAACGTCACCTTCTTGACTGGCCGCATCAACCTGAATGTGGACGGCGACTTTGGCGGTGGATTGCAGGCCGGTTACCGAGCACTGCTAAACGAAGGCGTCATTTGGGGTGCCTACGGCGGGTTTGACCTGCGTGAGACAGGCGACAATACCTTCGGTCAGTTGGGTTTGGGGGGTGAGCTACTGGGCAACAACTGGGATGCGAACCTGAATGCCAGCTTCCCGGTGGGCGACTCCAGCGACACAATTGACACTAGCTTTACGGCTGCAAACGCACGCTTCTCAGAAAATGTGCTGCTGGTGGATACCGAGCTGGTTGACCGCAACGAGTCAGCGCTGACGGTGCTATCGATAGACGGCGGCTATCAGCTACTAGGGGACGATAGCAGTAGTGAGCTATGGGGGCGTGGCGGCCTCTATCTACTGACTGGCGAAGCCTCTGATGACACTGTCGGCGTCAGGGCCTCACTCGACTATCGACCGCAGAATGACCTGCGGTTTGGGTTTGGACTACAGCACGACGAGATCTTTGGCACCAATGTTGTCTTTTCGTTGAATGCGCTGTTTGGGCCAGGGTCCTCTAGCCGCCGTCCCGAGTCTGAGGCAGACCCGCAAGCCCGACTGTGGGCTAGGGCCAGCGAGCCGCTCAATCGGGTCAATACGGTACTGGTTGAAGAGCGCGATGACGTTGAGGTCCGCATTGGTGAAGTCGTCATCGATCCGGATACCGGCGAGGCCTATAACTTTTTGCATGTAGACCCCGGCAGTGGTATCGCTGCCGGCTTAGGTACTTTTGAAGACCCCCGCGACACCGTTGCCAACATCGTCGGCATCAGCGGGTCGGGCGACATTATTTACGTGCAGGCAGGCGATGCGGGCGGCAGCTTTACGATCCCAGACGGGGTAGAGGTGCTGTCGGTCGGCCCAACGCAGATAGTTCCCAGCATATTTGGTGACTTTGCCGTCGATATCACGCTCCCCGGGTCCGGCAGCGGCAACTTCCCGACCATCAGCGATACGATTACGGCAGGCAGCGATACGGTTCTGTCGGGCTTTGATGTGACTGGCGTAACTGACTCGGCGGTGATCGTACCCACTGGCGTCACCGGTAGCGTGCTGATTGCCGACAGCTTCTTGACCAGTACGTCGGATGACGGCATTGAGGTCGAAGACATCACCGGTGACTTGGAACTGACCATTACCCGAAACGAAATTACCAACGCAAACGATAGCGGGATTAATATTTACGACATTGAGGGAGATAGCGTCGTCGATATCTTAATCAGCGAAAACACGATCACCAATAACAATAACGACGGCATCTACTTCAACTACGTCTATGACAATGCAGTTGTCAATATCGAAATCAGCGACAACGAGATCAACAATAACGGCGATAACGGTGTTGATCTAGATGGCTTCCGAGAGAATAGCACGGGCAATGTCCTGATTACCCGCAACAGCATTGACGACAACGGTTCCCATGGCATCTACTTCCGTTACGCCTTAGATGACGCCGTCGTCGATTTTGAAATTAGCGACAATACCATCAACAATAACGGCGGGAAAGGTATTTACTTTGAAGAGACCTACGGCAACGCCTCCTTGGATCTCTCGATTCTACGAAATACCATTAGCGGTAACGATGATGCGGGCATCTATATCGATGGCATTCACGACTACGCAACCGTCAATATAGAGATTAGCGATAACGTCATTGAAGACAACGGCTTCAACGGCATTCACTTCCAGTACGTGGGTGACTACGCCGTTGCTGACATCACGATCTCAGGCAATACCATTCGCAATAATGACGATAGTGGAATTTACTTTGACTACTTTGGCGATGAAGCAGTTGTCAACCTAACGATCAGCGATAACGTCATTACCGACAACAACGGATACGGCATCACTATTGAAGATGGAATCTACACCGATACCAATATCACCATCACTGGCAACACGATCAGCGCAAATGACTATTCTGCCTTCTACATTGAAGAAATCGGTGAGTATGCAGTCGTCAATATTAACATCAGCGACAACCTCATTCAAAACAACAACGATACCGGCATCGGCATTGGTCGCATCAATGATTATGCAGAAGTAGATATCTCAATTACGAACAACACGATTACGGGTAACGACGGCAAAGGTATCTATCTAGAAGAGATAGAAGACGACAGCGTGGTCAATGTCGATATTAGCGATAACGTCATCTCAAATAACTCAGAAGACGGCATCTATATCGAGATCTATGACTACGCCGAAGTCACAGCGACCATCTCAGACAATATAATCAGCAACAACGGAGATGACGGTGTCTTTGTCTATGCTGGTGAATATTCTAATGTGACGCTCTTCATTGAGAGAAATAATCTCGACGGCAATGCCGACAACGGAGTAGACGTTGACCTAGATGGCGATGCAACGATCTGTGTGGAACTATCGGATAACGTTGCATCCAATACGAATGCTGACTTTGAGGTGTATAACGGCACGGGCGACCCGGCCAACTTCGAACTGGCCGACCTAGCCAACGTCACAGCCAACAACACGGGTACCTTTGACCCAGCCGATCCGGCAGGCAGCGGTGACTTCTCTAACGACCCTTCTTGCCCATAGTTCCTGCTGATGACAGTAAAGTCCTTTGATATCCTTATTCGGCCCCTACACTCAACTGCTTGATTGTAATGCTGCCAGATCGGAGATATCTTCTTTAAAGCTTTTCAGTCAAGACTGATTGTTCTATCATGGCCGCTATCTCCACCAGATTCTTGTCAAGGTCACGAATGTAAACGGACATAATCAGCCCGATTGCACCGGTTCGCTGTACTGGGCCGTCTAAAATTTCGACGCTACAGCTTTCAAGATGAGAAATCACCTCTTCCAGCGGCGTCTGCGTTAGAAAACAAAGGTCTGCTGAACCCGGTGTAGGCTGCGCTGCTTTTGGCTCAAACTCCTTGCCTGCCTGATGCAGGTTGATTTTCTGATTGCCGAATTTCAGCGCTTTGCGGCCCGCACCGAAGGTGATTACCTTCATGCCGAGCACTTGGCTGTAGAACTCGCAGGTCCGGTCAATATTTTGGACGGTTAGAACAAGATGATCCAGATGGTCAATAGCGATCATGCTCGGCCTGAAGGCTGAAGAATTTGAGCTTGAGTAAGATGCCTAACAAATAAACCCAGCTAGCTACAAGCAGGTAACGATAACCCCAATCATAGAGCACAAGCAAGCTACTGAAGCTGGGTTTTGGAGACGATGCGGGTCTGCTTACGGGCGCTTTCTGACAGGTCCTTCCCGGCCTGTAGCTGGGTGGCGTTTTCTTGCAGAACTGTAGCTGCGCCCTGATCGCCCATTTGGATGGCAGTCTTGGCTGCCGATTGCAGCATGGTGACCGCACCCTGACGGTCACCCGCCTTGAGCTTGTTCTCGGCAATCTGAGTTTGGCGATACTTAGCCAGGGCCAGGATGTATTGCTGCACCACGGCATCGGGTGCAGGCTGGTAGGTAGACTGAGCCTCAATTTCGACCGTTAGACGTTCAGAGAGCAGCTCGGCGCGGCCCTGGGTAGGGTCGTCGTAGCGGACCTGGACGGTGGCAATGGGATGGGCTCCAGCCGGAATTTGATCCAGATAGATATTGGCCAGGACGACGCGGGCGGTGTCGACCATCAGGTCACCGAGACGCACAACGGATTCGCTGTCATTTGTCTGTACATCTAACTCAATGGTTTCGGGCTGGACTTGGGCAATCGGCTTGAGCTCGGCCAAGCGAACGCCAGGCTGCAGGGTGAGCTGCAGGTGGGCATTAGTCAGGCCCACGGACTGGACACGGTCAAACAGGGTAGTGAAGGCGGCGACGGCACTTTCTGGCCGCTGAATGTAGGAGAGGCTGCCACCCCCAGCGTCGGCAATTTGCTCCAGAATGTCCTGGTTCCAATGGTCGCCAAAGCCCAGGCTGCTGACGGTAATGCCGTAGTCGGCGGCAAGTTTAGCAATTTTTAGGCAGCGGTCGTTGTCGCCGTGCTCGTTCTCACCGTCGGTCAGTAGAAAAATTTGCGAAACGGTGCCGTCGGTTTTGCCCTTGGCCACGGCTTCGATGCCGTACTTGAGCCCTTCGTCGATGGCGGTGCCGCCGCCAGCGCGGAGGGTGGCAACCTTTTGCTTGATCGCATCCGGATTAGTCGCAGACTGATTGTCAATGAACACCTCAGCGCGATGGTCGAAGGTGACGACGGAGATACGGTCATTGGGGGAGAGTCGATCGAGGATTTCACCCACGGCAGCTTTGACCGTTTCGATTGCTGTCCCGCCCATAGAGCCGCTGCGGTCAAGCACCAGACAGAGGTTTACCGAAGCACTACCGCCGCCGTCAGGCAGGGCAGAAAGTGCGATCGCAAGCTGCCGCTGACTACTCGGCTGCGCCGTGTCCAAATACGGATCGCTAAGCTTCCAATCCAAACTCACCCTCATCGCCCTATCCTCCTAAATACTTGCGACCCCATTCAAAAGCACTACATCGTTACTGTCTAAAATTTCGGACCCAAGCTTCAGACAACCCACCGCTGCCCCCTGCCTCTCAGCGAGTGGGGTTATCCCCCCAGCCCTTGTCCGGCAAGCCCGTTCACACCGAGTTACACTAACTAGACAGCGTAAACCAGCAGGCTTATGAGTTCGAATATCAAGGCTGTTCAGGCCCCATATTACGGCGATGCGTCGTTTCGCACACCGCCACCTGACCTACAATCCCTTCTACTTAAAGAGCGTATCGTCTATCTCGGCACGCCGCTGGTCTCTTCCGATGATTTTAAGCGTCAGCTGGGTATGGATGTCACTCGGCTGATTATTGCCCAGCTGCTGTATTTAGAATTTGACGACCCAGATAAGCCAATTTTCTTCTACATCAACTCCACTGGCACCTCCTGGTACACAGGTGATTCCCTGGGTTTTGAGACCGAGGCCTTTGCGATTTGCGACACCATGCGCTACATCAAGCCGCCGGTTCACACCATCTGTATCGGTCAGGCCATGGGTACTGCATCCATGATTCTCTCCTCTGGAACTAAGGGCTTCCGGGCTAGCCTGCCCCACGCCACTATCGTGCTCAACCAGCCCCGCACGGGCGCACAGGGCCAGGCAACGGATATTCAAATTCGCGCCAAAGAAGTGCTGTCCAACCGCGCGGCGACGCTCGATATTTTGTCGTACACCACCGGTCAGCCAGTCGAGAAGCTTGAGCGCGACACCGACCGCATGTTCTACCTGACCCCTGAGGAAGCTAAGGACTACGGTCTGATTGACCGGGTTCTCGCCAGTACCCAGGAGCTGCCGACGCCCATCCCTGCTGGTATCAGCTAGCTAATCCCCATGCCGCCAATTCGCGTTCCTTATAATCTGCCGGGTAGTCGCCAATGGGCCTGGGTGAACATTTTCACCCGGATGAGTCAGGAGCGCATTCTGTTCCTGAACCAGCCCCTGACCGATGGGGTTGCCAACTCTCTGATCTCGGCCCTGCTGTACCTGGACTCAGAAGATGCGGGCAAGCCCATCTACCTGTATATCAACTCTCTAGGCGATCCGGTCATGGCGGGCGTGGCCTCAGGCACAGCAGGCATGATGTCTGTCGTGGCGGGGCTGGCCGTCTACGACACAATGCGCCACATCAAGTCTGAGGTCACGACCGTCTGTATGGGCCAGGCCGTGGGCATGTCTGCAGTACTGCTCTCCTGCGGCACAAAAGGCAAACGGGCTAGCTTACCCCATGCCGAAATTGCCCTGATGCACCCCTACAACGGCTCCCAAGGGCAGGCCAGCGACATCCAAATCAATGCCGAAGAAGTGCTGAAGAAGCAGGGCTTGGTGCTTGATATCTTGACCGAGACCACGGGGCAAGCCCGCGAAAAGCTTGCCAAAGACATGGAGCGGACTTATTACATGACGCCCGAGCAAGCCAAAGACTACGGGATTATCGACCGTGTGATTGAACAGCCTGCAGGGTGAGGTGGTTGGGCGGTGAGGTGGTGAGGTGGGACAGGGTCCTCGAGTTCTCAGGTACAGAAAGCCTTTTCATCTGATGAAATCTTAAGCCTAGGCACCTCCCAACCTCCCAACCCCCTCACGGCTCAACTCTCCCCAACACTAACCTCTCCAACTGAACTCTAACCCCTAACGACCTATGCCTATCGGAACTCCTAGCGTCCCCTACCGTCTCCCTGGCAGTACCTACGAGCAGTGGATCAGTATCTACGAGCGGCTGTTCCGCGAGCGCATTATCTTCTTGACAGAAGAAGTAACGGACGGTATTGCCAATGCCATCGTTGCCTATATGCTGTACCTCGATTCGGATGACCCTACCAAGCCGATTTACCTGTACATCAACTCGCCTGGTGGCTCGGTAACGGCGGGGATGGCGATCTACGACACGATGCAGTACATCAAGTCAGAGGTGGTGACCATCTGTGTCGGTCTCGCCGCGTCAATGGGCTCGTTCTTACTGTCGGCAGGGGCGAAGGGTAAACGGCTGGCGCTGCCCCATTCGCGGATTATGATTCACCAACCGCTGGGGGGTGTGGGTCGCCGGCAGGCGACGGATATTGAGATTGAGGCCAACCACATCATCGCCACAAAGCGGCGACTGAATGAGCTATTGGCGAAGCACACAGGCCAGACAGTAGAGCAGATCGAGAAAGATACCGACCGGGATAACTTCATGTCTGCAGCTGAAGCGGTGGAGTACGGTCTGATTGACCGCGTAATTGAGGAGCGGGTACCGGCGAATAATTGACAAGAGGTTAGGGGGTGAGGTCGCTGCGCTCGGTGGGGCGGTGGGGTCGCTCTGCTCAGTGAGGTGGTGAGGTCGCTGCGCTTGGTGGGGCGATTGTTGCCTGGAACTCACTTGCGAGATAGGAAAGACAAGTAACCTTCACCCCTCCCCACCCACCAACCTCCTTACCACCCAACCTCCGAAGTGCTTTAAATCACGCGTCAGGGACTCAGGTATCAGTTCTTGGCGTGTTTTTGCGTCACGTCACGGAGGTAACCGATCGGTCATGATGGGATTAATAGCGATGACGCGGAAAGGGGTTCTCAGTAAAAGCGATGAAGTATCAGCCGACAGTCTGGAAGGAAACGCTGAGTGAATTGTTTGTCCGGGTGATGACCAGTGGAGAGGTGACGGTTTGCGATCGCACCCTGCTCAAGGCCCTGCTCCTTGAAACCGACCTCCCCGACGAAGCTCGCCTCTCCATCGACCGCATTCTCCAGGGCATCCGTCGAGGCCGCATTGAACTGGCGGGATAGCGGGCTCAAAGCGTCTCGCGATACTCAGTCAGCAGCTTCGGCAAATAATCATAGCCATCTACCCCAATTTGCTGCATCAGCTGAGGCCGAAACTGCTCCAGCGTCTTTTGAAACGTATCGGGGCCAATCGCACCGTAGATGATGCTCAGAACGCTGGCCGGGTAGCGCCACTGCTCTGACTCAATTTGCTTCAGCGTGTACATGCCTAAACAGCCCGTAGCAATAGCCTTGTTCGTATTCTCCAAGGCTCGATAGGCCTCAGACAGGTAGGCGTAGCTCATGCCCTGTAGGGCCATATCGCCCAGGTTTTGCGCGACGTAAAGACCCTTTTGCAAAGACTTGACCGCCGCTTCGGGCTGGTCGAGCTGAACCTGAGCAATGCCGAGGCTGTTGGCACACAGCGCCTGGCTCGATAGATCCTGGGTTTGCTCAGAGAGCTGAAGGCCGCGCTGCAGGTAGCTGAGAATGCTCTCGTAGCGGTCAGTTTCGAGCTGCTGGCGGGCCATAAAGACTTCGCTGTAGCCATAGTTGGCAAGGGCGTTGGCCTCGCCTAGCCGGTCACCGCTCTCGCGCGACAGCACCAGCGCTCGCTGGCTAGTCTCGATCGCCTTGGCGTAGTTTTCCTGGGCAGCGTAGGTACGACTGAGATGGTTCAGGCTGGCAATTTCGCAGATGCGGTCTGACGCCTCTTGAGAAATCCTCAGCGCCAGCTGATGAAAGCGAAGGGCCCGCGGATACCGGCCCAGGGCCCGCTGGGAGTAGCCCAATAGCGTCAGAATGCGAGCCTTAGCCGTGGTGTTGGGAACCTGCCTGAGGGGCTGATCCAGGTAATCCAGTACGGCCTGCAGCGGCTCGCCGGATAGGGCCGCAAACAGGCTGCCGTAAAGGGGAAAATACGTTTGCTGAGAGAACTGGCGAAGAATCTGCAGCGCCACCTGAAAGCCGCCTGCGGCCAGGGCATCCTGCTGAAGTTCGGCAAAGCGGTTCGAGAGCTGGCTCCAAATCACAGTAAACGTGATGAAGGTAGCAATAGTGAGACGCTTGCCCGCTTTGGGGTCGTAGGGCTGCTTGTCGAACCAGTTCACCAGGCCGAGCTGCAGCCGCTGCAGAACGAGCGCAATTTCAACCCAGCTTTCCAGACTCAGCGGAGCGGGGACGGCCACATTAACATCGCCTTTAGCTAACCCGTCTAACAAGCGCTTTAGATCGGGACTACTGACCTTTTTGGCCCAACTAGCCCAGGGGCCCCGCTGTTCCACACTGCCGCCGAAGCCTACGGTCGCCTGGCCCTGCTCGTAAATCCAGCTAACGACGTCACTTTCAAGCTGCTGCCAGGTTTTCAGCCCTTGCTGAAGGCCCGCCGCCAGATCCAGCAGTACGGCCGGATCGGTGGTCTGCTCGGCCTGATCCTCCAGCAGGACAGCCAGCTTTTTGATTTCGTCACGCTTCAGCGTATCGGGCTGGTTGGGGTCCAACGCGGCCAGCAGCGGCTGCAGACGATCTTCTACCTCTGAGGGCACTTCGTCTTCCAGATCGGCGGAGATAAACTCGGCGATTTCAACCAGAGCCGCGCTCATCTGATTGTCCTGTTGCCAGTGGTCCCACTCACCCTGAATCATTTTGAGTGCCCGCTGCTGCCGTAACCCTTTGGCCTGAACGAGCGCGTCTTCGTCCTCCAAACGAGTTTGAATATCGGTGCTAATTTCGTCCAGACAGCGCTCAAATAGCTCTGCCGTACCCGCCTCAATATCAGCGGCAATCAGCTCATAGACCTGAACTTTGGAGCGGATTTCGCCCTTGAGAGTCAGGGCAATGATGTGATGTATCAGGTCCAGATAGCGATCGCGCATAGCAAAGCGACAGGGTTATCAAACGGCCATAGCAACTATCCTTTTAGCGTAACAAAACGAGAGACGGCTTCACGGACGCTGCCAACAGATATGCAAATTATCCCCCAAAGCCGACCTGTCCGCACCGCCAGGCTTGTTAGAGTAGGGCCAAACGCAGACGCCCAAAGAATCGACTCAGGAACGCTATGATTCGTTTTGCTCGCTGGCAGCTGGTAGTGCTGATCATGCCGTTTGCTGGCATCGTGGGCTTTTTGCTGGTGGCGGCAGGCGTTCAAATCCAGGCATGGGGGCTGAGCTGGATCTGGGGCATTGTCGTCTTGATGCTGGTGCTGTGGCAGTGGCTGCTGGCCCGCTGGACGAAACCCATCGCCGATGCTGAAGCGATTGTGGCCGAGGTGACGGCAGAGCTAGCAGCGGAGGTCGAAGCGTCAGTGCCGGTCAGTGCCTCGGTAGAGGGGGCCCTGCAGGCATTGCTGAATGAAGCTCGCAACGACCCGCCCGTGTGGGATGACTGGGGACAGTTTTGGCAGCGATGTCAGGCAGTCGTCGTGACGGTGGCCCATGCCTACCATCCTGAGGTGAAGTACCCGCTGCTCAATATTTACGTCACCCAGGCCTATGGATTGATTCGTGGCACCGTCGATGATACGGATCGGGCCATGCAGAAGCTGGCCCCGGTCCTCGACCGGGTAACAGTCGGGCAGGCATATCAGGCATTCGAGGTGTACCGCCAGCTAGAGCCATCGGTACAAAAAGCGTGGAAAGTGTGGAATCTGGCTCAGTGGCTGCTGAACCCAGCCGCGGCAGCAGCCAAGGCCGTCAGCCAGAAGTCCAGCAATCAGGCCAGTCAACAGCTGTTAGTCAACCTGAGTCAGCTACTGCGAGAGACGGCCCTGCGAAATCTAGCCCAGCAGGCGGCGGCGCTCTATGGCAAGCGCGATCTACCGCTGACTTTCGCCGACCCCGATACGCCGCCGGACGAGGAACAGACAGAAACGATACGGGCACTGCTGGATCAGGCTGAGCCCGCTGAGCACGTGGCGCAGCAGCCGGTTAATGTCCTACTGGTGGGTCGCACCGGAGCAGGCAAAAGCAGCCTAATCAATACGCTGTTTCAGACCCATCGGGCAGCGGTCGACGTGATGCCCAGTACCGATCAGGTCCGCCAGTATCGCTGGTCGGTCGGCCCTGGGCAAGACCGGGAGGTGCTCAATCTGATTGACTCACCTGGGTATGAGCAGGTCAGTCGAGAAGACTTGCGCGAGCAGGTACTTGATACGGCCCGACGGGCCGATCTGCTGCTCTTGGTCACCCCTGCGATGGACCCGGCACTGCAGATGGATGTGGCTTTCTTGACCGATGTCGGCAAGGCGGTAACCAACCTGCCCCAGGTAGCGGTGGTCACCCAGGTTGATCGGCTGCGGCCCGTACGAGAATGGCAGCCGCCCTACGACTGGCAACACGGCGAACGCCCGAAGGAACGCTCCATTCGAGCGGCCATCGCCTATCGGGAAGAACGGCTACCGGACAATGGCGACGCCGCTGCTTGGCAGAATCGCATTCTCCCGGTTGTGACACAAGATCGGGCGAGCGACCGGCAGGCGTGGAATAGCGATGCGCTGGCAGCGGTGCTGGTCGATGCGATCGCACCGTCTAAACAGATCCGTCTGGCCCGGTACTTGCGATCGCAAACTGCCCGTGCCGCCGCCGCCGCCAAAACCATCGATCGATACGCCTTTCAGATGAGTACCACCCAGGGGCTCACCAGCCTGCTCAAGAGCCCGATTTTACGCTATCTCTCCACGCTGATGACCGGCAACGAGCTGCTCGCCACGGCCCTGATGGAAAAAATTCCGGTGGAGCAAGGCCCCGTTGTTATTGGTAAGCTGCAGCTCGCCTACGATCTGTTTAACCTGCTGGGCGCGGACCGCGACCAGAGCCTGACCTTTGATCTGATGGTGCTGTGGCCGCTGCTGTTAGAAACGCCTGCCGCTGCTCCAGAAAAGTCTGCGACCGCTTTTGGTCGCGGCCTGATTGAGTACTGGACACAGGATTTATCGCTTGAGCAGCTCAAGCAGCGCATTGCCGCCCACCTAGAGCAGCTGCCAGCCCCGTAAGAGCCGCCCGTTATAAATCGACAACCTGATCAATCGACAACCTGGCGTGAGCAGAACATCCTGAGCTCGCTCGGCCAGCATCACAGCTAGGCCGGTACCGTACAGCCCACCTTGAAAACCTGTTCCGGCGGTCGCTCGCCCACGGAGCGCTCCCAGCCGATCCCAAGCAGAAAATCATCCGCAGAGAACGTTTCAACCACGTCTACCCCCCACTCGCCCGTCTGCAGCGCTACCGGGTTAGTGCCCCTGGGAGGCGTCGTTTTGAGCCCGCCCAAAATCAATATATCGTAGGGGCTCTTCCCTGCGTTCTGCGGCGTTCTCAATCGCTGAAAGGCTTGAGCGCAGAGTTCACCGACCCCGTTCGGACTAATGCGGCTCGAATCAAACCGCAGCTCAACCATCCAGTGCGGATGATCGATCAGCGTACAGCTGATGCCAGCATCGCCGAGCGCGTCAACGCTAAAAACTTCAGCAAATTCCGCTGGGCTCAATGCTGGCACGGTGGATTCCATGGAACTATTGGTCAGCGTGTAGTTATGAGCCAGCAGCATGCGCCCGTTAGCCACAAAAGCATTCTCCGTACAACTGCATGTCAGCAACCCCTTACAGCGCTGCCAGCCTATCTTAAACGACCAGGCTAGCTCCCCGACAAGCCCAACTCCCGGCGCAGAGAGGTGTAGAAATTGAGCGCCAGCTCATAGGAGGGAAACCGGTAGGTCTGATGCGGCGTGATCACCGACCAGACGCCGTCGATTTCCTCCAGTGTGATGTTAATCATTTGAACCAACCCTCCGGCGTTGTAGGGATTCATGAGTTGTGTCTGCACAAGTAACTCCAGTCAATAACTGCCTTAGTTGCCACTGGGCAACCGCTCCAAATTCACCCTTTTGGCCTGCTGCTGCGTTTGGCTGCCAGCGCTGCCAGCGTTTTCGGTAATACCCGAATATCCAACGTGTCAGGCGGCGGTACAGACGACCGACATCGCACCGCCGCAACTGGCCCAGTCTCCGAGCGCTGTCGCAGCTGCCTAATGAGACGAACAATTTCACCGTGCCGCTGCTCACGCAGCTGCATCGCTGTGAGCGCCTCTGAGTTCGTTGGGGTCGGTTCTGCAGCTCGACGGGATCCCACGCGGTAGTTTCTCCAGGCTTGTTGAACGCGTATCGGTAGGACGCGGTAGATTAGGCACCCTGCTCTTTACTTAAGAGAGCCAGGCAGCAGGGTTTGTTCCTGATATTAAAAAAATCTGTACGGTGGCGTAGAAACCAAAATACCGGCCTCCCTCTAGAGAAAGACCGGTATTGGAGCAGGGGCCCTGCTCAGCTTCGGCGGCCGCTTACGGCTATCTCTAAAATCTGAAGCGCTATAACAGCGTTCGATTTCGGAGAGGCCTGTCTTTTTGCGTCAAGCGGGACTCAAAGCGCTGCGATGAGGGGCTAAAAAGCCAGGTGGGTCGTCATCTTGGCCCCCTGAACGTTACCCCCTGAATCGGCAGCACAAGACGCTCACCCACAGAACACGGACATTCTTCAGATAGCTGTCGCCGTAAGCTAGGCAGCCACGCCTGCAGGCAGATAGCCCATCTCCTCTAGCTTGCTGAACACCTTTTTGACGCTCTCTTCCAGGGTTTCCGCCTGAGTTTGGCACTCAACTTCGGGGTGGTCAGGCGCTTCGTAGGGGTCGCTGATGCCAGTGAAGTTTTTGATTTCACCGGAGCGCGCTTTAGCGTACAGCCCCTTCACATCCCGCTCTTCGCAAACTTCGACCGGGGTACTGACGTAGACTTCGATGAAGTCACCAATGCGATCTCGCACTTCATCACGGATCGCCTTGTAAGGTGAGATGGCCGATACGAGCACAATCACACCGTTACGAGTGAGCAGATTAGAAACAAAGCCAATCCGACGAATATTTTCATCCCGGTCTTCTTTGCTAAAGCCCAATCCCTTCGTGAGATTGGTTCGAACGATGTCGCCGTCAAGCACCTCTAGCTTAACGTCCATTTCTCGCAGTTTCGCTACCAACGCCTGGGAAATGGTCGTTTTGCCCGAGCCGCTGAGTCCGGTAAACCAGACGGTTACGCCGCGATGTTCCATAGTGTTTTACTCCTAACTGTTTACAAAAAAAGGGGTCGCCCAGTAAGGGGCACCCAGGCCGTGGCCCTAAAGGCCATACAGCCAAATTGCCAGGGGAGGCGTCACTACAGCCATAATCAGGCTGAGTGGCCCGCCCACCTTGACAAAATCTAAAAACCGATAGCCCCCTGCGGTGTAAACCATCGTATTGGTCTGGTAGCCGATCGGTGTCATAAAGCTGTTCGAGGCGGCGAAGGTAATCACAAACATCACCGTCAACGGGTTGAGCCCCAGGTTTTGAGCCACCTGCACGCCCACGGGCAGCAGCAAAATAATCGAGGCGCTATTCGATAGGATGCCCGTCAGCACTGAGGTCAGGACAAACAGCGCGGTCATCAGCCAGTAGCCCGACAGGTTGCCGCCCAACCGCACCAGCTGCTCCGCAATCCAAGCCGTCGTTCCCGAATTTTCCATCGCTGTGCCGAGGGGAATCAGGCAAGCTAGCAAAAAGATCACGTCCCACCGCACCGACTGATACAGCTCACCTGGTTTCAGGCAGCCGGTGAGGATCATCAGCATGACGCCAGCCAGGGCTGAGACCAAAATGGGTAGGTGGGTGAATGCCGCCACCCCCACCACGGCCAAGCCAATCAGAATAGCCAGATTGGCCCGGTCAGAGCGCAGGGTTTCGAGATCGCGTTGTTCCAGCACCAGCAGGTCTCGACTGGTTTGCAGACCCAGCAAGCTTTGCTTCGGCCCCTGTACCAGCAGCAGGTCACCAAAGCGGAGGGAAACTTTACCCATGCGATCGCGCAATAGCTCTTGACCGCGACGGATGGCCAGTACCGTCACGTTGTATCGCTGACGAAAGCGCAGGTCTTTGAGCGTGGACCCCACCAGCGTTGAGTTGGAGAGGACCAGAACCTCAGCCACCCCTTCCTCACCCCCCGCCGCCGCCTGCCAGGACTTCTGACCAAACTGCACGTCGGGCAAAATTTCAATGCCTTCGGTCTCACGAATTTTCAGCAGGTCCTGGCGCCCGCCCCGCACCAGCAGCACATCCCCCGCCGACAGGTTGCGATCGCCCAATGGCTGGGGAAAGTGGTTGCCATTGCGGATAATCTCGAGTACATCCACATCGAAGCGGCGCTGTAGC
Source organism: Cyanobacteria bacterium J06648_16 (assembly GCA_039817185.1). Lineage (GTDB taxonomy): Bacteria > Cyanobacteriota > Cyanobacteriia > Phormidesmidales > Phormidesmidaceae > CAWUKV01. Next base: position 41,688 of record JBCBWI010000034.1, on the reverse strand, counting down.
TGGCTGGCCTGCAGCGTTTGACCCACCAGACTAGAGCGGGGCGTGATTACCACCTCGCTGACGTAGTCTTTCAGGCCATACTGCTGACTGAGCCCATTCGCCGTTGTACGACGATGGGGTAGCAGCGCCGGAGCGACAAAGATCAGGTAGGCCAGCCCAATCACGAAGATGACCGCGCCCATCAACGTAAATTGAAAAATCGAAAACTCCCCGTAGCCCAACTCCAGCGACAGGCCACTGGCGAGTACGCTGGTGGACGTCCCCACCACCGTCAGCATGCCACCCATAATGGTGGCAAAGGACATCGGCATCAGCAGCTTGGAAGGAGACAGCTGGTGCTGCTGGCAGTAGTCTTCAACCACGGGTAGAAAGACCGAGACAACCGCCGTATTGTTGATCAGTCCGGAAATGGGGCCGACGATTAGGCCAAGAGCCAGGAGCTGTTGACGATAGCTCTTACCACCCCATTTGATCAGCAGTTCGCTGGCGCGCTGCAGTGCCCCCGTGCGGGCAATGCCCGCACTGAGAATGAACATGGCCATGACGGTGATCGTGGCCGAATTACTGAAACCAGCAATGCCTTCCTCGGGGGAAACCAGCCCCAGGACCATGAGCGCCACCATGACGCCCAGGGCCGTCACATCGGCGGGCAGCCATTCAAAAATAAACAGCACCAGGGCCATGGCCGTGACGCTCAACGTTAGTGCGATACTCACTCAGCAAAAAGCCTGGAGGGTGGTCAATATTGCGGACAAGTTGCCTTCCCTAAATTACTGCGAAGGTCATTGCTTGTCACATCTTGACAGCGATTTTGCGCGAGCTTCAGGAACTTTTCGCGGCGCTTTATACCGGATTGATTCAAATTTTGATGTTGCACTTATCGAACAGACGGCTCGATCGTCACCGGGGTCAGTGCCAGCTTGGTGCTGGTGCTGTCTCGCCGCCGCTGCCGTTCGGCCATCAACTTAGGGCGTAGATAGAGGTTTTCGAGCAGGACCGCACCGCCCGCCACCCACGGCGGCACAATCAGCGCCCCGATGATGCCCAGCACCTGGGCACCGCCCAGCACCGCCAGCAGCTGGTACAGCGGATGAACCCCGACGGACGACCCCACCAGCAGCGGATCGAGAATATAGGTTTCCAGGTTTTGGATGATGACGTAAAGAATGACCACCCACAGCACCACCCAGCCCCCCTGGGGAATGGCCACTACCACCGCAGGGATGGCCCCCAGGATCGGCCCCAGGAAAGGAATCAGATTGGTAACGCCTGCGATCGCACCGAGGCCCACTGCAAAATCTTTCAGGCCAATAAAGCTCAGGACAATACTGGTCAAGATAGTCAGCAGCGCTGAGACTAGCAATCGCCCCCGCAAATACCCCCCAATCCGCTCACTGGCGGGCGGTATCTGGGCAGCAATGCGCTCATCCCAAGGAGCCGGCAGCAGCCGCGTCAGATTTTTGACCAGCGTACGGCTGTCAGCCAGCATATAGCCGGATAGAAACAGCGCCAGGACCAGGCTAAATACGCCGCCCAGAATGCCCGTCGTCAGGCTGTAGGAGCGAATCAGCAGCTGCTGACTCGACTGCGCAATCCAGGATACGAGCCCTTGCACATTGAGCTGACTAAACAATTCGTTGGTCAGCTCAGGGCGAGCATCGTTGAGGGTGACCACCCAAATTTCTAGCTGGGCAATCAGGCTGCGCAGGGAGAGCGGCACCTGACGAACCAGCCGCTCTAGCTGTTCAAACACGGTGGGGCCAATCACCACGACCGCCCCAACCAGACCGCCAATCAGGCTCAGATAGATCAGCACCACCGCAAGCCAGCGCGGCACCCGAAACTGCTCAGCCCAGTCCACAATCGGCGAAATCGAACAGGCCAGCACGATCGAAATCATCACCAGCAGCAGCAGACTTTTAAGCTGCCAGAGCAGCACCAATAGCGGAACGGACGCCACCAGCAGCAGAACGCTGCCAAGGGAAATACTGAAACGCTGTTCAGAGGCCATAGAGAGCAGTGGCGGATGACTTCATTCAGTCTAACGCCAGATGAGTTTAGCGCCAGATTTGCCCAGCGCCAGCGGATCGGAGCGACAGCTAGAGGGTATAGGTAAAACCGTCAACCAGGGCACCCGGCGTCCAGATACCGCCCAGGCCCCGGCGGTCGTAGGAGTCGACGTTGGGAATAAAGTCTTGAAACGCGGTTAGTTCAACGAGCTGTGGACCAAAGAAACGATAGAGGCTGTCATCGAATCGGAGATCGGAGATCGGCGCCACCAGTTCCCCCCCCTCAACCCAAAAGCAGGCATAACGGGTCATGCCAGTAATTCGACCGTTCGGATGATCGCTCCAGTTGAGATAGTGCAGGTTTGACAAGTACAAGCCCGTCCCCAGCTGAGGCAGTATGTCATCAGCGGCCAGGCGGCCCACCATCAGCTCTGGGGCGCGGAGAGACTCATCAAGATCGGCAAAGTTAGAGGCTTTGCCATATTCCTTAGCGCTGCGCGAGCTGACCAGGCTGTTGACCAGCTGCCCCTGGGCGATCACCGGCAGCTGCGCCGGGGCCACCTCGCCCAGGCTATTAAAGCGGGGGACGCCGCCCCGCTGAAAGTTCTCTATCAGAGAGAACTGGGATGAGAGGGCGCTTTCCTGTCGCTGCAGCAAGCCGAAGGCGCTATTCCCCTGCTGTAGCTCCGCTTCGCTGACGCCACCCCAGGAAAACATCATCAGGATTTCTGCGATCGCAGCGGGGGCCAGGTAGGTACGGTACTGCCCCTTGGGTAGGGTCCGGGTCGGGCGCGCCATCAGCGCCTGCTGGGCCTTGGTCGCAGCCACCTTGTCCAGGTAGTCGGACGGGTTCCACTGCTGACCGGCAACGGTCCCTTTGACCGCCCGCCCTTGGGCATCAAACAGCGAGTAGTCGAGCGTGTAGGCGGTGGTCTCAAACCAGTGTCGCTGACCAGCAGAGTCGGCGTAGCCCCGGTAGGACAGGCCCCCAGCATAAATGCCGGTAAAGTCCGTACCCTGCACGGGCTGAAGCAAGGTTTGGGCCAGATCGCCGCTGGCCAGGAGTTCCCCAGTGTAGGTTTCACGACTCTGGGCCGACCCGGCAGGTAAAACAACGTAGGGGTCTTCGGGCAGGGTTGGCAGCGCCTGCTGCAGATAGGCAAGGGCCGCTTTCAAGTGAGCCCAGTCGGTCTCAAAATCTTGGGTGAACGGCAGCTCACTGTAGGCGGTGCGGGTTGCCGTCATCAGCGTAAGCCGCAGCTGGGCATCCTGCACGCGTCCCGTTTGCCGGACCCTGGCCCGATTAAACCGGGTAAACTGGCTGTCTTCGCCCGTGAGGGTCAGGCGAAACGACTCGTAGGCGGCTAGCTGGTTTGCGATCGCACCCACCAGCCGATCAAAGACGGCTTCTTTAGAGACAGTCATCGGGATTTGTAGTGCCGTTACGACGCTCATACCGCCCCTCCAAAGACCTCGATCTGGTCAAACGCGCAGACCGGAGCCGCATGCCCGACTCGGATTAGCTGATTGGGTTCACCCTTGCCGCAGAAAGGGGTCCCGTACACCTCCCAAGTGCTGCGATCGCCCACCTGGGATAGGCTGCGCCAGAACTGGGGCGTGGTCGAGCGATAGTTAGGATTTTTGACCGTCCGGGTGAGCTGACCGTCCTCAATCAGTCGCCCGTACTCGCAGCCAAACTGAAACTTGTGCCGCTGATCGTCAATCGACCAGGAACGATTGGTCTCCATATAAATACCCCGCCCAACCTGGCCGATGATTTCGCCCAAAGATTGGCTCCCAGGCTCCAGGTTCAGATTGGCCATGCGGTCGATTGCGGGGCGGTTCCAGCTGCTGGCACGGGCATTGGCAACCCCGGGTATCCCCAGCCGCGTCTGACTTTCGAGACTGCCCAAACCGCGCTCCAGTCGCCCATTGCGAATCAGGTACTGCCGCTGGGCCTCAATCCCCGCATCATCAAAGCCGTAGCTGGCCGCTTCCCCTGTGACCGTTGGATCAAAGGTGACGTTCATCAGCGGCGAGCCGTAGGCCAGCGTGCCAAAATCCTCAGGCTTGACGAAGCTGCCCCCCGCGTAGTTGCGCTCATCCCCCAGGATGCGGTCCAGCTCCAGCGGATGACCGATACTTTCGTGGATCTGCAGCATCATCTGGTCCGGGGACAGCACCAGGGTCATGGCTTCGTCCGGACAGTTGGGAGCTGTCAGGAGTTCGATGGCCTGCTGACCCACGGTCTCGACTCGATGCCACAGATCCGGTGCCGGAAACAGCTCCGCACCGCCCTGATAGCTGTGCGCCAGATAGCCATGGTCGCTACGCACCTGCGTCGTCGAACCCGTCTGAGCAATCGCCCCAAAATGAGTCTCAACCAGGCTGAGCTGCTGGTAGACCTCCGAACCATTGGTACTGACAAACCACGATTCAATTTCGTGGGTCAGGGCCATGGCCGTCGTTTGGACAATGCCGTCGGTCACCCGTAGCTTTTGGCAGATGCGGATCAGCAACTCGTTGACATCCGCCGCCGACAGCACCGATAGGGATTTTTGACAGGGCGCAACATAGCGACCGACCGACCGTGGCCGTACCGCCGTCGTGAAACGATGAATGGCCCATTGACTCGCAGCCATGGCCTGGTGGTAAGCATTTTGAATCGCCTGCCGGAGCGCGGGCAGGCCGATTTGATTGGTGGCACTATAGCCAAATTGACCATTCGCCAGGACTTCGACCATCACACCCTGGATCAGGGTGTGGCCGTTGCGCTCGGGATGGCTATCACGGACCGCGTGGGTGGAACTGGTCGACTTGACGGCACGAATGCCGACCCACTCAGCCGGAATATCAAGGCTCTGGAGAGCCTCTGAAATAGGATCGATCATCAGGAAGATTACAGGAAACTTCGGGCAGTTTGACCAGCCTGGTTCAAGTTTGCCCAGGCAACAGTGACAAATGCCCGATGGCTTTGAGGGACAGCCTATCCGGATACTTTCCTCCTTTATTCAAAAATTCGCAACCCCACTGGCCGGTTTAGCGACGGGTAAGACCCCACAGCACTTATCAATCGAAAGACTTTATACAAAATAACGCCATTAAAAAAGAAATAAATCGTCAAAATCTTTGTAAAAGTATTTTTATTTCAAAATACGCTTATAAAATAAGAGTATGAACTTAGATAGCCTTGATATCCAAATACTGCGGGCGCTGGTCGAAGACGGTCGCAAAAAATGGGCGGACCTGGCCACCGACTGTGGGGTATCGGCCCCGGCGATCGCCGATCGCGTCCGCCGCCTAGAACAACGCGGCATTATCCAGGGCTACACTGCCCGGCTATCCCCGGTGGCCATAGGCTACGGACTGATGGCGCTGATTTCGGTCACGCTGGAGCGCCCGGAACACCGAGCCACCCTACTGGCGTTTGTACAAAGCCACCCAGCCATTCAGGAATGTCACCACGTCACTGGCGACGGCGATTATCTGCTTAAGGTGCGGTGCCGCAGCACCGCTGACCTGGAAGAGCTGATTAGCGAAGAGCTCAAAGGACTGCCTGGGATCAGCCAGACCCGGACTGCGATCGCACTTTCCACCGTCAAAGAGACGACTGCCCTTCCCCTTGATACCGACCATGCTGATACTTAGAGGCCTGATTCTGGGTGTGTCAATTGCTGCACCCGTGGGGCCAATTGGCCTGCTGTGCATTCGTCGCACGCTCGCTTACGGCCGGTGGGCGGGACTTCTCTCTGGCATGGGCGCAGCCACCGCCGATGGCTGCTACGGCACCGTCGCCGCCTTTGGGCTGACGTTTGTTTCACAGTTTTTAGAAAACCAGTCCATCTGGCTGCGCGTCATCGGCGGGCTTTTCCTCTGCTACTTAGGCGTCACCACCTTCCTGGCAAAACCGCCGACAGAGACGGCTACCCTCTCTCGCACGGGGCTGACAGGGGCCTATGTCTCCACGCTGTTGTTGACGTTAACCAATCCAGCGACTATCCTCTCCTTTGTTCTGATCTTCGCAGGGCTGGCCCCTACGGGGCTGGGTTACGGTCAAGCATCCGTACTTGTACTCGGCACCTTTCTCGGTTCAGCACTCTGGTGGGTACTGCTCAGCGGTGGAGTGTCGCTCTTGCGGCATCGGCTGACGCCCCGACGGCTGCAATGGCTCAATCGAGGATTTGGTGCCTTAATTGTCGGATTTGGCATCTTGGCCCTAACGATTAGCATCTGAGTCGATTCAGAACCCACGCAGAAGACTGACAGCCGTTACAGATTGTTTTTGGGAGCCCGTCATCGTGGTCAATCGCGTTTGGTGGAAACGGTATCTTCAGCGCTGCCTCTGGGGCCTAATGGGGGCGCTCCTGGTTAGCGCAGCCGCATCGCTACCGGTTCGCGTCGGGTTGACCACGGCGGTCGCCCAGACCCCGATCGCCCAGACCCCGGTCGCCCAGAACAGCTCAGTCGATGAGCTGAAGCAAAAGCAAGAAGCCATCGACCAGCAGCGAGAAGGCATCCAGCAGGAGCGTCAGCGGGTTGAAAATTTAGAACAGGCGGCCTCGCAGCGGCTGGACGGTCTCCAAAACACGATTGAGACCACCAGCCTCAAGATCACGGATACCGAGTATCAGATTGCCCAGTCTGAGAAGCGCTTGCAGGAACTAGAGACGAAGCTAGAAGCGTCCCGCCAAGAGTACGAATCGGTACGCAGTGCGGCGGTCGCCCGACTTCAGTTTATGCAGCGGCAACAGGGTAGCGAAGGCTGGGCGCTGCTGCTCCAAAGCCGCAACTTGAACGAATTTCTCGACCGGCGCTATCAGCTCAAGCGGGTATACCAGTCCGACCGGGCGTTTCTGACAGATCTAAAAGCCAAGGCGGACGAGATTATGCTGCAGCGTCAGGGGGTAGAAGCGCAGAAAAATTCGATTGCGCTGCTGCGACAGCAGCTACTGGCCCAACGGGATCAGTTCCAGGCCCAGGCCGAGCAGCAGACGGTGCTGATTGACCGACTCAAAGAAAATCGCAACGCTCTTGCCGCCGCCGAAGCTCAGCTGGCAAAGGATTCTGAAAGCCTGGGTGACCTGATTCGGCAGAAACTGGCGGCGGCCCGAGGCGTGGCCGGACGGGGTACGGGCCAAATGATTTTTCCGACGAGCGGGCGCGTCACCAGTCGGTTCGGGACACGGACCCATCCCGTTCTGGGATACCGGCGCTTTCACGCTGGCATTGACTTTGGCGCTAGCTACGGTACCACGGTCAACGCAGCAGACTCGGGCCGGGTGATCTTTTCTGGATGGTATGGTGGCTACGGCAACGCCGTCATCATCGATCATGGCGGCGGGATTACCACCCTGTACGGTCACAACAGTCGCCTGATGGTCCGCGAGGGGCAGACCGTGCAGCGGGGGCAGGCAATTGCGGCAGTCGGGTCTACAGGCCTCTCGACTGGCCCGCATCTGCATTTTGAGGTGCGGCGCAACGGCAATCCGGTCGATCCGCTGGGATTCCTGTAAAGATCGGAAGTGGGTCATGTTTGGGAAGCCGTCGGTCGTGCTAGCTATTTTGCTGAGGACAGGAAGAATTCTGGGGGAAATTCCTGGTGCGCAGGCACAGACGGCAGTCGGGCCGGTGATCGCAGTGGCCCGGAGGCGCAGCCGGTGGCTAGGGTGCAGACGGCTCATTCCGCTGGGCTTAAGCGCATTGATGGCCACGCCCACTCTGGCCCAGTCTTCGATCGAAGATCGCTACGAGCTCGATCCGGCCACGGTCGAGGGCAGCCCGACCCTGCAGCGGTGGTCAGACGGGACACCGGACATCCTTAGCGACATTCGCCACGACCCCAGCTTTCGCACCCGCATACAGGCAGGGTATGCCGTGTTTCCATCCAGTGATGGGAGCTCTGGCTTTACCGTTGGCATTGAGGACTGGTTCGTGGGCAACACCGCCCTCACCGTGAGCGGCGACTATCAGCGGAATTCTCGGGATGAACGCGAGAGCTACGGTGCCGACCTGCGCTATTACGTGCTGCCGTTGGGTGGCTATATCAACGTCGCTCCGGTCCTGGGCTATCGCAATATCCGTACCGATAATTTTCAGATTGACGGGTTGAACCTGGGCTTCCAGGTCAAAGTCATTCCGTCTCGCGGCGGCGGTGCCGACTTCGCTTATACCCAAACGTGGGTTGCACCGGGGAATGGCGATACAGCCAGCACAACCGAGTTCGAGTTTGGCTATGCCCTGACCGATCAGCTGCGGGTGTCTACCGAAGTCGAGTGGCAGTTTACCCCTGGGGAAACCGACAGTCAGGTCGGTATCGGGTTGGAATGGATGCTATGAGGGCAAAATATGAGGACAGACGTCAAGCTGGGCGGCTAATAGCGGCTGATCTCATCACCACTATGGGTTACTCCATCCGTGACTGGACGCGATGGAGGGCTGCTTTGGCCTCGGTAAAATTGGGTTTGAGCTCGAGGATCCGCTGGTAACTCTCCCGAGCCTCGACCGGCTGCCCAATGCGTTCCAGTATTTTGCCCCGCTGATAAAGCGCCCAGTGGCTGGTGGGCTGGATTTTCAGGACCTGGGCATAGGCAGCAGCCGCTTTTTCGGGTTTCTGCAGTCGCTCTAGCAAACTCGCCAGCTTGAACCAGGTGACATGGTCCTTGGGCTGAAGCTTGAGCACCTGACCGTAGGACTGGGCGGCCTGGGCATGTTGGCCTAGGCTTTCTAGCGCCATGCCTCGCATCAGCCAGGTCAGGGCGTCCGCCTCACCGCGCTCAATGATGGCATCACAGGCTTCGACCGTTTCGGCATAGTACTGCTGATGGTAAAGCTGATCGATATGCCCTTGGGCCTTGAGCAGGTGCTTGCGACGGTCCTTGGCCGCTTGAAAATCGGGTTTGAGCTGGATGGCCCGGCTGTAGGCTGCGATCGCATCTTCGGGTCGGTCGAGCTGCTCTAGTAGCTGGCCCTGGTCGTACCAGACCCAGTAATTGTCCGGCTGCAGGTGAGTGACTTCTTCGTAGGCGGTCAGCGCTTCCTGAGGACGATCTAGGGCTTCTAACCCCTTGCCGCGCTTCATCCAGGCCAGGTAGTCGTCGGGCTGCAGCTGAATAACGCGGTCATAGGCCGCGATCGCACCCGCCAAATCCTCTAAATGCTCCAGGGCCATGCCCCGCTTAAACCAGGCCATTGTGTCGTCTGGTGCGGCTTCTAAAAAGGCGTCATAGCAGGCCACCGCTTCTTTATACTCGGCCCGCTCAAAGTTGCGCTCACCCCGCTCAAACCAGGCAGTGCTGACGCGGTCAGAATGGGTTGTAGAGACAACAATCGCCGGGGGGGTCACAATTCTAGCCAGGGCTGAGAGGGCTTCTTTGGCCGAGGCGTAGCGCTGCCGATAGTCATAGCGCACCATCGTGGTGATCAGCCGCTGCAGCTCGGGGCTAACCTCGGTCCCCAACTGCCAGACGACTTCGCTGGTTTTAAGATCCTGCCGCAATCGCTTGGGCTCAATCCCTGTCAATGCCTGAATGGCGAGCATCCCCACCGCAAAAATATCGCTGCTGAGACAGGGTCGCCCGGCCAGCTGTTCGTTAGGCATATAGCCCAGCGAACCAATGGCGATGGAGACGCTGAAGCTATCCTCTTCGTCATCGAGCGGCGCATTGATCTGCTTGACAGTGCCAAAGTCAATCAGCACAATCTTTTGGTCGAGTCGCCGCCGAATCAGGTTCGACGGCTTGATATCGCGGTGGACGATCTGGCGCTCATGGACAAAAACGAGCGTGCTCAAAATCTCCTGCAGCAGCCCAATCACCAACGTCTCTGGCATCGGTGCACTGTCAGCCAGCTCTTGACTGAGCAGTTGGCCCTCGACAAATTCTTGCACCAGGAAAAACTGCTCCTGCTCTTCGAAGTGGGCCAGCAGGTAGGGAATTTGAGGATGGTGCCCCAGATCGTACAGGGCCCGAGCCTCGGCATCGAACAGGCGACGCGCTGAGGCCAGCGAGCGCTGGTCATGTCGGCGGGGTTTGAGCTGCTTGACCACACACTGGGGCTCACCCGGCAGGTGCAGATCGTGGGCCAGAAAGGTTTGGCCAAATCCACCCTTGCCGAGGGCCGCAACAATTTTGTACCGACCCCCAATAATCGGCGTCATCGGCTTAGACGGCCCTAATTTTTGGATATATTTGCTGCTAGTCAAGGCACTTGGGGGATGATCCGCTGATGGCAAAAACAAAGCTTCGTGCTAACCGGGTCGCCCGAGTCTATGAATCGAGTTTTCCCGAAATACCGCGTTCGCCACTGTTCGCCTTCGCCACTTTGCTGAGGACGCCGACTCTGGCGATTCCGCAAGCAGCGTACGCAATCGGGCCTGCCACCGGACATGAGCGATTAACCATCCCAATGGGAACTCGCGGATGAAGACGCCCTGCCGGTATAAAAAACACCTACCGAATACTCGCATACGTAGGTGGACTTGCCATCTTCAGGGATCGAGGCTTCATGATAGATTTACGGACTGGATCAAAGACGATTGCGATCGCACCCCGTCGAAACTTTTTTGATTGCCCAACTTCTTTTTCTATCGGTCTCCAACTTAGCAAATTAGTTTGATTTGAGCGCCGCTTGAAGCGACTTTCTCGCTCTCGAAATCGACTTTCTCGCAATCTTTAATCGCCGTCAAAGTCTGGGCATTCCAGGATCTAGATGTTTACTGCAGCAGTTTCGGGGCCGTGCCAAAGTGTGTTTCTCGGAGCCGTTTCGGCCAGGACCTGACCGTTCGCAATCACCACTTCTACCGTCGCTCGCTGCCGAATCGCCTCGTAGGGGCTGACCGCATCCAACACAATCAAATTCGCCGGTCGTCCCACGGCAATGCCGTAGTCTTCGCCTAAATTCAACGTTTTGGCCCCGTTCTCGGTCACCATCTCGTAGCAGGCATCAATCTCAGACAATCCCGTCATTTGACACACATGTACCGCCATGGACGCGACTTCCAGCAGGTTGCCCGTACCAAGCACGTACCAGGGATCCTGAATGCAGTCGTTACCCAGACTCACGTTCAGCCCCTTTTGCCAGAGTTCCTTAACCCGGGTGACGCCGCGCCGCTTGGGGTAAGTGTCGGTGCGCCCCTGGAGGGTGATGTTGATCAGCGGATTCGCAATCAAGTTAAGCTGGGCCCGCTGCAGAATGCCCATCAGCTTCAGCGCATAGGCATCGTTGTAAGAGCCAAAGGCCGTGGTGTGGCTGGCGGTCGTGCGGGCGCCATAGTCATGGCGCAGCGCACTGGCGGCCATGACCTCTAGAAAGCGCGACTGGTCATCGTCGATTTCATCACAGTGAATGTCAATCAGCCGGTCGTAACGCTGGGCCAGCTCAAAAATGGCCTGAACCGATCGCACACCGTCCTCTCGGGTCAGCTCGTAATGGGGAATGCCGCCAACGGCATCAGCGCCCAGGCGCAGCGCTTCTTCCATCAGTTCGACGTTCTTGGGGCTGCCGTAGAGTCCGTCTTGCGGGAAGGCCACCACCTGCAGCGTCAGCCAGTCTTTGACCCTTTCCTTCACCGCCAGCAACCCCTTCAGCGCGGTCAGACTAGGTTCGCTAACGTCGGCATGGCTGCGCACAAACAGCGTGCCCTGGCTAGCCTGCAGCCGGAGCGCTTGGATAGCCCGCTGCTGGACGTCCGCCAGCGTTAGGGACTGTTTGCGATCGCGCCAAATATCAATCCCTTCAAACAGCGTGCCGCTGACGTTCCAGCGCGGTTCCCCAGCGGTGAGGGCCGAGTCCAAATGAATGTGTGATTCGACAAAAGGGGGACTGACCAACTTGCCGGTAGCGTCAATCTCGCGCTGCGCACCCGCAGGCAGATGCGGCTCGATAGCGGCAATGCGACCGTTATCAATGGCAATATCGACCGGCTCAGTCAGCCGACCCGGCAAGCGGCAATGTCGCAGGAGCAGCGTCGTCATGGCTGAGCTCTCATCCCATCACTAATCCACCCAGCCAATATCATCGTCCGACAACATGCTGTTCTGCTGGCCGTCTCGCAAAATCGCGTAGTCCGGAATCGCCTTACTCCCCGCAGACCGACGACGAGCACTGAGCGTCCGACGGTCCGTCGCCAGATCAGCCCCCATAATCTTGCGGGCTGGTTTTGGCTCCGAGGGGGGGGCTTTCGCGGCCAGTTGGGATTTAGACGACTTGGGCTGGGAGGATTCGGGCTGGGGCACCTCAGGCGGAGACGGCTCAGCCGTCAGCTGGCGAATCGTATCTTTCGCCGTCTCCAGCTCAGCTTTGACCTTCTCCCAATCAGCGTCTTTCTTCTGGGCATCCTGCTGCGCCGCGTCCAGACTGTCCTTGAGCTCGTAGACTCGGTCCTGATGCGTCGCCACATCTGCCTGCAGGTCAGCAATCTTTTGGTTGGCCGCGGCGAGCTGGTTCTCCAGCTCCGAGATCCGATTTTTGAGGATTTCTGCGGCCACGCTGATGTCAGCCGCCTCAGTTGACAGCTCCCCTGCCAGCTCAGTCGCCTTGACCTCAACGGTCGCCTCAGCCGCCGGTTTCTCCTCAGCGGCGGGCTTGCGCCGGGAGCGGGTTTGCCCTTTGGTGGCACTGCTGGCCTTGCGGGTTGAAGGCTTGCGGGTCGTCCGCTTGGGTGCGGGCTTGGGTTCAGCCGCAGCCGCAGCCCCGGATTCCTCAGACTTTGCCACCTCTTCTTTCAGCAGGTCAGCGATTCGTTTCTTAGTCATGGTGTTTTCCAATCCATCAGGATTTCGGTAACGACGCGGTAGTAGTCTGCTTTAGCTTCGTGGGCGTTGGGGCCTTTCCAATGGGTAATGGGCAGACCATCAATCGCGGCCCGCTCATGGGCCTTGTAGCTGCGGATGAACGATTCAAAGGCGGGAATGTCAAGCTCAGTGAGCATGGACTGGGCTTCCTGGGCCTCTTTGAGGCTACGAGAATCGACCTTCGTCAAAAGGACCCGATAGTCCACACCCGCAGGCTGAATCGCGGTTTTCACCGTCCGCACCAGCGCCGCCACGTCCATGGGTGCGGGAGGCGTTGGTAAAAGCAGATAGTCCACTACGGGCATGACAGCGGCAATCGCTTCAGAATTTAAGGCCGGAGGGGTATCTACCACAATCAAATCATAGTCTTTGATGCCGGTTAGCTGACCCAGCAGCCGCGCATCGTTTTCCTGGGAAAAGTCAAACTCGAGGTCGTTTTCGTCCCGCTCTACCCACCAACTGGCTGACCCCTGGGGATCGGCATCGACCAGCAGAACCGAGCGATGTTCGGCCAAAATGGCGGCCAGATTAACGGCTGTTGTGGTTTTGCCGACACCGCCTTTACCGTTAAAGACCGCGAGTACTTTTGTGATCGGGGGGGAGTTGGGCACGGGAGAGACACCGCAGGAACAGGAGAGAACGCCGTCACCACCGAGGCGAGTACGCGATTGCTATAGTTATCGGCGGTAGACCGATATTAGTCAATTATTTTGTGTGGAATGGGGGCCTGATGGCGATCGCCACCAAGATTTGGGCGTGGATACGAGCCACGATGCGCGCTTTGCTCTAGAAGAGATACCAGTACTCGGTGTTCGAAGCAGCGTGGTCAAAGCGATAGCCCTGTCCCCGGCATTAGTAGGCGTTAGTAATAGTCGTCCGTCGTCGGGTTGGCCGGATCCGGCGCAAAGGCTAACCAGAGGGGAAACCGCAGCGCTGAAAGAGAAATTTTTTCTTCGCTGTCATCGATGATAATCATCGGCAGGCGACCGCTATCGAGCAGCCGTTCGGCCCGCTGCGCCATCGGTTCGATCGCTTCAAACAGCATAATGCCGCGATTAGTGCCAAACTCCGCCTTAGCAATCCCCAGACAGTCCTGCAGCCAGCGCCGCCATTCCCCTAACCGCTCCGGCGTATTCGCCAGGACCAGGCTGCACAGGCGATCGCCGTAGATGGTATATAGCACCGAAATAGCGGCCGAGGCCACCACGACATTTTGCAAACGGCTGCCCATACTTTTGACCGCACCCCGTCCCCCTTGGGTAAAAAACCAGCTTTTGACTTTATCGGCGTGGACCGCCTCAAACGTCCGCCGAATCTGCCAGGGCGGGCCGTAATAGTCGGGGCGGGTGCGGTACTGGTCAATCAGGCTGCGGACCCGCTCTCGCTGATCTTCGAAGCGCTGACTGGAGAAGGCTGCCGTACTGGGCGGACCGCTCTCTCGGGCAGGCGTCGGCGTCGGGGCGGGCGCAGGGGCGGGCAGGGCTAAATCGAGCTGTTCGGCAGATTCAGCCAGATCCTGCAGGCTACCGACCAGATAGTCCTTAAACCCTTGCAGCCGAATCGCCAAATCCTGAGAGGCCCCGGCAAAATTGCGACGCATTTCGGCCTCTAGCCGAACTTTGCGGCGTTCTAGCTGCTCGATCTCACGCTCCAGGGCCTGACGGCGCTGGGTCAGCTCACTCAACCCCGACTGAATCAGCTGCTCCATACTTTCTGAGCCGCCAAAGGTGGGCGCAGGACGGACCGAAAGCGGTGGGCGGGTATCGGCCGCCGAGCTATCAGAGGGTGTGGGTTCGTCGGGAAGCATAGCTGTAGGGAGAGGCGCTAGATTCGATGCCACAGGCGCTAAGGCCAGCATACGGGGCCGGGGAGTCGGGAGCAAATGCAAGGCAGAAGGCAGAGTAACCCAAGGCAAACGCTAGGCGGCGTCCGTGGGCTGGCGGCTGGCGGCGGATGACTGGGGGCTACAGTGTTGCTCTAATTGCGATCGCAACTCCCCTGGATTAAACAGCACGGGTAAGAAGTGAATGCTGTTCACTTCTCGGAAGTAAAACAGGATGGGCACGGGCGGCCAGAAGATCGTCCAGGTCTGCCAGTCGGTGTAGGGAAACTGACGGAGCCGGGTCTGCCCCTGGTGCACCTCCAGGGCGGTGGCGGTAAAGGCAAGGCGAATGCGCGTGGTTTGAACCGCCAGAAATAGAGCCAAGAGGGCCAAAACACCCCCCACCCAGGGCTGGAGGAAGAAGGTGGGAAGTGCGATCGCACCGAGCCCCAGCGGTAGCCTAAAGCTGGGCGTCAGCACAGTCACCGCCGCGTTCGTCTGGGTTGCATTGCTGGTTCCATTACTGGCTGCATTGGTCGAATCGGCAGTTGTTGACATCGAGTCCCCCTGATGGTTTTCCGTTTTTATTGATCCTGCACTTTGCCCGTTCCCAGATTCGCCTTCAAAAATTTAATAGGGCACTGCCGGTTCCTTGGAACATAATCCAGGAGAGAAAAAAGTTAGTAATGAAAATTGCCAGCAGCGCCGTCACCACCGCCGTCGTGGTCGATTGGCCCACGCCCTTGGCCCCGCCCGTCGTGGTCATGCCCCAGCTGGTGCCAATAATGGCCACTAGCACCCCAAACACCACCGCCTTGACCAGGGCGCTGAATAAATCCCAAACGCCCAAAAAGCTCTGCGCCGAGTCTAAAAACACATTACGAGAGATGCCATAGAGCGTGGTCGAGACCAGCAGCCCGCCGGTCATGCCGGTAATAAATGACAAAATGCTCAGCAGCGGCAGCATCAGCGCACAGGCCACCACGCGCGGAATCACCAGATAATCCACCGGATCGGTTTTGAGCATCTGCAGGGCGTCAATCTGCTCGGTCACCTGCATGGTGCCAATTTCGGCAGCAAAGGCCGACCCGACCCGACCGGCAATCACCACCGCCGTCAGAACCGGGGCCAGCTCGCGGGCCAGAGTCAGTGCCAGCACGCCCCCAACCGCACTCCCCGCCCCAAAGTTAATAAACTCTCTCGTCACCTGAATGGTAAACACCATGCCCACAAACGCAGCCGTTACCAGGGCAATCAGCAGGGACTCTGGCCCCACCGCCGCCATCTGCTCAATCGTGTTGCGCCGGTGCAGCGGACGTGACATCAAATGAATCAACACCTGCCCCCCGAGTAAAACCGCCGCCAGGGCCCGTCGGCTCCACTGGCTTAGGCCGGAGGTGAGGAAGGTATCTACCAAGGGAAACTCCTATCGAGTGATTGGGTGGCTAAGGGGTCTAATTGGGCTACTCGAAGTTATCTTATCGGGCACGGGGCCGACGCCAGCGGCCCGTGAGATCGCACCGTCAGGGCCAGCAAGGATTGACGAAAAAGCAGCGCGATCTAGTTAGCATACGCAACAAATTCGATAGACTTTGACTCATTTATTCATGAACAGACCGCCAGAGGGTGAGGAGTTTAAGTTTTATTTTTATATAGATTTAAGATTCCTCAAGATGCTGCCATGCCTACCCCCATTAAAAGCGCTTGAGCCTAATCTTAGAAAGCAGGTCACCCAACTTACCTGATATCTACTCTGAATTTTCCTTGGAGCGGCTAGTCGCTGCCAGTGCTATGGACCGGTTCCTGATGTTTCTGTTCTCGCTGACCACAACGATGCTGGTCTGCTTTTGCCTACCGATGCTGGGCATTGTGCTGCTGCTGGGGCTGCTGACGCTGGCAGAATTCTCTCCCCTGGCGGCGCTAGGCCAGGCGGGCCTCAGCTACACGCTGGATGTCCTGTCCGTGTTGGGCAGTGGCAGCGTCTGGCAGGGCGTCTTGACCATCGGGCTGACCCTCAGCTTAGTCGGCGGCCTGTTCGACACCTACGCATTTTATCGCTATCAGGCGTTACATCATTAGCCCGACTCACGTCTCATTCTGCCTTGCGGATGCCATCCTGCCATGACTGGCGATACAGCCTAAATTTCTGATTGGGGCACACAATTGTCAGAAAAGTTTCTATGCTAATGAACGGTATGTTCATGCGTAGGGTTTATGGGATTGGCCGACAAGCCTGAGTTTTCGCCGGTATACAACGCTACAGATACGAAGACAAGATGGCGTCGGTACGGGCGCTGGCTAATCGCCAGTCTGATGCTGTTCAGCCTGTGGGCTAGCAGCTCGGCGCCCGTCTGGGCCCAGGGCTTCAATCCGGCCCAGGATGCCAACAGCATTCAGCCCTACATTGACCGCGTCGCCAGCGAGGTCACTGAGTTTACCCTCGACAACGGCATGAAGTTCATCGTGCTAGAGCGGCACGAGGCCCCGGTGGTGTCGTTTATGCTCTACGCCAACGTGGGGGCAGCCAGCGAAGAAGATGGCAAAACTGGGGTCGCTCACTACCTGGAGCACCTGGCCTTTAAGGGCACAACTCAGATTGGCACCCGCGACTATAGGGCTGAGGCCGCTGCGCTCGAACGACTGGACGCGCTGTTCGCCCAGCTAACGGCCGCCGAGAAGGCAGGGGATAAAGCGCTTGCGGAGGACTTGCGATCGCAGTTTGAAGCCGTTCGCGTTGAAGCTGCCAGCTACGTCGAGCAAAACAAGTTTGGGCAAATTATTGAACAGGCGGGTGGACGCGGCCTTAACGCCACCACCTCGGCGGACGCCACCCGCTACTTCTACAGCCTCCCTTCCAACAAGCTAGAGCTGTGGATGTCGCTGGAATCCGAGCGTTTTCTAGACCCGGTTTTTAGAGAATTCTACGAAGAGAAAGAAGTCATCCTCGAAGAGCGCCGCATGCGGGTCGACAACTCCCCCATCGGCCAGATGGTTGAGAAATTCTTGGAAGTATCCTTTGACGAACACCCTTACCGCCGGCCCGTCATTGGATACGAAGACGACCTGCGCCTGGCCACCCGCGACGACATTACCGAATTTTTCAATACCTATTACGGGCCCAGCAACCTGATCGCCACCATCGTCGGTGATGTGGACCCCGCCAACGTCCAGCAGCTGGCCGCGGCCTACTTTGGTCGATACACCGCCCGATCTGCGGCCCCTACCGTCGACATCGTCGAACCTGCTCAGACCGAGCCTAAAACATTCACCCTCAGCCTGCCCACCCAACCCTGGTACCTTGAGGGTTATCACCGCCCCGGCATTAACGACCCCGACAGCCTGATTTACCGCATGATCGATGGCGTCCTGCTCAGCGGACGAACCTCGCGGCTGTACCAGACCCTGGTAGAAGACGCCCAGGTTGCTCTGGATGTCGGCAGTGCAGACACCTTCCCTGGCGATCGCTACGCCAACGTCGTGCTGTTCTACGCGTTGACAGCCCCCGGCCATACCGTTGATGAGGTGGCCACCCTACTCAATGCTGAGCTAGAGCGCCTCAAAACAGAGCCGGTCACCGCGGCAGAGCTGAAGCGAGTCAAAACCCAGGCGCGTGCCGGTCTGCTGCGGGCCCTCAGCTCGAATTCGGGCATGGCCAGTCTGCTAGCAGAGTACGAGGCCAAAACCGGCAGCTGGCAAACGATCTTTGAAGACTTACAGGCCATTGACCAGATCACCGCGCAGGATGTCCAGCGGGTCGCCCAGGCCACCTTCCAGCCCAATAACCGCACCGTTGGCAAACTCCTATCCGCCGACTCAGCCGAATAACACCGTCTCTAGCCCATTTTATTTTTCCACCTGCCCATGCACCGGTCTCGACTGTTTCACAAACTTCTGTCCATGACGTTTCTCACCGCCGCTGCCTGCATTTTGGCACTGGTGCTCGGCTGGGCTGGCCCGGCGGCTGCGGTCACCCCTCAGCACTACACGGACCTGTCCTTTCCCGCGCTCGGTAGCATCAACATTCCCGACTACGAGCGCTACGAGTTGGATAATGGGCTAGTGGTTTACCTCATGGAAAACCATGACCTGCCGCTCGTTGAGGGCGGGCTCACCCTACGAACGGGCAACGTGCTGGATCCGGAGAACCAGACAGGACTGGGCAGCATTACCGGGGAAGCCATGCGCGTGGGCGGGACCACGACCTACGCTGCCGCAGAACTCAACCAACAGCTCGAACAGCGGGCCGCCTCTGTCGAGACCTCAATCGACACAACCTCCGGCGGAGCTAGCTTTAACGCCCTCACCGAAGACCTCGACGACGTTTTTACGCTGTTCGCCGATGTGGTGCGGACCCCCACCTTCGCCCCCGAAAAAATTGACCTGATCAAACGCCGCTATCGAGGCGATATCGCTCGCCGCAACGATGACCCTGACGACATCACCGGACGCGAATTTCGCAAGCTGATCTACGGCGACGATAGCCCCTATGCCCGTCAGGTGGAATACGCCGACATCGACAACATCAGCCGCGATGACGTCGTGGCGTTTTACCAGACCCACGTCAAACCCGAGGGCGCCATCTTGAGTATCTCGGGTGATTTCAACACGGCTGAGATGAAAGGGCTGATCGACCGGGCGTTTGGCGACTGGATGCCGGACGTGACCAACACCTTTGAAGCCCCGGTTGAAACCCAGAAAAAGACCGGACTCTATCTGATCAACCAGCCCCAACTCACCCAGAGCTACATCCAAATTGGTCACCTGGGCGGTCGCCTCGACAATCCCGATCACGCACCGCTGGTGGTGCTCAATGAAGTCTTGAACGGCTTCGGTGGGCGACTGTTTAACGATATTCGCTCACGCCAGGGATTGGCCTACGTGGTCTATGCCTTCTGGAGCCCGCGCTATGACTATCCGGGTCTCTTTATCGGCGGCGGTCAGACTCGCTCAGAAGCGACGGTGCCTTTCCTCAAATCCATGCAGTCCGAAATCAATCGCGTCCGTCAAGAACCCATCTCCGAAACGGAACTGCAATTCGCCAAGGACTCGGTGCTCAATAGCTTTGTCTTTAACTTTGCCACGCCCGAACAAAGCCTCTCACGGCTGGTGAGGTACGAGTACTACGGCTACCCGACCGACTTTGTCTTCCAGTTTCAAACAAAGGTTGAGGAAACCACCGTACCGCAAGTTTTAGAGGCCGCTCAGGAGAATCTCAAGCCGGAAGATCTGGTGATTCTGGTCGTGGGCAACGAAGCCGAGATCAACCCACCCCTCCAGAGCCTGGGCGACGACGTCACGATTACGCCGATTGATGTTTCGATTCCAGGTGAGGCGTAGGCCCAGATCTAGAGCCCAGATCTAAAGCTCTCTTCCCAGAGGTCCTACCAGGTCAGTCGCAGCCCCGCCTGGGTCAGCAACGGCTTCAGGGTGCTAATTTGCTCGGTGGCGGTCGCCGTATTCACATCTTCAACCGGTCGATCAATCAGCCATGCTGCGGTTGTACCCGCCGCCGCCCCCACGCCCCACTCGCTGGTGTGAATGCGCGTGACGGCATTAACAATGTGACTAACGGCCAGGCTCTTGCCCCCGATTAGCAGGTTATCCACACCCTGGGGAATCATGCTCTCCAGCGGCATCTGTACGGGCCGCACCACAAACTCTCGGGCAGGGGCACTGCCCGCCTCCCACGACGGTTCGCCGTTGCGATAGCGACAGCCGTGAATGTCGATGTCGTAGTGGGTGACGGCAACAGTCGTAGGGGTGAAGTCCCGACCGCCGGGCTGGTCCGTCCTCAGATCGGCTTCGCGCATCATAAAGGCATCATCGCCGTAGGCAGCCCGACCGACAATCCGGCGGCCTTCACGGATGTAGGGCACCATGCTCAGCCCCGACTCTGTCCCCAAAAGACTCTCTTCGCCCGATAGATAGCTCAGCGAAAATCCGGGCTGGGCCTGGGTCATCACTAGCCAACGGGCAAACAGTAGCGCGTGGTCTTCGCCGTGGCGTAGTGCGATCGCCGAAACGCCCCCTAGCCAGTTTTGATGCTGCCCGGTTGCTGCGAGCTGTTCAGCGGTCAAGATCAGCGGCGGGTTCATCCAGGTCCAGTCGTTGCCCTTGTTCCAGTTGACCAAGGTAATGTCGCCAGGAACAGGGGTCATCGTAAATGGATCGTTTTGGGTCGTGCTGACGATGCGGCGGTAGTGAAAAAAGCTGCGCCCAACAAAAAAGGGAAACCCCTCTAGGGCAAACTGCTTTTCATGTTCGTGGACGGAATAAAGCGGCGGCGTTTGCTGCAGCATCCGACTCAGCGCGGTGAGGCTATCACCGTCGTCGTTATGCAAACCAATCGCAAACGGATAGGTAAAGGCCTGGGTGCATTGGGGGTTGTCTTTTACGGAGCCGTTGATTTCGCCAGTTGTTGTCTTCGCTTCTGACCCTAAACGGTGGGGCACTTTGGCCCAGCCAACTAGTTCACCCGTGTCGGTCGCATCTACGACCACCATTTGCTGGCCGGCTGGGGGCACCAGCTGCAGAGGGATTTTCTCAAACGCCTCGTTAGGAGACCAGGCATACCATTGGGCAAGCTCCTGAGACAGTCTGCCTTGAGGGCGGTAGTCGGGGGCACGGGGAATACGCTGTACCGCGTGAACGGCGACGATCTGACGACCGCTCTCGTCAAAGGTGGCTCCTTTGAAGGCGGTCTCGGTCTGCCACTGGCTTTTGGGGGCCTGGGCCGCGGCAGACCGCAGCAGAGATTCGGCAGCGGCGGCCCCTGCCGCTGGCGGAAAGCACAGGTGACCCACCCAACAAGCATTGACCTCGGCCGCGGTCGCGGTGTTCTTACCCGTCCAGGCGGGTAGGGTCACCGACTGCTGGGCAATGCGCTGCTTGAACGCTTGCCAGCTGGGCGAGAAATTCTGCTGGGCTCGCATCTCTAGCGATTCGTCAATGGCTGAGACGGCCTGGGCACTGACCTGTCCGCCTAACCACGGCGTCAGCTCAATCAGACAGGTAGTCGCACCCGCCTGCATCGCATGGGCGGCGGCCGCCACCCCACCCAGAGAACCGCCGATGACCACCACTTCGCATTCCCAAGTCTCCTGAGCGGCCGGTAACGGATCTAAGCGGGGCCGACCGTTGGCCAGGGTGGCGGGTTTGGGTTCGGGCGCAGCTTGGGGTAGCGCATCGGGAGTTGAGGACACCGTACAGGCGCTAAGACCGATGCACAACCCCACCACTGCCAGCCGGGATAAAGCTAGGCCCATAGAGCGGTCACCGCACATCACGTCACCGCACATCACGTCACCGCGCATCATCAAGCAGGATTGTCTACCGGTGCCGACTGCCAGCAGCGGTCGCCCTTAACCAGTGTATGCACCTGCCACTCTGCCTGGGTTTGAGGATAATCACTGCGGTAGTGCCCGCCCCGGCTTTCTGTTCTAAACAGCGCACTGTTGAGCATGAGTTCAGCAATTTTGAGCAGGTTGTGGAGCTCGCCCCAGTGATGTAGGGTCGCCGCTGGCAGGTTGTCAGGCAGCCGGTAGGGCTGACCGGGGCTCAGCTGAGTCAGCGTCTGGGTTAGCGGAAACCGCTCGAAGGTGTGCTGGTAGGTCTGGAGAGTTGCGATCGCACCTTTCAACCCGGCTGCTGTCCGACTAATGCCCGCCGTTTGCCACACCAGCTGCGCCACCGCCGCCCGCAGCTCCGATAGCTCAGCCGCCGTCACCGCCGCTCGGTCCAAATCCACCGTCGCTGACAGGGTGACCTGAGTGACGGGGCCTAGCGACAGCTGCCGCAATTGAGCGCCGTACACCAGACATTCGAGCAAAGAGTTACTGGCGAGTCGGTTGGCCCCATGTACCCCCGTGCTGGCGTTCTCGCCGACCGCATACAGGCCTGGGATCGTGGTTTGACTCGCCAAATCAGTGACGATCCCGCCCATCCAGTAATGGGCCGCTGGCGCGACCGGAATCGGCGCTTCAAAGACGTCAATGCCAGCCCATTTCTGACATTTGCGGATGATATTAGGAAAGCGATGCCGGACCCGATCCGGATCAATGCTGCGCAGATCAAGCCAAACCACAGCCGGGTCGGCCGCACTGCGCTGTAGATAGTCAAAAATAGCGCGGCTGACCACATCGCGGGGGGCCAACTCCCCATCCGGATGGTAGTCAAAGGCAAATCGCCGCCCTTCGGCATCGACCAGATGCGCCCCTTCCCCCCGCACTGCCTCGCTGATCAAAAAACACGGCGCGCCCGGCTGGGTCAGCGCCGTCGGGTGAAACTGCATAAACTCCAGGTCGCGCAGCTGCGCTCCGGCCCGCCAGGCCATCGCCACACCGTCCCCGGTGCTGGCTGTGGGATTCGTTGTCTGAGCATAGACCTGACCGCCGCCCCCCGTCGCCAGTACCACCGCCCGCGCCTGCACCCAGTAAATTTGCCCCTGGTAGGCCACCGCCGCACCCTGACAGGTGCCCGCCTCATCCAGCCACAGTTCCAGCGCAAACGCCTCGTTGAAGATTTGAATATTGGGCCGCTGCCTGACCTGGGCCGCCAGGGTCGAGACCACCGCGCGCCCCGTCGTATCCGCGGCATGGAGTACCCGATGGCGAGAGTGGGCCGCCTCCAGGGTCATCGCCAATGCCCCACCGGGCTGCCCCCCCTGGCGGTCGAAGGCGACGCCCATCTCCACCAACGACTCGATACAGTCACGCGCCTGATTGACCAGCAGCGCGACCGCATCCGGCTCGCAGAGCCCAGCCCCGGCCTTCAGCGTATCGGTAATGTGAAGGGCCGGGTGATCGTCCGGTGCGATCGCAGCCGCAATGCCCCCCTGAGCCCAATCGCTGGCCGACTCTGACAGGGTTTCTTTGGTCAGCAGCGCCACCTGCAGATGGGCGGGGACACAGAGCGCCGAGTACAGCCCGGCGGCCCCACCACCGATTACCAGCACGTCAAACGGATTACCCAGGGCAGCACCCGGCGGGTCAGCACTTACCAATGAAAATCGCTCCAGCCAGCAGAAGGAATTACCCCACTCTAGCAAGAGCGATTCACGTTTTATCGAGTTCTGTCGAGTTTAGCAACCCTACTTATAGACACCGTTGTTGAAACGGTCAGCCCCTTCGACCAGTGCCGGTACTGGGTCAGAAATGGTGAAATTGTCCATGTTGGCCTTGATCCGATCAACTTCAGTCTGACTCAGGCCAGGAATTTCTAGCACCTCGTCTAGACTGTCGTAGGGCGCATTCTTGACGATTTTGCCGCCAATCGTGGGATACAGGCCCCGATAATTAGCAAAGGCAGCGACGTTAGTGTTGTTAACGTCAATCTTAAAGCCATAGTCGGTGGCGAGCTTATCGTCAATGTTGTTGCGCAGCTCTCCGCCGCCTGCGTTTGCAATCACAGAATTAACAGTAATATCTGCCAGTGATGCTGCCTGAGCCGCATTCGGTAAAAATAGTGAGCCTAGCAACAGCCCCAAAGCCACGATCAGGCTAAATAATCCCTTCATATCTCTTCATTAGATTCGGTGGAATCTAGTACACAACAATATTTAGAGCCTATCACTTTCAATGCCTGATTGGCCGGTCTAAATATGGGGCATTCCCGAACCCAACCGCCCTCCGAACGCGCCAAGCCCCAGCGTTCAACCGCTGATGGGCGGGCCTCAATAGCCCGATGTTCAAGCACAACGGTTGGGGCTGTCGTCGCACCCCCCGATCGCCCGAACACACTCGTCCGGCGGTTGCCTCAAAGCACCTGCCTCAAAGCACCAGGGACTAATTGACCGGAGAGGGCATCTTGTCGTGAGCCAGCAAAAACCGCTCCAGGTCTGAGAAGGTACAGGCGTGGGTATCGAGCGGATTATCGTACCCCTTCACCGCCACCGAATAGCGCTTGAAGGTTTGCTCGCTCGCCCCGACCTTGTTGAGATACTGATAGGTCGTCTCACCGATCGCCACATCGAGCCCAAGCTGCTTAGTAGAGGTTTCAAATCGAAAAGCCGCATTCACCGTATCGCCCAAGGCGGTATAGTCAGGCCGATCACCCGTGCCGGTGTTGCCCACCATGGCGTAGCCGGTATTGACCCCCGCCCCCACCCGCAGCGGAAACGGCAGCGGAAATTTTTCGTGGAGCTGGCTGGTCATCCGATGCAGGGCACTGATGGCACGCGTAATCTGCAGCATCTCCTCAGCTTGGACCTCTTGAGTGCCGTGAATCCACACGGCCATCACCGCATCGCCAATGTACTTATCGACCCAGCTGCCGTACTCACCGATAATTTCACCCGCATGCCGGAACCAGGTGCCGATCACCTCGGAGAGGATTTTTTCGTCGAGCTGACGGGTCATCACCGTGTAGTCGCGAATATCAACCACCATGACCGAAATCAAACGGCGGACATGTAGTGTTGCGGTCGCCGTAAAGTCATGGGAGTCACCGCCTGACAGCGAATGACTGGTCGGCTCGGATGAGGGGCAGTAAAACCGTAGCTCCGTTTGCCCAAATGTGAGCAAATCGCCGTTGTGCAACGTGACCGGTACGCTAACGCGACGACCGTTCACAAAGGAGCCGTTGCGACTGCCTAAATCAATCAGGTAAAACTCGCCCGTTTCCATGCACTGCAGCATGGCGTGGTTGCGCGAAATCCAGCGGTCGGGTAAGACAAAGTTGTTATCGTCGCTGCGACCAATGGTCCAGCAGTTACTCCCAATCAGAGACAGGTGACGCTGCCCCGAGTCGGTCTTAAGCACCAGATAGGGGCCGGGCTGCAAGCTATTATTTTCCGAAGTGGTCACGTGTCCGACTGCTCAAGTAACTGCCTGGTTGAAGCTGATCGACCCCCTGCCCCTGGCAAATCAGGCAGGACGGATCAAACTTTCTTAATGGATTTTCTGACCTTATACTGCCCACCGATCCATCCTGCCCACCGAGTCATGCCGCTCAATTCTGGCTGACTTCTGGAGTGCCGCTCTTTGTTCAGGAATGTTCGCAAGTCCGACAATTCACCACCTTTAAGGTAGCAGCATTAGCATACCAAGCAATATACGGAGGCGATAGCTGTATAAAGCCTAATACCCTGAGCAGAAAACCTAAACTGCCTGATCGAGTCTTTTTGTAAACTTCACGTTAATAGGGCTGATCGGTTTATCCTAACGCTTAGCAACTTCAGCCTACCGAAGCATGCCTCAGTCCGGTCAGCGACTTCACTTCACGGCTACTTCACGACTATTTCACGCGTCCTAACCCATCCCCATGTTGAGTAGTGACAGCCCCCTAGGCCAGTACCGCAGACAGGAGAAAGAGTGAATCTACCAGGATGGTACTGAGCACAGCACCCGCGAAGGCCCACCAATGGGCCTTGGTTGCCGTCAGCGGTAGCGTGCCTAAAATGACGAGCAGGCTGAGCAGGATACCCCCCTTGAGAATGGCCTCTGGGTTTTGCAGCTGTAGGTACGCCGCCTGCAGCACCGACCCCACCTGCGTAGGCTCTACGGTCATTAGCTGACGCCAGTAGGGGATGAGATCGACCCAGTAAAAGTACAGGTCGGTCAGCGCTGTACCCAGCAGAGACCCCAGGTAGAAATAGCTGCCAATTTTAGCCCGGTTCAAAAATAGCAGCCCTGCCACAACCGGCAAACCTACGGCCTCCATCGGCAAATGAATCAACGGCTCCCAGCGGAACCAGCCCCAATAGAGACTGCCCGCCAGCCAGGTCCAGGTGAAACCAATCGCCAGGTCCCCCCATAGCTGTAGCCTAGGTTGGCGAATCATTTGCCAGCCTGCAAACAGCAACAGCACACTGAGTGACAGACTCAGGGAGGGCCAAAGGCGCACTAGCGGGGCTTGAAAGAACACTGGCACGCTAACCAGAAAGGCCGCTGCACCGAAGGCTGCCCAGCGAGGTTCGGGCATGCCGAGTAAGGCAGCCGCAGGCAGTTCAGAAACGTGGAGCGATGCCTTTGCGGCATTGGTCTTTGACAGGCGAAGGTCGGTTGGCAAGGTCTCAGGCGGGAAAGGGGACAGCAATACTTTTCTGAGAACAGTTAACTATTGTTAACATAACACGCCTCTCAGGAATGGAACTGGCCCGACCCTGGTGGCGATCTCTACATAAAGTAACGGAGATAGTCCGTGCAAATGGCTTGTTTAAGCTGTGATCCGGGAATAGAACATTTCGTTATGTATGTTGCCGTATTCTTAATGAACCTCTGAGCAAATATCTGTCGTTGTGCGTAGAGATCGGTTGAGATATCTCGGATCAGGGTATGGGCGGCCCGTAGTATTGCAAGAGCCCTATTGCCAGAGTCGGGAGCGAACCGATCCGATGGACAGGCGTCCTAGTGTTTAGCGGTCGGCGGCCTCACAGATTGGACAGCGGCTATCCGTTCTCTGTAGAATTTCGTCGGCATTATCCCATCCACTCAACTTAGGCGAAGTAACTCAGGAGCATTCGATATGGTTCACGGCTTGGTGATGGGCTCACTGTCTGGGGGAGGATTCTCTGTCCCTGCGCTGTCTGGGACAGCGATGAATCTGTTGGGACAGGCTCCCGAGCCCGCCTCGATTGGCCTGGTAGAGGCAATTGTGATTGGCATTGTGCAGGGCCTGACCGAATTTTTGCCCATCAGCAGTACGGCCCACGTCAAGATCGTGCCTGTAGCGCTCGGTTGGGGCGATCCGGGGGTTGCGTTTACTGCTGTGATTCAGCTGGGTAGCGTGGCGGCCATCCTTTGGTACTTCTGGGATGATTTGTCTCGGGTTACGGTCAATACCCTCAAAGCCGCTGCAAGTCGGAAGTTTCGCTCGCCCGATTTCCGGCTGGGCCTGGGCATTGTTTTGGGCACGATTCCGATTGTGGTGTGTGGTCTGGCGATTAAGGCCTTCGTACCGGACTATGACAATTCGATTGTGCGCAGTACGGGTGCGATCGCAATCACCTCGATTGTCATGGCCCTGCTGCTGGGTCTGGCCGAATTTGTCGGCAAGCGAGAACGCGGTTTCCCGCAGCTAGGGCTCTGGGACGGCATCGGCGTGGGCTTTGCCCAGGCGCTAGCGCTGATCCCGGGGGTATCGCGCTCGGGATCGACCCTGACCGCTGGCCTGTTTATGGGCCTAGAACGCGACACGGCGGCCCGGTTTTCGTTTCTACTCGGGACCCCGGCGATTTTGCTGGCGGGCCTGGTCGAGCTCAAGACGCTGGCAGAAAACGGCGGTGGCAGCAGCGGCTGGGTACCGCTGATTGCCGGGTTAATCGCAACCGTGATTTCGTCTTACCTGGCGATCGCCTGGCTGATCAAGTTTCTGCAGCGCCACAGCACCTGGGTCTTTGTCTGGTACCGGCTCGCGTTCGGGATTGCCATCTTGGCGGGGATTGCCACTAACACGCTGAGTAACGTGTAGCAGAGGAGGGAAGGAGTGAGGAGGGAAGGAGTGGGAAGGTGAGGAGGCTGCCCACTTTCGCCGTGCCTTTCTAAAATAGGAAAGCCCTGTTTTTCCCGCTGCCTGCCGCGCATGAGTCGCTCAACCATTCAGCCCGCCAAAATCACCCGCGTTTTACCCGACTCTATTGCCGCTGAAATCGGTTTTGAGCCCGGCGACCAGCTCGTGTCGATCAATGGTCAGCCGCCCCGCGATCTAATTGACTACCGCTTTCTGTGCGCCGACGAGGTGCTGGATTTAGAAGTGCTCGACGCCCAGGGCAAGCCCCATCAGGTCGAAATCGACAAGGACTTTGACGCTGACCTGGGGCTAGAGTTTGAGTCGGCCCTGTTCGACCAGCTGATTCAGTGCAATAACCGTTGTCCCTTTTGCTTCATTGACCAGCAGCCCCCCGGCAAACGCGAGACGCTCTATCTCAAAGATGACGACTATCGGCTCAGCTTTCTCTACGGCAGCTATCTGACCCTGACCAATCTGCCCCCAGCCGAGTGGGACCGCATTGCCCGCATGCGGCTGTCGCCGCTGTATGTCTCGGTTCATGCGACTGAGCCTGAAGTTCGCATCCGACTGCTCAAGAATCTTCGCGCGGGTCAGCTGCTCGACCAGCTGCAGTGGTTCCACCAGCATCGCCTGCAGATCCATGCTCAGGTGGTGGTGTGTCCTGGCATCAACGACGGCGAGCATCTGACACGGACCCTGCGAGACCTGGCAGCCTTTCATACGGGCGATGTTCCGGCGGTCACCTCGGCGGCGGTGGTGCCCGTGGGTCTGACGCGATTTCGTCCGGCCGAAGACGAGCTGATCCCAGTGAGCCCAGAGAAAGCAGGCGAGGTCATCCAGCAGGTACAGCAGCTACAGGATGAATTTAAGGCGCAGTTTGACACCACCTTTGCCTGGCTGGCCGATGAGTGGTTTTTGATTGCCCGTCAGCCGCTCCCGCCCGAAGCGCACTACGAGAGCTACCCCCAAATTGGTAACGGCGTCGGCTCGATTCGCCTGTTTCTAAAAGAATTTGAGGAAAGCGCGGCAGACCTGCCTGCTGCAGTCAGTCCGCGTCGGTTGACCTGGGTTGTCGGCAACGCAGTTGAGCTGGCCTTTGCCCCGATTGTGGCGCGGCTCAACCAGATTGAGGGGCTCACGATCACCCTTGCGGCCCTCAACAGCAACTATTGGGGGCAGGCGATCTCAGTCACCGGGCTGCTGACCGGGCAAGACCTTGCCGCCCAGCTAGCGGACCGCGATCTGGGCGACGGCATCCTGCTGCCCACGGTCATGCTCAAACAAGACGACGCCCGGACGCCAGAGCAGAGCTACTTTTTAGACGATATGAGCGTTGCTACAGTGGCTCAGCGCTTGGGCACTTCAATGATCCCTGTGGATGGGCTCAATGGCCTGATCGCTGCCTGTGTTGCCCCCTAATCATGCATACCATCGTCATTTCATCAAGAATACGCTTAATCAAGAATAAAACAGGTGCCCATTACGTAAACTAAACCATCTGGTTTAGTATCTATTATGGAGTCTGACGTCCTTAGAATTAGGGACTCGGCGACACAGGCAAACGCGAGTGAAAATGTTAGATTGAGCGCTGAGCTTTATCTAGAGACACCATTGCTCTAGGTTTCTGAGATGGGACGGCCGCCCCACGCCCTGATATCGGCAGACCGGCCTGCTCATCATCCGCTGGAGCCACGCTGTACGAGTGAATACTTAGCTAGGTCATTTATGGGAACCCTCAACTCCTCGGTGCTGATTGTTCTGGCCCTCGGGGGCACCTCACTGTGGGCAGACAGCGCCGTCGCCCTGTCTCGACCGACGGAAACGCCCGACGATTTACCCAGCTTGGGGCAGCTACTGACCGGTGTTTCAGATTCTGCCCCCTCGGCCTCGTTAGCCCAAGCGGCTGACCCTAGCCTGCCTGACTTACCGGAAGAAAATACGGAACCGAGTGGAGACGCACCTGAGACAGACGCACCTGAGACAGACGCGCCTGAAACAGACGCGCCCACCGCACCGGAAGCGGTAGAAACGATGCCGGATGAGACTCCAGCAGCCCCCATCGACCCTAGTCCTACCGATCCCGCTGAGCCCACACCCGCTGGCCTGAGGACCGATCCGCTCTTCGACGCGGACGATCTGCCGCCCGAAGACTTGCTGGCCGACCCGAACCCCCTGTCCTACCCCGCCTTTACCGAAGAAGTCGAAATTGATGAAAGTCGGGTCGTCACGCTTGAAGAAGCCATCGAGCTGGCCTACTTCAACAATCCCGATCTGCAGACGGCGCTGCTAGAGGTTGAGCGCGCTGAAGCCGCCCTGGACCAAGCCCGTGCAGCCTACGCTCCCACAGTAGATGTGGGGGCCGATCTGACGGGCGCTGAGACCACCACCGTTTCAGGCCTGGGCTCAACCAGTACCGAACTAGACGTCACCTTAGACAGCAACGTCAGCGTTAACTACGACCTGTTCACCGCTGGGCAGCGGGCGGCCAACGTCCGCTCTGCCGAAGCGCAGCTGCGCGTTAGTGAGTTAGAGGTCGAGCGACGTCAGGAAGCGCTGCGGCTAACCACGGCGACCCTGTACTATGCCCTGCAGGACGCCACCGAACAGATCCGCATTAGCCAGGCATTTGTGGAGCAATCTAGCCAGAACCTGCGCGATAACCGCATTCGCCAGGAAGAAGGCGTCGGCACCCGATTCGATGTGCTACGGGCCGAGGTTCAGTTTGCCGATGCCCGTCAGGGCCTGATTCAGGCCCAAAGCCAGGAACGGATTGCCCAGCGCGACCTGGCCCGGCTGCTCAACCTACCGAATACTTTTAATATTGAGGCAACCGAGGTCGAACGGGCAGGCGACTGGCCGCTGACGCTGGAAGAAAGCATTATTCTCGCTTTCCAAAACCGGGCTGAGCTAGAGCAGCAGTTAGCCCAACGGGAGAGCAGTGAGCAACTTGCAAGGGCAGCACTCGCCGCCAACGGTCCCCAGATTTCTCTGTTTGCCCAGTACAACCTGATCGATATCACTGACAGCTTTGAGGACACCTACTCCTTTGGTGCCCGCTTCAGCATGCGGCTGCTAGACGGCGGCGCGGCCCGAGCCCAGGCGCGCCAACAAGAGATCAACGCCGACATTGCTGAGCAAGGGTTCGCCCAAAGTCTCGATGAAATCCGGTTTGATGTCGAAGACGCTTACTACACCCTGCAGTTCAACGAAGAAAATATCAGTACCGCCGAAATTGCTGTGGGCCAGGCC
Source organism: Cyanobacteria bacterium J06648_16 (assembly GCA_039817185.1). Classification (GTDB taxonomy): domain Bacteria; phylum Cyanobacteriota; class Cyanobacteriia; order Phormidesmidales; family Phormidesmidaceae; genus CAWUKV01. The sequence continues at coordinate 10,372 of JBCBWI010000034.1, read as the reverse complement.
CAAGAGGCGCTACGCTTGGCAGACCTGAGACTGCAAAACGGCGTCGGCACCCAGCTAGAAGTGCTTGAAGCCCAATCTGACCTGGTCGAGGCCGAAGGCAATTTCGTTAGCGCACTGCTGGGCTACAATCGTGCCCTGGCCGAGCTACAGCGAGCCGTGAGCAATCTGGAAGTGACGCTTTAGGGGGGGCACAGAGCAGCACGAGCTCGGGTGAGTGTCTTGAGCCTTATCAAGTTCAGGGCATTCATGCCCCTGTTGGGACAAGTCGTGGGCCGTTCGTCACCGTTCGGCAGCGCATAGCTTCTCGATCACCTGCTCCGCAGTAATCAATCGCTTAAGGACCACTTGACCAATCGGCTGGGCCGTTATTCCCTCCGGTTTGACTTCGACCATTAATACATCGTCTTCAACCTGAAACAGCCAGAGCTTTTCGGTCTGCTCTTTGATGTATAAATCTAGCCGCTGGATGTGGGGTTTGCGCTGCCAGGCCGCTTCGTTCCACAGGCCACCAAACTCCCATACTCTGTCTGTTGTCCAACCGTCAGACAGGAAAAAATACTTCACGTCTCGGGGTATAAGCGAAATTGCCAGGACCATATTATCCCGGCCCTCTCGCTTTTGTACATTTGGTTACAAGAATCGAGCGCAAACGCTTGAGTGGCTGCGCAGGATTGCATCCCAGGCGACTATCTCCCCTCGCCCAAAAACGCTGGGAAATTTTTTCAAACCGTCCGGAATGCCGACGCCCAGCTGCGTACAGTTAGCTGGTAGATGCACCCTGATATTGAACGTTTGGATTCCTTTGGGATTCAGGCGTTTTTTTTTGCTTGGGCTAAGCAAGCGGAGAGCGAAGGGGAGCGTGATAGGCTTACGCTCAGAATGCATGCAGGATGAATCATGACCAAGACGCGGGTGGGCTTGCTGTTCGGCGGACGTTCGGGTGAACACGATGTATCGATTCGCTCGGCCCAGGCCATTGCTGAAGCGCTCCAAACCGGCAATAACGCAGCCAAGTACGAGATCCGCCCCGTCCACATTCGCAAAGACGGCGGCTGGGTGATGGGCGAGATGGCTCAGCAGGTCCTGACTACGGGCGAATCGCTGGCGCTACCGGCTGGAGAGACCTCGTCCAGCGACATTGCCCCCCTCCCAGAGCGGCTACCGGTGATGGGCAATGCCGCCAGCATTGACGTCTGGTTTCCGGTGCTGCACGGGCCGAATGGAGAAGACGGTACGGTGCAGGGCTTGCTGCAGCTGATGCAGGTGCCCTATGTGGGTTGTGGAGTACTGGCTTCGTCGGTGGGCATGGACAAACTGGCGATGAAAACGGCCTTTGCCCAGGCGGGGTTGCCCCAGGTAAAGTATCGGGGGGTGTTGCGATCGCAAATCTACTCCAACCCCTGCATCTTTCCGAAACTGTGCGACGACCTAGAGGCCCACCTGGGCTACCCCTGTTTCGTCAAACCCGCTAACCTGGGCTCGTCGGTGGGCATCGCCAAGGCCAAAGACCGGCAAGAACTCGAAGCCGCCCTCGACAGCGCCGCCAGCTACGACCGCCGCATCATTGTTGAAGCTGGGGTGGTTGCCCGTGAGGTGGAGTGTGCCGTACTCGGTAACGACCACCCCAAGGCTTCTGTTATGGGTGAGATTCGCTTCAACAGCGACTTTTACGACTACGAGACCAAATATACCCAGGGCCAGGCCGATCTGTTTATTCCGGCACCGCTGCCAGATGCAGTGGCAGAACAGATTCAAGAAATGGCCGTAAAAGCCTTTCAGGCCGTAGACGGGGCCGGCCTCTCTCGGGTCGACTTTTTCTATGTCGAAGAGACTGGAGAGGTTTTAATCAACGAGATCAACACATTGCCAGGGTTCACGGCTACCAGTATGTATCCCATGCTGTGGAAAGCGACTGGTATTGAATTCGATGAGCTAGTGGACCGGCTAATACAGCTCGGGCTAGAGCGGACGGGCGAGAAAAGCTAAGTATGGAGCCAAGTGGCCCGCCATCGTGCACAAACCTTTGTGACGATGGCGATAAACCGACTGCAACACTACTCTAGGGTGATGGTGTAAGACGAGTTGCGGTTACAAACAGCTGAAGCCGATTCTTCCTCGTGTATTTCGTCACTCCAGCCATCGTCTCCGTCAGGTATGCGGTACTCAACGCGAACTTTAATATTCATCTGATCGACTTGCTCCAGGTTGCGCTCCTCCTGCCAGGGCTCGCTATCTGGGATAGTTTCATTCGAAACGGGCTCTGAGCGCCAGATTTCAGAAGAGGGATCCCAGTAGTCCAGATCGATCACTCGGATAGAATCGCCGGTTTCGTTTTGAACCCTGAGATAAACGTCTTTGCAGCTACGGCGGAAGAAGGCTTCGGAGGGCGTCGCGGTTCCGAGGAGGGGCATCACAGTGCTGAGGAAAGTAACACCAGCGATGAAGAGTTTCTTAGTCGTGAGTGTCATGTTTTTTGCCTGTTGTTGATTGGGTTAGAAGAGATGAGCGATAGCGGTTGATAACAACGTGAACGAAACAGCGTTGAGTTCGTTTTGTTGTTTTCGCCGTCTCAATCTCGATGGCTTCATCATCGCAATCTCACATCGGATTGCCCATAGGATTTTGTGGGGCAAAATGGGAGGGTTGGAAATTTGATTCCTCTAACATTGGATAAAGTGGGCAAACTCGCTGAAACCCTTGGCTGCGGAGAATGCCAGCGCTATGATGCGGGCATATCCATCAATTACGCCTGTAGCCACGGAGTTCCATGTCGAGTTCACCTTCCCCCTATCGCCACCTGGGCGGCTCTTTACCACTAGACGACCCCACCTACGTTGTCAGAGCGGCTGACCAGCAGCTTTACCAGGCGCTACGCGATCGCGAGTTTTGCTACGTACTCAACTCTCGCCAAATGGGTAAGTCAAGCCTGCGAGTGCGGGTAATGCAACAGCTTCAGGCAGACGGCATCGCCTGCGGCGTGGTAGACCTGTCGGCAATGGGCACGGAAAGTGCCGAAAGCGCCTGGTATAAGGGACTGGCCTATCGGATTATGCGCAACTTTCGAGCTGGGCAAGTTAGTAAAAAGGTAAGTAGCGGGCAGCCCTTTAACTGGCGAGAGTGGTGGCAGGAACACGACTTTCTCTCGCCCGTGCAGCAGCTGGATGAACTGGTACAGGCGGTATTGTTACCCTCAGTTAGCGGCGAGATCGTTATCTTCTTTGATGAAATTGATAGCGTGTTGAGTCTTAACTTTCCAACGGATGACTTTTTTGCCTGGATTCGTTCCTGCTACAACAGCCGGGCTGACCATGCCGACTACCAGCGGCTGACGTTCTGCTTACTGGGTGTGGCCACACCGGGAGACCTGATTAACGATAAGAAGCGAACCCCTTTTAATATGGGCCGGGCAATCCCCCTAGACGGTTTTGAGTTTCGCCATGCTCAGGGTGTCCTGCAAACGGGGCTGACCCAGGCGGCTATTCCAGCGCCAGAGGCCGTCCTACGAAAAATTCTGGACTGGACCGGAGGACAGCCCTTTCTCACCCAAAAGCTCTGTCAGCTGGTCGTCAGTCATTGGCCCGCTGCTAGCGCCCAGTCTCCTGCTTCAGCAGTTGATACCGTGGTCCAAGAACACATTCTGACCAATTGGGAGAGCAGAGACGAGCCAGAGCATCTCAGGACCATTCGCGATCGCTTCTACGCTCACCCCGACCGAACCAACCGACTGCTGGGGCTCTATCAGCAAATTTTGTCCCAGGGGGGCATCAAGAGCAACGACAGCCCCGAACAGCGCGAGCTGCGTCTGACGGGGCTCACGGTCAAGCGGCAGAACCAGCTCCAGGTGTTTAACCCGATCTATCACCGAATTTTCGATACGGGCTGGGTGAGTCAGGCCCTGGCCGATATTCGCCCCTACGCCCAGTCTCTTGAGGGCTGGCTAGCGTCGGATCAGGACGACCGCTATCTGCTGACGGGCGCGACCCTGGCAGCGGCCAAGGCCTGGGCCCACGGCAAAAGCCTCAGCGATCAGGACTATACCTATCTGGCGGCCTGCCAGCAGGCAGAGACCGAGCAGGCAGAGGCAGCCCTGGCGGTAGAGGCGCAGGCCAAGCAGGTACTGGCCGAGGCCAATCGCCAAGCTAACCGCCGCATTAGAACGGGCGTGGGCGTGCTGGGTCTGGCGGCGGCGCTGCTAACCGGGTCGCTTGTCTTCTCCGCGCAGACGGTTCGTTCTGCTAGAGCTGAGGCCTCGGAGGCTCAAGCGGTCGCAGCGCAGGCCCGTCTGGCCGCCGCAGACAGTCAGGCCATTGCCAATGAAGAACGGCAGAATGCTGAACGGGCGCGACAGGCCGTAGCAGGGGCCGAGCGGAAGACCCAGGCGGCGAGGGAGACGACGCAACAGGCTCGGCAAGACGCGGAGAGTGCGATCGCAGCTGCCGAAGCCGCCGAGCAAACCGCTCAAACGGCCCAGCAGACGGCCCAACGCGCCCGCCAGACAGCCCAAACCGCCCAGCAAACGGCAGCCGCTGCCCAGCGGACGGCCCAACAGGCCGAAGCAGAAACCACCCTGGCAGTGGCCCAGCGCACCCAGGCGGAACAACAGGCGACACAGGCTCGGGAAAACCTGGCCATTGCCAACCAGCAGGTCGCCGTTGCCGCCACGCAACGTCGGGAGCTGACGGTCGGTACCCAGCTAGAGCGCTCGGCCCTGGCGCTGATGAGAACGTCAGCCCGTCCCAGCATCGATGCGCTGGCAGAGGCCGTTCGCCTGGGCGAGGCGCTACAGCCCTTTCTCTCCGACGAGCGTTCCGTGTCACGCTATCCAGCCGTCGCGCCCATACTGGCCTTGCAAACCCTGCTGAACCAGGCCGGGACCGGGGGGGAGCTGGCCTCCTTTGGTTCCGTTGTGGATGCCTCGTTAGAGCCGATTGTCCGCGTCTGGTTGAGCGCCGATGCCCGCCGCTATGCCACGCTCCACAGCTACGACGGTTTTCGAAATGTGTATCTGCAGTTTTGGAACGGTCAGGGTGAGCCGGAGGGACCGGCTGTGGATGTCGAAAACGGCTATGGTGGCGGCAGCATCCCCCGTCCCCTCTCACTCTATCTGCTGTCGGATCGCGCCCGTACGGAGACCCGAGAACAAGCGCTGATGGCGGTGGCCTGCGGTCGCCAAACCATCTGTATCAGAGATTTCGACCAGGACTTTAACAATCGTCAGGTCGATCAGGTACCCGGAGAACAGGCGGCGTTCAACGTTGGGCAAAAAGAGCTGGTCACTTTGGACGAGCGCAACGTGCTACGACGATGGCAGCTGTTTGAACAGGGGCAATGGGTGGGCGAGCAGACGGAAGAGACGCAGCTTGACCTGACAACAGATGACCTTTACCTGACAACCGATGGGCAATATCTGTGGACCTACCAGGAGCAGTCAAGACAGGTGCTGGTCTTTGACCTGGCAGGGCAGTTAATCAAATCACAGCCCAGCCCAGACCCGATCGGGTATGCCCCCTCGCCCAATCTGGCCTTTTCTCCTGAGGGCGACATTATCGAAGAAATTGCGCTCTCAGCGCTACCGGGGCAGGGGCGACAGGCTTGGTCATTGCCGCTTCAAGACGGGGAGAGATCGCATCCCCTCTCGTTCGATCTCTCTCTCACGACAGGGAGCGCTGCACTGGTGAGGCAAACGCCCGATGGGGAGACATTTCAACTCTACGATGCCACTGGACAGAAAACCTTTGAGTATCCGTCTGCAGGGCGCATTACCCTGTTTTCTCAGCCAGAGGGCGCGTATATCGCGACCGTCGAGTGCGGGCTACCCGAGACGCCAGCACAGGACTGTTGGGGCAGAGTGTGGGACGAGCAGGGCCAGATGCTGACCGCGCTAGCGGTACTGGACGGCGGCCTCCGGTGGACACCCAACGGGCGCTATCTCGCCACCTGGGATAGGGAGCAGCTGCGCCTAATTGATATGGAACAGTTCAGCCTTTCGACCTACCGCACAGGGGGAGACCTGATCGCTTTTCAGCTGGGGTCAACACCTGACCAGCCCCTCTACTTCTGGATTCGCCGGGGAACGGGGGCTGAGCTATGGCAGATATCTGAGCGGGCACCCATCGCAACCGCTGACCCCCTGGGTATGAACGCCACTGTGCGCACAGCCTGGTATGACGCGACAGAGCAGCGCCTGCTGGTTGTGAGCGACCACGTTGAACATGGGACGTCGCTCGTCGTGCAGTCGCTCGACCCGTCGATAGATCTCGGCGAGACGCTGATCGAGTTGGGCAGGGTGAAAGATGCAGCCTTTAGCCCCCAGGGCGATCGCATTGCTGTGAGTCAGTACAACGGCGACCTGCAGCTCTGGACCGTGGACGGCAGCCTCGAAGCCAGCTTCGTTGGCCATGCAGGACCGATCGACATGTTCCGATTTAGCCCGGACGGCAGCCAGCTGCTGACCTACAGCGGTGCCGATAGGACGGTGCGACTGTGGGACAGTCAGGGGCGGCAAATGGCGCAATATGAGAGCGCACAGGCCCCGGCCATCAGCGGCGACTGGAGCCGGCTGATCACGATCGCGCAGCGGCCCAGCCTGCACCCCCAGGTACCCACAGCCCAGCTCAAGGTTTGGTCCATCGACAGCCTAGAAACCTTACTCGCCGATGCCTGCCAGCGTCTGGAGCCTTACCTGAGCCGGTTGGGGACGGAGGGAGACGTCAGCATCTGCGGCTGGACGGATCCCATTTAAACCCCACTGAACACCCCATTTAAACCGATAAGGCTTTGCTGGTCGGCAGGCCATGATGGCGCTATCGAAGCAAACACCACCTTGGAGTTATGACAAATGTCCTACCGTCACGCTGGTTTTCACGCTGTTTCTCGCAAGCTGGCACTGGGTTTTATGGTTGGCAGCACGATGATTCTGAATGCTTTTACGGCGTCAGTGCCTGCGATCGCACAGCCCACCTGCCCCAGCACAGAGCATATCCCCGCCTCCACCGCCACACGCACCGTTGAACTGGCCCAGTTTGGCGTAGAAATCACCATTCCCGAGAACTTTCGGGCCGTCGCCCGCGAAGATGGCAGCGTTTCGATCTTAGACCCCTATGAGTTCAACCATCTTCAGTGCCTCAGTCAGGGGTTGCCCGTCCTCGGTACCGAGCTGGAAACAGAAGACTTTCGCCTGATTGACAATCCGGACGGACTCTCGGCAATGGAGTATGCAGCAGGCGTTGTTAACCACCCTGATAACCCAGACTGGTACACCGTCTTAGACGCCTCCGTTCAGACCATCGACGGGGTTGAGGTTGTTATCTATGAAGTATCCGACGGTTACGACGTTGCCTATGCCTGGTATCAGCTAGACGGTACAGACAGTCTGGTGCAAATTTCGGCCTTCACCAAAGTAGAGATTTTAGACCTGCTCAGCCGGACTCAATTCATTGCCTCGACCGCTGACTAGGTAGCGTTATTAACTCGAAGATAGCAACTGGACACCTGCCCGTACCAGCCCCACCCCCCATAAACGGGGGCTGCGAGGGACTACGACCGTAAGCGCCAGCACTGTCCTCAGCAAAGTGGCAAGAGACCTGCCCCCCAATGCGCGGCGATACTCCCGAAAAGTAATTCTCGACTCCGTATAGTGAACCCTAGAGCAATACAGGTTGCACGGGTTTGCCGATGGATACAGAACGGGGCTTGACTTGGGATATCGCTAAGCAGCTGGTGGATCAGCTGATGTTTGCCTCAACGGATAAGCACTTAAGTGACATTGAGGGTCAGGTCCTGCAGGGCGCTTGGGAGGGCAAAAGCTACGCGCTCATTGCCGATGAGCTGGGCTATACCCTTGAATATATCAACAGTGACGTGGGCTATGGGCTATGGAGCAAGCTGTCTAAGGCCACGGGCGAAAAGCTCACCAAGCGCAATTTTCGGGGCGCGTTAGAACGTCAGTGGCTAGGGCAGGGTACGAACGGGGCTGCGCCGTCCTCGGCGCGATCTGCCGCTGTCGCCGTCTCTGAACAGGCTGCCTGCCCCCACTACGTCGACCGACCACCGACAGAACAGCGCTGCTTCGAGGCGATTGTGCAGCCGGGGGCGCTGATTCGCATCAGGGCCCCCCGAAAGATGGGCAAGACCTGGCTGGTAGAGCATATTTTGCACTACGCCGAGCAGCAAGACTATCAGGTGGTGCCGCTCAACCTGCTGCGCGTTGAGTCCGCCGTCGTCAGCGATTTAGAACGGTTTCTAAAATACTTTTGTACCCGAGTGACCCGGCAGCTCAAGCTGGAAAACAAACTCAGTGACTACTGGGACGATGAGCTGGGCAGTAACACCAGCTGCACAGAATACTTTGAAGAGTACGTTCTCCAGCAGACCGATCGGCCCATTGTGCTGGCTATCGACAACGTCGATCGGCTGTTTCCGCACACAGAGGTGGCGGCAAATTTCTTTAGCCTGCTGCGGGCCTGGTATGAGGATGCGCGAATTTTGCCAGACTGGCAGCGGCTCAGGCTGATCATTGCCCACTCGACCGAGGTTTACCCAACGATTAACGTCAATCGCTCCCCCTTTAATGTAGGGCTGGCGATTGAGCTGACCGACTTTACGGCAGAACAAATCGCACAGCTAGTGCAAAGCCAGCACACCGCAGGCGCGAATGATGCTCAAACGTCTCCTGATGCACTCCAACCGCTGCTCAACCTCATCGGCGGTCACCCCTATCTGCTGCAGCAGGCCCTAGACTTCCTCCGGTCAAGCCCCGATACGACGCTTGAAACCCTGATCAAAATCGCGCCGACAGAAGCAGGCCCCTACGCCCAGCACCTGCGCAATCTGTTAGACCCTCTTCAAAAAAATGAGGAGATGGCGGCGGCGATGAAAAACGTACTGCAGGCCAAGACCCCTATTCGCATTCAGTCAGGCTTGGGGTTTATGCTGCACAGCCTGGGACTGGTTAGGTTTTCTGGGAATCAAGTCGCGATCAGCTATCCGCTATATCAAACCTACTTCGATGAGCTAATAGAAGAGTTTTAAGCGGAGCCACTGGGGTGCAGACTCCCGGGCAGCGCCTGGGAGCCTGGGAGGGCAAGACTCACGCTAGCCGCACCCGCCGGGTCAAAATCACCATGACTTCGTTGGGTCTGCCGGTGGGCAGTAGCTTGCTCCAGTCGTTGGGTTCGGCGTAGTGCTTGCGGTGCAGGTCTTTGATGCTGAGCCGGACGGCTTCGGGGCTGCCAAACAGCAGATGCCGGACGGTGTCTTGGCTGGGGGCAGGCGCGGGCAGGGGCAGGCTGGTTTGGGGGGATGGATTGCCCTGGGCAGGTGGGGTCGTCTGAGCAGACGACCGGGCAGGTTGAGCGTTGGGCACCGGGGTGCCCGTCAGAGTCATTGGTTGCATGGGGTCTGGTTCTCGTGTAGGGACAGGTCCCCGCTGCGGCGTAAGCCAGCAGCGGGGGAGAAACCAGAACTCGATGCTCAGCCGCCCCGCAAGTTGTGCAAAACGGGACGGCTTGGGTCAAAATAAGCCCCATGCCTCCGAACTGCCTTGTCAGTTTGGGGGAGTAGCCATCGGCGAGTGTTGGTAGCACTCGTCGGTGGTGCCAAGTATTGAGTTCTGAATCAACGACAGCGAGGGTTCACGGTCGTTTGAGCAACGATAGGCCGATTTTTGATGGAAGTCAAGCGTGCGGCAGCAATAGCCATCCTCAAAGCTGATAAGGAAAATTCAGGCAATCACTACACAAAATGCCGCGCAAATCCTAATTTTTCATTAATGCCAGACTCTACGGACAGAGATAGCTTCTAACCTTGGGACATTAGTGGAGGGGACATTCGTAAGCTTATGGCTGACCAAGTGGTATTGGAGCTGATTGACCAGGCTCATAGGGAAAACTGGAAAAAGCTAGATCTCTCAAACAAGAGAATATCGAAGCTGCCAGCAGAAATCGGTCAGCTGACTGAGCTGAAGATACTTTATTTAAACGACAATCAGCTTATAGAGCTACCAGATAGCATTGGTCAACTAAAGAATTTATGCGCGCTTTATTTACACAAAAACCGTTTACAAAAACTACCTACGACTATCGGAAATCTAGACAAGTTACATATACTACTCCTGGAAGAGAACGACCTAGAAGACTTACCTGAGACACTCGAAAATCTAGTCCAACTAAAAGCTCTATCGTTAGAGAAAAATAATTTTAATAGCATTCCCGAGCCTGTTTTTCACTTAGAAAAGCTCAGGTCACTCGATGCAGACAACAACCAGCTATCAACATTAACTACACAGGTTAGCTATCTAAAAAATGGCTCAATCGGTGTTTCAAGGAGCTAGGCAAGCACAGTCTTCAGAAGACTTCCAAGCAGTGCTTTACCT
>JBCBWI010000033.1:0-59067 GCA_039817185.1 Cyanobacteria bacterium J06648_16 | reverse complement strand
GTGGAAAACTATGCAGGGGTCTTTCCGCTGTGGCTGGCTCCTGTACAGGTGCGCCTATTGCCAGTGAGTGATGCCCAGCGCGACTACGCTAATCAGGTAGCTCAGAGCTTGCAACAAGAAGGATTTCGGGCAGAGGTTGATACCAGTGGGGAGCGCCTAGGTAAGCAAATTCGCACGGCGGAACTGGAGAAAATTCCGGTTATTTCTGTGATCGGTCAGCGAGAGATGGATGCCCAGACGATAGGCGTTCGCACCCGTCAGAGTGGTGATTTGGGAGCGCTAACGGTGCCAGAGGTGATCGAGAAATTGAAAGACGCGATCGCACAAAAAACCACTATCTAGCCGTCATTCGTTTAGGTAAAGTCGGCCCTGTTACCCCCTTACAGCCCGGTCATGAATCTCTTTTCTCAATCTCGCCCGAAGCCTAACCCAGCTGCTGTACAACAGATCAAAACCTGGGTTTACGATCTGCTGAAACTTGACCCAGATACTGGCATCTCAGTAAGCCAGCTTCAGTGCAAAGAACCCGATTGTCCGCCCATCGAGACGGTCATCGTCATCTTAAGCGAGCCCGTCCAGCAGTACAAAATCCATAAAGTCTTGGATGATATTGAGCGGGTTGATGTCATCTGCCTATTTCAAACTGAGTAAGTCCCCCAGGAAATCTCATGTCTCAGCCCACATTGTTTGTTTGCACATCCTGTTCCTTTGCCGCTGGTCAACGAGAACACCAGGGCCAGCGAGGCGGATATCACCTATGGTAGCGTTTGCTGGAATGTCGGCAACAAGGGCTGCTACCGCCAGCCGTTAAGGTTAAGCCCGTCGAGTGTCTGAGTGCCTGCAATCGGTTCTGCGTATTTGCGATCGCTTCTCCCGAAAAGACGACCCTTATGTTTGGCGATTTGCCTGCTCTCGACAGCGCGACTGCCATTGTTCAATTGGCGGCCCAATATGCGGCCAACGACGATGGGGTGATCCCTCGCAGAGACCGTCCCACCCTATTGCAGAAAGGGATTCTAGCTCGCATTCCACCTGTGCTGCCTGCTCAATCTTGAGCAATGTTTTCTGAAGAGTTCATTCTGTTTCAGGCTCTACTATGCTCTCTGTCAAACCCCTAGTAGAATTTCAGGTTCACCGATCGCTGTCGGAGTATATTACCGCACTGGTCTGGTCGCCGGTCGGGCATAAATTGGCGATCGCTTCTGGGGCCGGGGAGGTGGTTCTGTGGCAAGCAGACTTTCAAGAAACCATACTTCAGGCGGCCAATGGTGCTTCCATTGACGCCCTGGGTTTCTCCGGGGATGGTCAGTGGTTGGCGGCAGCCGGTCAAGCTGGAGAGGTGATGCTCTGGCGACTGTCTGATGACTTGCCGGAGCTGGTAGAGACGCTAACCTGGGGCTCAGCCTGGATTGATCGCCTGCAGTGGCACCCCCATCAACCCTGGCTGACCTGTAACTGTGGCAGGGCCGTTCATATTTGGGCTGCTGATAAAGGTGAAACCCTGACCACTCTGGAGCTGCCCGCCAGTGTGCAGGATCTAGGCTGGTCTCTCGATGGCACTCATCTGGCAGTTTCGGCTCAGCAACAGGTTTACATTTGGGGCGTGTCTCGCTGGAGTTCCCCTCAGTATCTATGGGAACTGATGTCCGCCAGTCGAACCCTGAAATGGTCCCCTGAGGGAGCCTATTTGGCGTCGGCCAATCAGGATAACAGCGTCGGTATCCTCACCTGGGACAACGTCCGCGCCCTCAAGCAATCCCCCGATGACCCAACCGACTTGCCTGTTCTGCTGAGAGGCTTCCCCGGTAAGGTCCGGCAACTCGCCTGGGCCGATATTCCGGATGCCGACCGCTCCCCCATCTTGGCAATCGCCACGCGAGACCTGGTCGCCATGTGGATGCTGATTCCCGATGAGGGGTGGCAGAGTTGGGTCCTGGATTTACATCAAGGCACGGTTCTGGATGTGGCCTTTCAACCCCAAACCGGGTTGCTGGCCTCTTTGTCGGACCGTGGCTGGATTCTGCTGTGGCAGGCTGCTGTAGAGCCTGCTCAATTGCTGGAAGGTGCAGCGCAGGGCTTTTCTTGCTTGACCTGGCATCCGACCGGAGAATATTTGGCGGCTGGCGGTCAGCAGGGAGAGGTGCTGGTGTGGAGCCTTTGCCCCGACGCCAGACAGCGTCTTTGCTCCCATCCGGAGGGGCTATTGTGAGCCTGGGTTCTCTCGTGCCCCCGTTGGGCGAGACCATTCGTTGCCCCTGCTGTGATCGCGCTATTCCAGCGCTGGTGTTGACGAATGCCTATCTCTGCCCTCTCCACGGTCTGTTTGAAGTCGGCCTTACCGACAATGGCATCATTCATCTCGACTCGGGGCGGCACTGGCGCTCCTGGCAGGGGCAATGGTACCGTCAGCACCAACAGGTCGAGAGCCTAAGGGCCGAAATTTTTGCTGCGCTAGATCATCTCCACCATCAGGGGTTTCACGCGACTGGAATTACCCTGGCCCAGCGATATCGAGAGCTGGTGACCCCCTACCTGGAATCTGGGTCTGATTGGTTTCGCCAAATCTACTGTGGCAAGCTGCGTCTATATGGTCTGTCGGTGACATTTCAGCCTGAAGCCCAGGTGGATTCTCGATGGCAGGTTATCTCATTTGAACTTATCAAGGTTCCTGGCTCGCCCAAAACCTACGCCTATTTAACTTGCACTCGCATCAGTGAGCGTTGGAGGAAATTTGGAGAATAACATCATGGCTCCGCTGCTCATTTTGACCCATGTTGAGGCAGCCAACCGATTAACCACCTTGCTGAACGGTCAGCTGACGCCAATCGCAATCGCAACCGGCATTGCGATCGCCTATGCCTTCGGTGCGATACATGCCCTCTCCCCCGGTCACGGCAAAACGCTGGTGGGTGCTTACCTGGTGGGCAGCAGAGGCGCACCGCAGGCTGCGCTCTGGCTGGGGCTAACCACCACAGTGACCCATACCCTGGCGGTTTTCCTTTTGGGACTGGCTACTCTGCTGGCCTCCCATTACATCGATCTTGACCAGGTTTATCCCATCTTGGGAGCCGTCAGCGGGGTGGCGATTTGTCTGGTGGGGCTGCGGCTACTGGTCATACGCTTGAGAGATGGACATCACCATCACCACCACCATGACGATCACCCGAGGGAAGACTGGTCATCCATTTTAGCCATTGGTATTTCGGGCGGGTTGGTGCCCTGTCCATCGGCTCTGGTCTTGTTGCTGAGTGCGATCGCGCTCCACCAAATAGCCTATGGGTTGGTACTGATCGGGGGTTTCAGTCTGGGCCTGGCGTCGGTACTCACGACTTTAGGGTTAGCCGCCGCTAGTGGGCGACAGTGGCTTGAACGTTTCCCTATCGGCAATGGGGTTATGCAGCGGTTGTCAGTCGTCAGCGCTTTGGTCACAATAGGCGTTGGCCTCGGTCTAACAACCGTGGCGTTGACGTGAACTTTTCCCCCGTAATCACTATCCTCTCAACGAGGATATGGAATGGCTGCTAGACCCTTTGAGTTACGAATTTATGCAGCAAGCGCTCATGGCGGGGGTGCTGATAGGCATTCTGTGTCTAATTGTTGGCACTTATCTGCTTGTGCAGCGAATGGCGCTGTTGGGGGATGTGGTGGCTCATTCGGTGCTGCCAGGGCTGGCGATCATGCGCTGGTCGGCAGCCCGCGCGTTATCAAGAGGAACAGCTATAGTGCGACACGCCACCAACGTTAGAAAACGCCTTAGGTTTTAGACGATAATACTTATCTTCTACGTCTTGTGATTGCTCATCATAGGGATAGCTCAGGACTGCTTGCAGCTCTTTAACTAACGTGTAGTCACCCTGCATGGCTTGCTGATAGGCCGGGACAATCAACCACTCGCGCCATGCGTATTTCGGGTTAGTCTGTTTCATCTTTGTGGATATCTCAGCCAAACTGCCGTCGTTAATGACGAGGTCACGCCAGCTGCTTAGCCAAGCTTGCCATTGTTCGTCGAGCTGTTGTGAAGTGTTGCCATAGAAGCTCTTTTTCAATGCTGAGATATCGTCCGGTATATGGGATAGCTCGCGGAAGAAAATAGTGTAATCAACCCCTGATTGGGTCATTAGCTGCATTAACTGCTTAAACAGCTCTGGGTTAAATTCGCTCAAACCAAGTTTGGCCGACCACATGTTTTGGAATTGTGTTTGCATGGCTTCTGCAAAGCCACGGCGGACTTGGTCAAGCTGTTCTAAAGCTTTGGCATCGTCAGCTAGTAGCAGTCTCACCGATTGCCAAAACATATGATAATTCGCTTCTGCTGCGGTGGGCTGATTGAAGAATGCAAAGTGTTCGCCGCCGCCCGTCCAGGGCTGAAACCAAGGATCAAACATTTCACAGAACCCAAAGGGTCCATAGTCGAGGGTAAAGCCACCAGCGGCGCAGTTATCACTGTTAAAATTACCCTGGCAGTAACCCACCCGTAGCCAATTGGCTACCAGGGTCGTCAGACGCTGGCGAAATCGCTTAGCCAACTCAACCAGCTGATCTGCGAAATCAAGGGTTTGATCAATGTTGTTTTTGTATTCGCGTTCAATCAAATGTGACACGATCAGGTGTAACTCTTCTGATGCGTTGAGATGAGCCTTGCTGCGATCTCGGCGGGCAAATAGCTCTAGCTGACCCACACGTAAAAAAGAGTGGGCAACGCGAGTTGAAATCGCTACAGGATTATCCACCAAAACATCAGGCTCAAAGGAGCGAGAGTCTTGAGAATACCAAGGCCGGGTAACGGTCTCAGATTTAGAAACGTATAGGGTCAAAGCGCGCGATGTAGGAACACCCAAAGCCTGCATATATTCCTGCGCTAGAAACTCACGCACGCTTGAACGCAAGACTGCGCGCCCATCGGCACCACGGCAATAGGGCGTTGGGCCGCCACCCTTCAACTGCATTTCCCAGCGCTGGCCGTTGAGGATGCCTTCAAACACAGATATCGCCCGACCATCGCCATAGCCATTACCCGTACCAAAGGGACAATTTTGGATATATTCGGTGCCATAAATCGACAGGGCATACCCCGTTGCCCAGCCGACTTGACGCATCGGCTCATGGGCAGCCGAGAGATCACCCGAAAATACACGGCGAAATTCTTCATTATGCGCCAGCTCATCGCTCAACCCAAGTTCCTTAAAAAAAGTGTTGCTATGGGTGACATATGCCGGGTCTGCCAGCGGCGTGGGCGTCACAGGGACAAAATGACCCGAAAAAACCTGGCGGGGACGGCGATCATTACCATCAACCGTGGCCTCAGGATCGGCATTTAAGGTGTCCATCAGCGAATAATCCGCCAACTGCATGAACTCATCGAAGGTCGTTACGCAGGGCTCAGCAGTGGGTTTAGCGGGAATTGTCGCTGGCGCGGGAGGATTCATATTTCACCGAAGATAATTGAGGACTCAGAACGCCTGGTTGCATCGGGCACAAAACATCACGTTGCAGCATGAAGCTCTATTCAACGGTGATTGTGATCGGCTCAGACAGCACCGGCGGATCGTGGGGAATGTGGACATAGTTTGCCAGCAACAGTTGGAGGGTGTGCTCTCCCGGCGGTAGTGTTAGCGTCGCTTCTGTCTGCCCACCACCAAAATGCTTGATGTGCTCCGTTGCCGATAACGCTTTATCAAGGTCGGGCAGGGTTTCCAAGTCCACCAATAGATGATGGTGTCCGGTTTCGGGACGGTCGATGCCAGCAGGCGCAATCCCCATGCCCGACAAGCCAAATTGAATCGTGAAAGGATTGGACACAGTGGCTCCATCTAGAGGAGAAATCAGATAGACTTTGGCGCTATCAGGCGCTTTTGAGGTGAAAGAGTCAGCCATTACTGGAGCTTCGCCAGATATAACGGTGACGACAGCCAGCAGCATGGAGCACAGCAGCGCAAAGAAGCGATTCATGGAATCAGTACTAAAGGATAACAGCTGTTCTAAGATATCGAGCTTTGCCCTCTTGTTTCAAGGATTTAACTAGTGCTGTCGCCGATGGGGAGTTTTTCACCGTGCCCTCAGCAGCCCCTAGACTAAAAATATGAAAATGATTATCATTCTGATATCTTCAGCAATTCCCGGAACCCAGCGTGAGCCAACCCCAAACGAATCAATTCTATGATGTTGTGATTGTGGGTGCCGGAGCAGCAGGCATCGGCTGTGGCGCTGTGCTCAAAGAGCTGGGGCTAGAGCGCTTTGCGATTTTAGAACGACACCAGGTTGGAGCCTCCTTTAGTCGCTGGCCTGAGCAGATGAACTTTATCACCCCGTCATTTCCCAGCCATGGCTTTGGGCTGCTCGACCTGAATGCGGTGACCTTGAAGACCTCGCCTGCGATCGCATTTCGCCGGGAGCATATCAGCGGCAAGCAGTACGCGTTCTATCTACAAACGGTTGCCGAGTACTTTGAGCTACCGATTCAAACTGAGGTGGACGTGCAGAGCTTGGACCCCTTGCCCCAGGGGGGCTTTACCCTGCACACCAGCGGCGGTAAAATCTCCACCCAGTTTGTGATTTGGGCTGCCGGAGAATATCAATATCCCCGTACCCATCCCTTTCCAGGGGCGGAGCACTGTCTCCACAATAGTCAGGTTCGGTCGTGGGCCGATCTAGAGGGGGATGAATTTATCATTATCGGCGGCTATGAAAGCGGTATGGATGCAGCGGCCAATTTAGTCGCGCTGGGTAAGAAAGTTGGCGTGCTGGATCGCAGCGGAGCCTGGGCAGAGTCTGACCCTGACCCTAGTGTCTCCCTATCGCCTTACACGTTGCAGCGTCTGGAATTTGTCTACCGTACCGGTCGCCTAGATATGGTGAGTAAAGCTGCCATAGAAGAAGTCAGGCCCATTACCGGCGGCTATGCGGTCTACAGCGAGTACCAAAAGTGGACGACGGTCCATCCCCCCATTCTCTGCACGGGTTTCGACACCAGTTTGAAACAGATTTCTCCCCTGTTCGATTGGTCTAAAGGCTATGCAGCGCTCACGGAAAATGACGAATCCACCCTCACCCCCGGTCTCTTTGTGAGCGGTCCCTCCGTCCGCCATGGCGACCTGATTTTCTGCTTTATTTATAAATTTCGTCAGCGCTTTGCCGTCATTGCCAATGCGATTGCTCAGCGTCTCGATCTCGACCCTACCCCACTCGACGCCTACCGCCAGGCGGGGCTCTTTCTCGACGACCTCTCCTGCTGCAGCAACGACTGCATTTGTTAGTGAGGTTTAGAATTTTGAGCAATGCCCCAACCGCCCAACGCACTACCCTAATTGTCGGCAAAGAAAGTACCGGCAAATCTGAACTGGCAGCAGCGCTTACAGGGCGTTCTCCTATCAGCACCAACATTCAGGGCTCGACCATCGCCTGCGAGACCTATCAGACTAGAGACAATGCCTTGATCGACACTCCAGGTATTCTCTTTCGTTCCGACACCACCACCACCCGAACCGCTCTAGCGAAACTCCAGGTCCATGACAGGGTTTTGTTAGTCGTCAAAGCGACCCATATGGATGATGACCTGGCGGATTTGCTACCGCTAGTGGCCGGGAAGCAAGGGCTAGTGGTGGTTACCTTCTGGGATAAAGTATTGCCGTCTGACTTCACCCAGCAGGTCGTGGACCGTTGGGAGCAAGCCGCCCAGGTGAGGTTCATTCCCGTGGATGCCCGTCATTTAAGCCAGGGGCAACGCCAGCAGATTCTAGAGGGGGTGCAGACGCCAGCCCCCTTCCCCCAGCAATGGCAGCCGATTCCGGCGGGCTGGCGGATCGAGCCTGCGCCCACCTGGCTAGAACATCCGCGCTGGGGCGGGTTGCTGGCCATCCTACTGTTGTTATTGCCTGCGGTCATTGCCGTCGGGGTAGCCAATGGGGTGGCGGGGGTATTGGATCCCCTCGTCCAAGCCGGATTAGCCCCTCTGATCACGGCCCTGTCTCAGTCCCCAGCGCTGCTGCGAGAGATTTTGATTGGCCGCTATGGTTTAGTCACGATGGGGCCGCTGTTGTTTGTTTGGGCGGTGCCTACGGTGATTCTGTATGCCTTATTTTTAGGCGCATACAAGGCGAGCGGGTTGGTGGAACGCATTACCGTGGCACTGCACCCACTCCTGAGACCGTTTGGCCTATCTGGGCGAGATTTGGTGCGGGTGATTATGGGGTTTGGCTGCAATGTACCCGCTGTGATCAGCACCCGTGCTTGTTCGAGCTGTTCCCGGCAGACCTGTGTGAGTGCGATCGCATTTGGTGCGGCCTGTTCCTACCAGTTTGGGGCCACTCTGGGGGTCTTCAGCGCGGCTAATTTGCCCGGTTTGGTGGTGCCCTACCTGGGCTACTTAACCCTGACCACTCTGATCTACACCCGCCTGATTACACCTAAAGCCGCCCGTTCTTCCCACAACGCCCTGATGATTGAGCGGCGCACCTTTTTGGAAAGGCCCCGTTGGTCGGCCATCTGGCGCGAAACTCGGGGCACCCTCCACCAGTTTTTTACCAACGCGATTCCCATCTTTGTGGTGATTACGTTGATTGCTTCGGTGCTGGACTGGCTCGGTCTGCTCGCGCTTCTGGCCGAATGGATCAATCCCCTGATGGGGCTGTTTGGTCTGCCCCCAGAAGCGGCTGTACCCGTTATTTTGGCCTCCATTCGCAAAGACGGCCTGCTGCTCTTTGCCGAACCGGACACCCTGGCCCTACTCACCCCCCTGCAAATCTTGACGGGCGTTTACCTGGCCGGGGTGTTGCTGCCCTGTCTGGTCACCGCACTCACCATCGCCCGCGAACAGTCGCTGCGGTTTGCGGTGGGGTTGATGGCCAGGCAGGCGATCGCTGCGATCTCGTTTTCGATGCTTTTGGCCTGGGGAGGACGCTGGTTGTAACCGCTGTAGTTTGCCAAATCATGCAACAATGATTATCGTTCTCATATTTTTGGGCTAATGTCATCACCCTTTGCTACCCGCACCTCGGTTGAAGCTGTCGAAGAAGGGATGCTCCTAGCTCCTAAGTTTGACGCCCATGGGCTCATCCCCGTTATCACCACGGATGCTGCAACCGGCGAGGTGTTGATGCACGCTTACATGAACGAAGCCGCATTGCTGAAAACCCTGGAAACCGGCGAAGCCCATTACTACAGCCGCAGTCGTCAGCAGCTCTGGCACAAGGGAGCCACCAGTGGGCTGGTGCAAACCGTGCAGCAATTGTTGATTGACGATGATCAAGATTGCCTGTGGATAAAGGTCAAGGTAGCCGGGACAGGGGCCAGTTGCCATGTGGGCTATCGCTCTTGTTTTTACCGCCAGATTTCTCCTAGCGAGGGCGATCGGTTGGCCAATGCTTCTTTTACCCTCACCTTTACAGAAACCGCCAAGACGTTTGATCCCGTCACCGTCTATTGGGACGCGCCCAATCCCACCCAACTTTGAACCGAGGACAACATCATGCCGCTGCGTCATCAACCTGCCCCACCCACACCCTGGGATAGCGATCTAGATCAGCCCACCATTGCCGCATCTGCCTATGTCCATCCCCAGTGCAGTCTGATTGGGGATGTGCAGCTGGGTAAAAATGTCATCGTTGCTCCCAATACCTCCATTCGCGCGGACGAAGGGGCTCCTTTTTACATCGGTGCGAATACCAATATTCAAGATGGGGTGGTCATCCATGGCTTAGAGCAGGGACGCTTCCTGGGGGATGACCAGAAAGCTTACTCGGTGTGGATTGGCCATGATACCTGCATTACCCATATGGCCTTGATTCACGGCCCCGCTTATGTGGGCAATGAATGCTTTATTGGCTTTCGCTCGACGGTATTTAACGCTAAGGTCGGCCACGGCTCCATTGTGATGATGCACGCCCTCATCGAGAACGTAGAGGTTCCCGATGGTAAGTATGTGCCGTCGGGAGCGGTAATTACGACCCAGCAGGCCGCTGATCGATTACCCGATGCTAAGGATAGCGATCGCGCCTTCTCTCATCACGTGGTCGAAATTAATCAGGCCCTACGAGCCGGATATCGCTGTGCTAGTGATGGAGCCTGCGTCACCCCATTGCAAGCTTCAGGCTCTAGCAATGGTAACGGTTCCTACACTGGCAACGGCTCGTCCCAAAATGGCAGGGGGAGTCATCCATTACGGGCAGAAATAGTACATATCATTCGGCAACAACTTCGTCAGGGCTACAACATTGGCCTAGAATTTGCCGATGCCCGACGATTTAAAGTCGGCTCCTGGCAAAGCGGTCCAATGATTAACAGTACCTATGAGGCTCAGGTGCTAACCCAGGTAGAAAAGTTTTTGTCCCATCATCCTAGCGACTACGTGCGATTGTTAAGCATCGACCTTGAAGCGAAACAGCGTCAGCTAGAGCACATCATTCAGAAACCCAAATGACACAGACGGTTCAAGTCAGCTAAAGAGCAGGCTACGCCAACGCGTCGATGTCTCTCCTGAGAGCACTTCCAGGGGATTAGATCGCCGTCTGTGACGATGCCTCATAGATGACTTTCCCTCTAGAATGATAACCATTCTCTTATCCTGAATTTCTCCATGGCTGCTGCTTTGCCTGCCGTGACCGACTTGGCGATTGTGGGCGCAGGTCCCCAGGCGCTAACGCTGGTTACTCACCTACTGCAAAAGAAAAAATCCATGCGTCACCGCTTTGTGGTGCTGGACCCAGCAGGCACCTGGCTGCGTCAGTGGCACCACCAGTTTGCCGCCTACGAAATCCCCCACCTGCGATCGCCCGCGGTCCATCACCCCGACCCCAACCCCCACGCCCTGCGTACCTTTGCCGAGCGACGCTTTGCCGAACTACACCAGCCCTACGATCTACCGGGCACCCAGCTCTTTAAAGACTTCTGCCAGTCGCGGATCCAGCAATGGCAGTTGCAGGACCGGGTCGTACCTGCCCGAGTTGAGCAGATCGAGCCGATTCACCGACAGGGACGACAGCGATTTCAGCTAACCCTGGCAGATGGGCAAACGCTCACTGCCAGGCGGGTCGTGTTAGCCACGGCAGGCGGCACACCCCAATGGCCGGACTGGGCAAGGTCCTTGTCGTCAAACTATCTCCCCGAACGGTTACAACACGCCCAACAGGTAGACCTGCGGGGGCTGCAATTGGCCGGGGAACGAGTACTGATTGTGGGCAGCGGTCTCACCAGCGGTCACTTGGCCCTGGGCGCGGCAGTGAGAGGCGCGCAGGTGATGATGATGGCTCGGCGTACCTTTTACGAAAAGCTGTTTGACGCGGCCCCCGGTTGGCTCGGCCCCAAATACCTCAAGGGATTCCACGCTGAAACCTGTTGGAAAACGCGCTGGCAGATGATTCAAGGTGCTCGCAACGGCGGATCCCTGACGCCTGCTGTAATGACCCAGCTCCGAAAGCGAGAACGCGACGGTCAACTGTCTTTTTACGAACAGTGTGAGGTCAAGTCTGCCACCTGGACCGATAAGCACTGGCAGGTGACCTGCACTCATCCGGAAGCGCATCACTGCATTGCCCACTTACCGATTGACCGCATTTGGCTAGCAACGGGGACTCAGCTTGATGTGAACCAGTGGCCGCTACTGTCGGCGATGAGATCGCGCTATCCCATAGAAACCATTCACGGCCTGCCCGTGCTTGACCCACACCTACGTTGGCCAGGGTGCAACCTGTTCATCATGGGTGGGGCAGCGGCGCTGCAAGTAGGACCAGTAGCTAGGAATCTGTTTGGAGGAAAATTGTCGTGCGAGCGTATTGTTCCAGCACTGATCAAAACAAAAGGAATTGCCCCTGGGCTTGACACTACCGCGATGTCCAAAAATATAAGTTGAGAATCGATGAAATCCAAAGCCAATCTTTCGCGTCGCAAGTTTTTGCTGATGGCAGGAACAACAGCCGGAGCCGTCGCCAGCAGCGGCGTCTGGATCCCCACTGCCCGCGCCTCTGAAGTAACCCTCTCGCCCACAAGCCCCCGACTAGGTGACACGATTTCAGTGGTGATTAGCTCAGTGGGTACTGCGATCGCCCCAACGGTGAGGGTCAACGGCACTGACTATCCCAGCTTTCAGTTATCGGGCGATCGCTACCGAGCACTGATCCCCACCAGTCCGCTTGACCAGCCAGGACACCGGACCATAGAGGTGTTGGGCATTGATCCGCCACGCAGTTTAGCGGTCAACCTGGCCAACCGTTCCTTCGCCACCCAGCGCATTCGCCTGCCCGCAGGCAGCAGCAGCTTGGGCACCGACCACGAATTTGCCCGAGTCGCAGAATTTAAGCGCATCGTTACCCCCCAACGCCACTGGCAAGGCCCGCTGGTTCGCCCCAGTCAGGGCCGCGTCAGCACCGAATTTGGCGTCCGGCGCTACTACAACGGCGTGTTTGCCCAAGACTACTACCACCGGGGTGTAGACTACGCCGCCGCCACCGGGTCGCCGGTGGTAGCCCCAGCGGCAGGGCACATCCGCCTCGTCGGACGCGTCGTCGACGGCTTTGAGCTGCACGGCAACACCGTCGGCATTGACCACGGCCAGGGCGTCTTGAGCATCATGATTCACCTCAGTCGCATCGACGTCGCCGAAGGAGACTTCGTCACTGCCGGACAGGTTGTCGGTGGCATTGGCTCGACTGGCGCGTCAACTGGCCCGCACCTGCATTGGGGTCTTTATGTGCATGGCGTCGCCATCGACCCAGTGCCCTGGCGCTTTGAAGGTGTCGAGTAGCGAGCAGACCTAATGCTGAGGTCGCTTCGTCCAGCCTAAAAATCCACCGCTCAAGAGCAGGGCAAACACGATACCCGGTTCTGGCACAGCCGCTGGGGAGGCCCCGAACCCGAAGAAAATTACCCCAGGATTTGTCCCAACCAGCTCCCAAGAACCATCATTCAGGTCGTAGCGGGCAATACCGCCCAGACGCTCAACTGGAGTGTCTGGGTTTTCGTCATCATCAATAAAGTTCACGTTGCCAAACAGCGCGTCAAACTGCCCATCGGCATCGGTGTCAACCCCGGTCAGCGCGGCAAAACCGCTGAAAACTGATCGATCTTCTGCCGTCACTGCGCCAACGTCACCCACAACAGCAGCCTTACCCGTTTGTGGCATGAGCTGAATTAGAGAATCGGTATCGAGATCGATGCCGTAGAGCAGACCATCAGCTGAGCCCAGGCTAATGATAAAAGGCGCAGCTGTTCCCAGTTCCGTGCCCCGTGACTGATCGACAGCGTCCCCAACCGCGCTAGGCGAACCGACTGGCGTTGCAGCTCCGGTGAGCAGATCAACCTGATGAAGCTGTTGCGTACTGAAGGTCTCGTCAAAGGGAATAACAAAGCCTCGATCGTCCTCTAAAACGTCAAAGCTGGTGGCGTTTACTCCGTTAGGGTCACCAATCGGGCTTTGCACAGCAGACGTTTTATCAACCTCCACCAGCTGGCCACTGAACTGATACCCCAATAGCCGCTGGTCAGATGTACCTGCTAGGGCTGACGGCAATCCGCTAGTTTCCGGTGAAACTGGAGTGGCTATACCCGTTGTTGAATCAACTTCAAATAAGAAGTTCTCACGAATATCATCGTGAACGCCTGGAACAGCCTGAGTCAGACGCTGCCCTGTGGCATAAAAGACAGCTGCTTCGACAGATGCAGGCAGCAGAAACGTTCCCAACAGGGGAACGATACTCCAAACGGAGCGCTTAAGGAGAGATGTCAACATTAATTTCAAGACTGTGAGTAAGATTTTCAGATTAGAGGATTAGCCCCTCAGAGTGAGCTAACTGCACCCGATTTTTTACGTAGTAGACGTGCAGATAGGAGCGCAATTGCGCCGATACCCAATAGCAAACCTGGCTCAGGCACACTTACAGGCGTCAGCAGAAAACCGCGCTGTTCGCCATCTAGAGTGCCATAGCCAACAATCTGCCCCGAGTTGTTGATCGATAGTGCGCCCGAGAGATCCCAGCCGCTGTCAGTGGGAATCAGCGTTTGCAGGTCAATGTTGCTCCAACCGTCGGTACCGCGTGACCAGAGGGTTGCAAACCGCTCCGTATCAGTAGCGTCGCGAAGTTCGCCCACCACCAAAGAGCTGTCGTTAATCCGCCAGGCTCGCACATAGCTCCCGGGATTTTCAGACAGTACGGGCAACAACTCAGGTAAGCCTGCGCCCCAATAAACCGTGACGTTCTGACCATCGGCGGTGGCGCTGCGGCCCACCACCTCACCCATTTCGTTGATGCCCAAAGCAACGCTCGTTTGCCCAGGTGCAAAGGGCTCAAGCGGCGTAATCGACTCGACTGAGCCGTCTAAATTAAACTGCCACAGTCCCGCCTGGGTAGCATCTGGACCGCCACGATTATCGCTGACGCTGAACCCGGGGGCCTGTTTTGCCTCGTTCAAATCAAAGATGAAGCTGCGAATATCGCCCGGAAACGTTCCTGCATCCCGCAGTGCAGTATCACCCGGCAGCGTAACAAAGGCCCGTTGCCAAATATCTTCTTCAGGGACAGACGGTAGAGGCGCGCTGGCTGTACCGACAATCCAACCATCATCGGTGAGTCGCCGACCTTCCCCTCGGGGAATGCCGCCCAAATTGCCTAAATTAATTAGCTGACCTGACTGCCACAGCGCTACGCTGTCCACGCTGCTAACACGACCATCCCAGGGGCGGGCATAGTCTTCTCCCGTATCGACAGCTCCGGTGACGTTACCGCTGCTGTTGATATCGTATGCTACGCCGCCGAAGCCCAGATCTGGCAGCGCCGTCATTGTGCCGTCGGACCAAACAAATGCACGGTTAATTCCGTCAGCATCTTCTGCGACCCCAACAACATCACCGGCCTCATTGAGCCCGTAGGCGAGAGATGACGTTCCCCCCAAGGTACCCAGGTCGGTTACCTGATATTGAGGAGGTACAAGGGCTTGAGCGGGCTGTGCCTGCAAGAGTATAGGAGTGCTCAGGGCGATCGCGCCGCCGCTGGCATACAAAATTGTTCTCAGCATTGTTGAGTAAGTAAAGATATTCCTGTTATTCAGACAGTGATGAATTAAGACTGTTGGGAGAGCAGCCTGGGGCCACGTAATCGAATGATTAGAAGTGCGATGGTCAGAGACCGGCCCACGGCCATCGCACCCAACCCCACCAGTAAACCCGGCTCAGGCACCTGGGTTGCCGTCATTCTTTGCCCAAGCTGGTCGCCCGCAGCAGGATCATCTAGCAACTGCGCTCGGGTGCGCGTGAAAAAGGCCACATCTAAGTGCGACCCAAACCCGATTGTCAGGTCTGGAAATTCATCACCAAAGTCAGTCAGGTGAACGTGAGGAATCGGCTCCCCATCTGGTGCGGGAGCTGCTGACCAGAAATTGAGCCCTGTTGCGCCAACCGCCTCGCCAGTTTCGTCAAATACGAGCGTGTACTCACCAATGTCTATTCCGTTTGGCTCGTCAAAAAAGCCGTCCTGCAAAATCTCTTGAGTCTGGGTGTCAAAATTGAAGTTAAACCCCTCATACGTGAGGTGATTGTCCTCAAAGGTTTTAATCAATTCACCCGCTGGGTCGAAGAAAGAGATATCAAAATCGGTCAGGTCGTCTCGCCGGACAATGCCGTCTGGGGAGGCTCTGTCTTCGTCATAGCTAAAGGTCCCTTCCGCTCGGTGTCCCAAAATCTGTCCCGTCCACTCAGTCCTGAACGTAATTGCTGAGGCAGGCTGGGCCAGCCCGAGACTGACACCTAAACCGATTAGAGCAACAAAATATTGCCTGGATAGGCTCCGCTCATGTAACGTAGTGCTGTTGTTAGCAGGCTGGACAGCACTCGAAGCGAACGTTTTACCGTTGGTAGACATCTGACCCTCTAGAAAAAGATTGCCGAATCATAAAATAAGAACGATTCTCATTCTCAATCTACCGAAAAATACGGATGCAGATGTGAAGTGTTGATGAAGCACTTCCAGAGTGACTGAGTAGTTGTTGCCCAACATTTGAGGTACTGAAACCTTAGCCAGCGAAGGTTTCAGTCAGGGACCCATAAGCCCTTGGTCACGTGTTCAAATCACGTCTGAGCCATTTATGATGATTGATTGTTGGGTGCGATTGCTGGCTTGAGCGATGTGCTTGCGAGCCGTGATGGCCGGTACGAAGAGAGGCTGAGGCGTTCGTCTAGTCTTGAGATGGGGCCGGTTCCGTCGGCGTGCGTAGCGTTCGCCACAGGTTGACTGCGGTCCATATCAGGACGATGACCAGGGCTGCGATCGCAAACTGAGCGACCCATTCGACTAAGGTCGTGAGGGGAATCAGCTGGCCAACACCATAGGCCAAGGTCACCATCGTTGTGGCCCACATAACTGCGCCCGCAAGGTTACACAGCAGGAACTGCCAATAGGGCATTTGGGCGATTCCGGCGAGCGGCCCCGCAAAGATTCTCAGCAGAGCAACAAACCGACCCAGCACGACGGCTTTTCCCGCATTCTGACTGAACTTCTCGCGCAGCTGTACTAGCTTTGCTTCCTCAATATTGAAAAGCCGTCCGATGCGAGTGATCAGCGGCCAACCGCCAAAGGCACCGACCCAGTAGCCGATACTGTCGCCAATCACAGCACCTGCGATCGCACTGCCCAGCACCCACCGGTATACCAGCTCGTGGCTACCCGCCAGGAAGCCTCCCACCAGCGTCATCGTCTCGCCAGGAATGGGCAGGCCTGTACTTTCAAGCAAAATGCCAAAAAAAACGGCCCAGTAGCCGTAGGTACGAGCCAGCGATTGCAGGGTTTCTAGCGAAAACAGCTCGGGTGAGAAGGCATCCATAGGGGTGTGTTTACATTTGTTCAAGTCTAGCCTTGTTGCCCAAGCATTGCCAGCGTCCACCGGCTGAAATGACGCTAGGAACTAGGAAAAATCCGCTAAAAAAAGCCTCTCCATCCGGAGAGGCTGAGCTTAGCTAGCTGCGGTTAGCAGCATTAGTAATTAGTAGTCATGGGTCAGATCGGGACCCATTGCAGCACTGTGCTGATTAGGCCATCTTGCCATCAGGGATGGCCGCTCATACGACTGATTTGCTGTCTAGCTCTGGGCAAAGCTTGGCATCGAATGTTCGGCCAGAGATGACCGAGGAAACGTCGGTAGGTCAAGGCAGTGCTGATTGCGGCGGGAGCGGACCGCTAACCGATAGCTGACGCTTTGCAATTCAGCGTGGAGGTGGCGGTTTTCGCCCTGGATGGCGGCAACGCGTTCTTTAACCGCAGCCATCCGCTCGGCGAACTTCTGCTTGTAGATTTTGGGCAGCTCTTGCACCACCTGTTCCAGCATGCGGGTCCGGTCAGTCAGCTCTTGAGCGGTCTGACGCAACTGGTAAATCTCGGCGTCGCGGCCTTCGATTTGCTCCTGGTAAAAAGCAACCTGCTGCTCAACGCCCTGCAGCTGCTCACGGAGGGCCCGAACTTCAGCCTGGTGGCGTTCAGAGACCTCCGCAGTGGGTAAGAATTCCTTGTTGCCCTTAACCAGGCGGAACAGCTCCTGGGAGAGCTGCTGGACGAGCTGGTCGCGCATCTGCAACTCTTCTTGCAAGCGAGCCAGCTCCGCTTGTGAGTCGGATAGGTTCAAGGTAGGCAGTTGGGTCACAGGGCAGCTCCTAATTACTAAAGCTAACGGTTTATCAAACGGTCAAATGGATACCCAGGTAAGGGCTGAGCCCCTTCTGGCGGGAGAATCGCCGCTACTGTATACCATTTCGCAACCGAATTGCCACCTATTTAACCCGAAATCGTTGATTTTCTGTCACAAAAGCGCTAAGAGTTTTGGCCCAAAGCGCTCACAACAGCCACAATCGACCCAAACAGCATCCTCAATGCCTTACTCCACGCTGATCACAGCCCTGACAAAGCCAGATGAGTGCTCTACTGCAAGGGCAACCTTTAAGCGCCTGCGGGTGCCTGAGATGGCGCTTGGGAGGCCCCAACGGTATCCGATAGCTCTTCATCTTCTGCGGTTTCGTCCACGACCAGGGTCAAATAGCGAATGACGGACTCGCTCAGGCGCATGGCACGTTCCATCGGTGCGATCGCAGCCCCCGGTGCCTGATAGTTCATCTGAATGTAAATGCCTTCGCGAAATCGGTTAATCTCGTAGGCCAGCCGGCGTTTGCCCCGGTGCTGCGTTTCCAGAATTTCAGCACCGTTTTCTTTCAAAATGTCTTGATATTGGCCGATGGCTTCGTCTACGGTCTCCTCGCTGAGGTCGGGCCGTAGAATATACATCGTTTCGTAGAAGTTGCTCATGCGGAATCTCCTTATGGACGTTAGGCCTATATGGCAAAGAAGCTCAGAAAGTATCCAGCAACTGTCTCAGTGAATCGCTCAGCGAACCGCTGGCGTTCGGAGCAGTACACACCACCGGACAAATTAGCTGGTATGCTCAGAGCACCCAATGCTTAAAGGCAAGGATCCAAAATCATAGCAAGAAGTGGATCGGTTTGTATGGCTCAGCGCTATGTTCGTATACAATCTGCCAGCGGTCAGCTGCACTACGGCCTCTTACAGGCCGATCGTAGCGTTGAGGCGCTAGATGCCGCCCCCTGGTTAGGTGGAGAAGTGACCGACCGGGTCATACCGCCCGATACTTACCAGCTGCTGGCGCCCTGCGCCCCGTCAAAGATTATTGGCGTGGGGCGCAACTACGCCACCCACGCCCATGAAACCCAATCTCCCCTGCCGACCGAACCGCTGCTCTTTATCAAACCCTCGACGACCGTCATTCCCCAATCTGCCACCATCCTATATCCCCCGATCTCGCAGCAGATTGATTATGAGGGCGAGCTCGCACTGGTGATTGGCGAACGCAGCTTTGCCTGCTCCGAGGCAGAAGCCGCCAGCAAAATTTGGGGCTACACCATCGCCAACGACGTGACGGCCCGTGATCTGCAGCGTCAGGATGCTCAGTGGGCGCGGGCGAAAGGATGCGATTCCTTCTGTCCCCTGGGTCCCTGGCTGGTACGGGAGCTGCCTCCAGATGCGCGTCTGCAGACCTTTATCAACGAAGGAGACGAACCTGTGCAGTCGGCTCCGGTGTCTGACATGTTGTTCAGTCCTGCGGTAATTGTGGCCTACATTAGTCAGGCCATGACGCTCTTGCCCGGCGACGTGATTCTGACCGGCACCCCGGCTGGGGTGGGTCCACTGCAAATCGGCGATCGCGTTCGTGTCGAGATCGAAGGGATTGGCGCCCTCGAAAACCGCGTTGAAGCTCGGACCGAGTACATGGATCAGCAGCGCCTGACCGTCAGTGCCGCCTCATAATCTATACTTCTAGGTCAACTCTCAGCTCAGTCACTCCCAGGTCAGGCGAGCGAGCGGTCCCCTGATTGGGGCGATGGGCAACGAATCGGCAGATTAGCGAACCTGCATATGCACCGCCTCAGAAATGGTCGGAATTTCTGCGTAGCGGCCCATCCCAGACTGCACCATTGAGTAGAGCACGACGCCAAGGCCACCCAGAAAGACCACGTTAGACAGGGTTTCTGTCAGCAGGCTGAGGCTCGGAGTGTTGAAAACACTGATGAGCAGGCTGCATACAAAGATAATGAAGCCAATCAAGATGGCCTGGAGCGTGTTGAACCGAATGAAGTGGCTAATACGGGGATTGCGGACCACCAAAAAGATCAGCAGCATAAAGATCACCAGCGAGCCAAAGAAAGGAATCAGGCTCTGAGCAAATAGCGCAGGCAAAGCCAAAACCTGTATTGCCGTTGCCACAGGGATCAGCGGCGGAAATTGCGTGATGTATCGAAAAAATGCACCCCCTGTCAAGACCGCATCGGACAGCGGCAGCAGGTAGGGCAAGATCGCAAAAATCCTGTCAGTGGGGGAGGCAGTACCGCGCCAGGTCATAGGGAAAACTCCAAGGATCTTAGTGGATAGCTAATCGTGGTTGCTATATAGAATAACGCAGGTCCTAGGAATGGCGTTTATGAGCCCAAGGCAGGCCCAATGCGTTTGCTCCGTCCTTCACTGGAGGCTGCAGAACGCGTGAGCGGATGCCCATGCAACTCGGATGCTATTGCTTGATCTCGGTCACACGGAACCCCATCTGACATTCGTATTGAACCGCCACTTCCGCTGCAGCAGGCTGCAGCGGGCGACCACACAATAATTTGCCTTCTTGCCAGCGAGGCTGCCCCTGCTGGTTGGCCATCAGGCATCCCTGACAGACGACCGATGACGCCAGAGGCTGTTGATTCGTCAACATGACTAACATCTGGAGCCTCCCCGATAATATGACTAGCTAGAGGGGGCTGACGTATTCCTGGTAGGTTCAGCTTTTACTGGCTGTGTCCAGCGACTCCCTCGTTCTCTAGGATAATCGGTGGCGTCGGAGGTGATGTTGTCACCCATACATTTCTTATCGCTAAGTTAAGAAGTTTGCCAGATTGTCAAGTCGTAGGGGTCAAAAAATAGTGACCCAAAAATCGACCTGACACACCGCTTGAGAGGGCCAGGCCGATTTTTAATGGGGTTAGAGGGGGTAGGAGAGGGGTTAGGAGCCAGCTGACGAGGCCGACGAGACGTTGGGCTTCGATTTGCGGGGGCGGGGTTTGCGGGACGATTTGCGCCGGGTCTCTTCCTCTGCAAAGGGGCCGTCGTTGCGCATCCAAACGGGGCGCGTCTGGTCGTAGGCCATCTGTAGAGCAGCGGCGGCAATTGTCCTCAGTTCGTACTCTTCGTTCAGCTGCGAGACGATGGGCAAGAACGACGCCAGCCGTTCGCTGGTCAGCGCCTCTCGGATCTGGTCTTGGAGCTTTTCGAGGTGGCGAGCGGCAATCTCAGCGCGGGTGGGGACCTTGCAGAAGGTCATTTCCTGCTTGGTGTGCCGTTCGATCTGGCGAATTTTATACTTTTCTAGCGGGGTGACGATCGAGATAGCCCGCCCTTCCTGTCCGGCCCGTCCGGTCCGTCCGATGCGGTGAACGTAGCTGTCGTGGCTGTCGGGCAGTTCGTAGTTGATCACATGGGTCAGGTTGTCCACGTGAATGCCCCGAGCGGCAATGTCAGTTGCCACGACCCAGCGAATCTGCTGCTGCTTGAATCGGATCAGCAGTCGTTCTCGCTGGGCCTGGTTGAGATCGCCGTGGTATTCGTCCACGCTGTGACCGGCGGCCTGCAGCTGGCGAGTGAGTTCGGCTGCGGTGCGACGGGTCCGTACAAAGATGATGGCCGCTGCCGGATCTTCCATGTCCAAGATGGGCATCAGGGCGCGGGCCTTACTCCAGCCAGTGGGGACGACGTAGGCCACCTGACTGATGCGAGTAGGGGCGGTTTTGGCATGCTCGACCTTAACCGTCACGGGCTCATGTAAGAACTTGGCCGCCAATTCTCGAATGGTCGGATCCATCGTGGCCGAGAAGAATGCCGTCTGACGATCGGCGGGGGCGTGGCTCAGAATGCTCTCAACATCTTGGATAAAGCCCATATTGAGCATCTCGTCGGCTTCGTCGAGCACCAGCCAGCTGAGCTGGTCTAGAACGAGGGCTTCACGCTTGAGCAGGTCGAGCACGCGGCCAGGGGTGCCGACAACGAACTGAGCGCCCCGGCGGAGCTGGTGAATCTGAGCACCGATGGACTGGCCGCCATAAACGGCAGCGACTCGGAGGCGGTCGTTGGTGTTGAACCCTTCGACGGCCTGGGATACCTGAACCGCCAGCTCGCGGGTCGGCGTCAGTACTAGGGCCTGCACGGATTTTTTGCTAGGGTTCACCTGCTCCAGAATAGGCAGCGAAAAAGCGGCTGTTTTGCCTGTCCCTGTTTGGGCCAGGCCCACCACATCTCTACCCGAGAGCAGATGGGGAATGGCCTCACCTTGAATCTGGGTGGGCTCGGTAAAGCCCATGGCTTCGAGGTGTTGGGCACGCTCTTCGGACAGGCCCAGACTAGCGAAAGACAACGTCATTCAAACTCCTTGCAAATCGAGTAATTAAATATCAGAGATGGAAAAAAGAAAAGTCAGATCGGTGGTAAATGCCGCTAATGAACCTGACTCACCGCAGACACCGCAGCGAGTTCGGTGACGGTCGGTAGAATGCCATACAGGTCATAGGTATCGGCAGCTTCGATTTGGACAGGAACTAGCTGCCCTAGCGGAGCCAAGCCTTTGACGTACACCAGCCCATCGACATCGGGGGCGAACCGGGCGGAGCGGCCAATGCATTCCCCAGCGGTGACGTTAGCCTGCTCAATCAGGACCGGTACAGTCCTGCCAATCTGAGCCTGATTCCGTCGGAAGGAAATCTCCTGCTGGGCAAACATCAGGGCCTCGCGGCGTTCGTGTTTGACCGCTTCAGAGATTTGATCCGGCAGGTCTGCTGCGGGCGTACCGGCTTCCGGAGAAAAGGTAAACACCCCAACATGGTCAAAGGCGTGACGCTGCACGAAGGCTTTGAGATGCTCAAAATGGGCCTCTGTTTCGCCAGGAAAGCCGACGATGAACGTCGTTCGCAGCACCGCATCGGGGAGTGCCGCTTTCAACCGCTCGATGATTTCATCGTTGACACGACCCTGCCAGGGACGATGCATTGCTTTGAGAATCTCGGGATGGGAATGCTGCAGGGGTAGATCCAGATAGGGCAGCGCATTGGGGGTTTCACGGATGGCTGCCAGGACGTCTTCGGTGAGCCCGGTGGGGTAGGCGTAATGCATACGCATCCAGGGAATATTGACCTGGCCCAGAGCGCGAATCAGCTCGGCTAACTGGGGTTTGCCGTAGATATCGACGCCGTAGTTAGTTGTGATTTGGGAAATCAAGATGATTTCTTGGACACCTTCGCTGGCTAACTGCCGGGTCTCGGCCACAATCGACTCAATCGGGCGCGAGCGCTGCTTGCCGCGCAGGTGGGGAATGATGCAAAAAGCACAGCTGTAGTCGCAGCCCTCTGCGATCCGCACATAGGCGACGCCTTCGGTGGTGGTGCGATAGCGGGGGACGGTCTCGTCGGCAATGTAGGTCGGTTCGGCGGAGACGGCTTTGACCCGCTCACCCGCTTCAGCCCGCTCAATCACATCCACAATCTGGTGGTAGTCGCCCGTGCCCACCAGGGCCACTGCCTCAGGAATTTCGTCCATCAGCTCAGATTGAAAATGCTGGGCCAGACAGCCGGTAATGACAATTTTTTTGTTGGCTTCGGCCAGCTCAACCAGGGTCCGCACCGATTCTTGGCGGGCGGCTTCTATGAAGCTGCAGGTGTTGACGATGACGTAGTCGGCGGCGGTTTCGTCGTTGTCGACCGAGTAACCAGCTCGCACCAGCAGACCTAGCATGTGCTCGGTATCGACGCGATTTTTCTCGCAGCCGAGATGGGAAATGGAAATAACAGGCTTACGACTCATAAAAGGGGGTGAAAGTGAGACCTACGAACGATTGCTAACGGCCCGGAGGGGTGCGATCGCTACATGGAAGGCTTGAGGACTCACTCTACACGACCCGAAGCAGGACGGTGAATGCTCTGAAGTAGCGAAGTGATTGACTGTTTAACTGGGCAAGTGAGAAAAAGATGTGGCTCGCGGTCCTAGGAGGTAACTCTATAGGCCCCTGAGTGAACATCAAGTTTTTGTCAAAGCCCGAGGAGCAACACAGATACCCAGAATATAACATAAGTACACAATTGGGTGGCTGCGTACTCCTACCGGGTTGGCAGAACTTGATTGGAGAACTTGATTTGGAGTACACGACCCTAGCGGGACGAGCCAATTGCCCTGTAAACGCCGGTCATTAACCGTGTAGGCTACAACCGTGTAGGCTACTAAGCAGACAGGCAGATGGAGATTGGGCGGAACGGTTGTGGACTTTGTGGACTTAGCGCGTCTTTTTAGTACCCCTCAGCCGATGATCGGGGTGATTCATCTGCTGCCTTTGCCCGGTTCGGCGCGTTGGCAGGGGAACCTATCGGTGGTTATGGAGCGTGCCATCCAGGAGGCGACCGCGCTGGCCTCCGGTGGGGCCGATGCCATTATAGTTGAGAATTTTTTTGATGTGCCGTTTGCCAAGGATCGGGTTGACCCGGCAGTGGTGAGCGCAGCGAGCCTGGTGATTGAGCGATTGAGCCATCTGGTGACGCTGCCAATTGGGGTCAATCTGTTGCGGAACGATGCCCATAGCGCTTTGGCGGTCGCGGCCTGCACGGGGGCTCAGTTTATTCGCGTCAATGTGCTGACGGGGATCATGGCCACGGACCAGGGACTGATCGAGGGGCAGGCCCACGAGCTGATGCGCTATCGGCGGCTGCTGGGCTGTGATGTGAAGGTGTTCGCCGATGTCCTGGTGAAGCACGCGGTGCCGCTGGGCACGCCCAATCTGACGACGGCGGTGCAGGAAACGCTGCATCGAGGGCTGGCCGATGGGGTGATTGTGTCGGGCTGGGCCACGGGGAGCCCACCGCAGGTCGATGAGCTGGCCCTGGCTAAGGCGGCGGCTGGGGATGCGCCGGTGCTGATCGGCAGTGGAGCAACACCGGACAATATCGGTGAGCTGATGCGGTCGGCGGATGGGGTAATTGTTTCGAGTGCGCTGAAGCGTCGGGGGCAAATCGAGCAGCCGATTGATCCCAGTCGGGTGCGTCAGTTTGTTGCGGCGATGCGTCAGGGACAGCCCCACAATAAATCATTGCAGGGTGCCTGAATGGGTTAGGCAAGATGGCGGCTTGGCCTACCAGAGTGGGAATTTTTTGTCTAAGATGCAGACGGGTCTGTACTGATCCGTACTCTATGTCGTTCATTTTTTACCCGAGAATGCGGGGCTGATTGCTATGGGACGTCGTCGTCAGGATAACCGGCCAATTTATCGCTGGGCTCGCCCCATCATTGGTGCGATCGCAACGATGGGTGCTCTGGGCACGGGCTATCTTACTGTCACTAAGCTGATGGGTGGCAGCGCCACCTGCCCGACCGCGGGCTGCGATCAGGTACTATCCAGCGCCTATGGCTCGCTTTTCGGCATTCCCCTGACCCTGTTCGGTGCGCTGGCCTACCTGAGCATGGTCGTGCTGGCGTTAGGGCCGCTGGTGGTGAACCCCAACCAAAATAAAGAGCAGCGACAGCGACTAGAAAACCTGACCTGGCCGCTGTTGTTCGTCGGGGCCACGGGCATGATGGTCTTTAGCGGCTATCTGATGTTTGTGCTGGCCACCGAGCTGAAGGCTGCCTGTATGTACTGTATTGCCTCAGCCACCTTCACCGTGGTCATGTTCGTGATGACGCTGCTGGGCCGCCGCTGGGAAGACCAGGGTCAGCTGATGTTTCGCGGCTTCATTGTCGGCGTGCTGACGCTAGTAGCGACCCTGGGCGTCTACTCGATTTCGATTAACGGGCCGAGTGCGACGGCCTCGTCTGGGACAGCCGGTGCGGTGGGGCCAGTTGTGCAGAACCCGTCGGGCGATGCCGAACTGGCGCTGGCGCGTCACCTCACCGAGGTAGATGCCAAAATGTACGGCGCGTACTGGTGCCCTCACTGCTACGACCAGAAGCAGCTGTTTGGTAAGGACGCGGCCAA
The DNA here is from genome assembly GCA_039817185.1 of Cyanobacteria bacterium J06648_16. GTDB lineage: Bacteria > Cyanobacteriota > Cyanobacteriia > Phormidesmidales > Phormidesmidaceae > CAWUKV01. The sequence goes on along the minus strand of JBCBWI010000033.1, from coordinate 33,543 downwards.
AGAGATTCCCTACATCGAGTGTGCGCCGGACGGTCAAAATTCTCAGACCAGCCTGTGCCAGTCGATTCCAGAAATTACCGGCTTCCCCACCTGGGAGGTTAACGGCCAGTTTTTAGGCGGGGCGCAGAGCCTGGAGACGCTGGCGGCGGCATCGGACTATGCGGGACCGTCTGAGTTTATCAACTAGATTAACTAGGGCGCTGTCAGCTTGAACGGGGCCGGCGGGCTGAGAGCTGGGTCATCAGTTCGGTTTTGATTCGGGCCATGACCGAACGCTCGTCGATGTCGCTGAGCAGCTCGGCAATGACCGCTTTAGGGCCCCCCTCCCCCCAGCTGGCATCATTAGCCAGGTAGGTTTGGGTGACTTTGCCAATTGCGTAGGTTGAGACGCCCGCAACAGCCGCCTGGGTGACGGCGACGGCAAAGTAGGGTGATAGGGTCAGCCCCCCTGTTGCCAGGGCCGAAGCGCCGAGCAGGCTTTTGAGCGATCCCAGGCCAAAGGTAATCAGCAAATCGGTCAGGGAGAGGCCGCCGGTTGCGATCGCAATCGTTCGTAGCAGCTTGAGGGCCGCCTGCTGACTCATCTCGAGCCCATAGAGTCGAGACAGGGTGACGATCAGCGCCAGGTCAACCGCCGCTCCGCCCAGAACATCGGCCACCAGAATGGGATTGACGGCCAGGGCGATGGCCTTCGTCAGTGCCGCCTTCCAAACGGCGTCTTCTGCGCTTTGCTGACGAATCTGCAGCTTGCGATCGAGCAGCTGCTGGTTAAGATTGTCGGCATAGAGCAGGCTGTTGAGCGCGACCAGGGCTTTGCCTTCTCGCTGCAAAATCTCGAGCATTCTGAGCTTGAGATCGTCGACCTGGGCCGTGCCGCGCTGTCTGCACACCTGACGTTGGCCGTTCACTTCGATGACTTGGGCGACCAGCGGAGCAGCGGCGGCGGCAATGACGTTCTCGGGGGCGATGCCCAAGGGGTGGGTCTGCTGTAAAAGTTTGTCGAGAATCTGCTGGCGGTCGGCGTGGGTGAACTGATCTGATTTGTTAAAGACGAGCAGAATAGGTTTTTGGGCCTGTCGCAGCTGGACCAGGGCGTCATGTTCGAGCTGGGTGAGATCGCTGGCGACAACGAATAGCACCAGATCGGCCTGCTGGGCAACCCGCTGGGCTAGCTGCTGCTGTTGCTGCCCGTTGACTTCGTCGATGCCGGGCGTGTCGACGAGCTCGATCCGCGATTGACCTAGCCCCGGCAGGGTGACGCGCTCACTTCCGTCGTCTTGAGGGTGGGCCTGCCAGGGCACGCTGGCAACCTGCTGGGTAACGCCGTGGAGAGGGCCGGTGGCAAAGATGGCCTGACCCACCAGGGCATTGAGCAGGGACGACTTGCCCCGACCGACTAGCCCGAATACGGCAATGTGAACTACCGTGTCGGCGAGCTTCTGGCGCAGCCCCTTGAGGCTGGCAATATCCGCTTCTAGCCCGGCCCGTTCTCGCCCCGACAGGTCTAAGCGTGCGACCAGTTTATCGACGGCGGCGACCGCTTGCTGGTAGTGGAGGTCAGCCGCGACCGTATCGAACGCATCCGGCGTGTTCGGTCGCGCTGGCGGGTGGTCAGAATCGTTTGACGACGGCGGTAAGGCGGTAGGATCCGGCAAAGTGAGTAGCGACAAGCAGCCCCTTCAGGATAACCATCGGCGCTGGCCCTCGGCACCCGGCCCAGGGGGCGTTTACCGTACCGCCTGAGGGGGACGGGCAACGGCCAGTGGGTTGAAAAAATGATCGCCACGAATAAGCCTCAAGTGAGAGAATAAAGAAAACGCGCATCGACCCTATGGAGTTTCAAACCGCTGCTCAGAAGGACTGTTACGGACGGATTGCGCCCTGGATGGAGGGCCTGTTTGGCGAAGCGGCTGTCGCGTTCGAGGACGAGCCTCTTTTTATTATTACGATTGGGTCGGCGGTGGCCTCTACGCGAGTCGTACCCTGGGGCGACGATGAAGCTTTGATTACGACGCGGGCCTTTGTCGTGACGGATGTGGACATGACTGCAGAGCTGAGCTACTACCTGCTGCGGGCCAACGACGGCATTTACTTTGGCCGGTTTGCCCTCGATAGCGAAGACGATATTGTGTTTGAGCACAGCCTGGTCGGGTCCACCTGCGATCGCATTGAGCTGCGTCATTCGGTTACCACTGTGGTTCGGCTCGCCGATGACTACGATGACGAGATTGTGGCGCGTTGGGGCGGTAAGCGAGCGTTGGACCGGTGGGCCTCGCCTCAATAGCGCTCGCCTCAATAGCGTGACCGAGACAGCGTGACCGAGACAGTGGGACCGAGATAGCGTGACCGAGTTGCTTACGCGCTCATCGCATTAAACAGCAGCAGGCCGTCGGTTCCGACCGAACGCATCAGCCCCCACCGAACCGGGTTAGGGGCCATGCCAAACATGTGCACCATCGAGCCCAATAGCTCTGGGGTGGATAGGGTGTCGGCCAGGAAACCAGCCCATTTGTCCTGGGGCAGCTTGAAAAACGTGTCAAAGAACTGACAGATCTGGGCATGGTCAAACCGCATCAGCGTTTCCATGCCGAATAGATAAATATAGTGCTTGCGCAGCCGTTCGCTAGACCAGAGCGCGCGCCAGGCGGCGTTGGCAATCGTGTGGGGAGAGGCGGTGGCGTCGTGCAGGACCGTTGCGATCGCACCGGCCACCGCCGGCAGCCGTCTGAGCATGGCCCCCTGCATATAGCCTGACGCCGGATGCACCATGCTGGCCGAGCCGCCAAAGCCGACCACCGGCTGCGTCAGTACGGGCAGGGGTGAGTTCATTGGGAACAGGCATTTTTCGACGTGGTGGACTTCCTCGATTTGGATACCGTGGTAAGCCAACCGCTTTTCCAGGCGCTGCTTCAGCACCTTAAAAGAGATCGCCGGTTCGTAGGCCAGCGACGTCTCTTCGACAAAGTAAACCCCTTCGCCAAAGTCCATGGTGTAGACAAACGTGGGCGGTTCCTGCCGTTCGGCAGCGGCGAGATGGTCGGCCCGGTAGTCCATCAGCACAAACTGTCCGGGCCGGGTGGGGGGCTTAGAAAACTTACCCACCACCCCATAGGCCGACTGGTAGGCAATGGGATAGTCGCGCTGTCGTTTGATCAGCACCGGTTTGTGCCCGGTGGTATCAATCACAACCCTCGCTGTGAGGACATCGCCTGACTGGGTGGTCAGCCTGGACTCGCGGGCAAAATGCTCAACGGTCCGGGCATAGCCCCTCTGCCATACGGTGCTGCTACCCTTCTCTAGCAGGTGGTCCCGTAGCTTGTCTTTATCGAGTAACCCGTAGGTGCGCGGCAGCGGCATGGGCTCTGGGCCAAAGTAGGACACCACGTCTGACCAGCGGTGGCCCAGGACCTGGGTCAGCCCGAGCGCTTCGAGTTCGTCTGCCCAGATGCCGTAGGTATTGGGCCAGGGGGCGGTGGGGGGCTGGGGGGAAAGACCGCCGACGGTCAGCCCGGCCTGCGTCAGTGCGGCGGCCATCATCAGCCCAGCGGGGCCTGCTCCCACGATGAGCACATCAAACACGGGGCACCTCGTAAACTCCTTCGTTCAATTTATCATTTTGCTCTGTAGCGCTGAAGATGTCGCAGCGCTGAATATGTCGTAGCGCTGAATATGTCGTAGCGCTGAATATGTCGTAGCGCTGAATATGTCGTAGCGCTGAAGATGGCGCTCCCTGCGTCAGGGTTACAGCCGCTAGGCGTGTGTCGCAGCGGCCTTAGCGGCCTGATCTGGCCGCCTTATCTGATTGCCTGGCTGAAGCTGGCCGGATCGCCCGTCACCGTCAGCACGATACTGTCGTCGTTTACCGACACCGACTTCACGGTCATGGCAACGGGCAAATCTGATAAGTCTACTAGGGGATTGAGAATCTGGTTGAGCTGCTGAGCGGCGACGCGGCTGACGTTAAACCCGGCGGCCCGAACCTCCGTCACATTGACCCGTACCTGACTACCGCTGCCCATCAGTTCGCCCGTGACCGACAGGTTGATGCCGTCAGGGATGGGAAAGCTATCGACGGCGGGACTGACCTGTAGGGTGAGCCGGTTGGGTGGAGAAAGTGCGATCGCAGCCGATCGAATGTTCGGATCCTGGGCCACGAATTCGGCCAGGTCCGCAGCGCTCACTCGTGCGGTGGCGTCTGCTGCCAGCACCCGCGTCAGTCGTCCCGCTTCCCGGTCGTACTGAACGCCGCCCAGGGTCAGGGTTAGCTGGTCAATGACCGGCGAACCCTCTGGGCGCACGCGCTCACCCACCATTACGATCCGATCCGCCTCGTTGGTTCGGACCCGCAGTCCCTCAATATCGACGTCATAGCGAGCGGCTGGGCCAATGTAGCGCGGCAGCTGGCCTTCAATCTGGCGTTCCACCAGCCCCGTCGGCGTACAGCTCAAAAACGCCAGAGAGAGGGTCGTGGCGATGCCACAGCGAGCCAAGACGTTAACCCAAGCGGCGGTCTGGATGGGGCTGGCGGTCATAGTCAACTCTTCTAGCAGGCGCGTCTCTATCGTAAACCCGGATTAGCGCAACCGGGGCAAAGTGCCACCGTGGCGGCGGGGGCCTTTTCTCTTGCGGGAACTGCGGGAATTGCGGGAATTGCGGGATAGCATGTTCAGCGTCGAGGTTGGGGCATCCTGCGCTCACGTGGGTTGGCATCTAAGCTGGAGAACGTATATCGATCATGAATGGATCCCTGGTTGCGATCGCATGTTTGGCCTTTGGATTGAGCTATGCCGTTAGCTATCGCCGCTGGGTTGGCAGGAGCGCGCGCTCGACCCGGCGACTCTGGCTGGTCCTACTGATTGTGGGGATTGCGAGTGGGGTATTGGTGGGTGTTGCGCTGCTCTCCATCAGCTTTCTGATTTTCGCCGCCATTGTCGGCCCGCCGCTTCAGAGCACCGCCTGGTCAGCGTTTGAGCGTATTATTCCGGCGGTCGTATTCGTTGAGCTAGCCGGTGTGGGATGGGTTACGGGCACAGCGACGGCAAAAGCCCTCAACCAGCTCTCTTATTCGGAGCAGCCAAAGCGGTAGCCCTTGCCATAGACCGTGTGAATCAGGGGAGGTTCGTCAGTCTGCTCAAGCTTGCGGCGGAGCAGGCGCATTTGGGCGGCCAGGGCATTGCTGCTGGGCTGGGTATCTTTACCCCAAACGCTGTCATAAATTTGCGCATGGGTCAGCAGCTGGTCCGGATGGGACATCAAATAGTGCAGCAGCTGCGCCTCTTTCTCTGACAGTTCGGCTGTGCGCACACCGCGTCGGGCGATCTGAGTGTCGAGATCGAGGGTCAGATCCTGATAGGTGGCACTGGGCGTAGCTGTGGTTTCGGCCACGGGCGGGCGACGAAGCAGCGCCCGCACCCGCGCCAGCAGTTCTCGCAGCTCAAAGGGCTTGACCAGATAGTCGTCCGCACCCGCATCAAGCCCTTCGACCCGGTCGTCCAGCGTATCTTTGGCCGTCAGAAAGAGAACCGGTGTGGTGACCGGCGGTGCGGCGCCGTCTGAGTTCAGCCCCCGCAGCCGCCGACACATTTCTAACCCGCTCAGCCCTGGCATCATCCAATCTAAAATCAGCAGATCAAATTGACCACTATTGGCCAGCTCGTACCCTCGCTCGCCGTCGTGGGCAACTTCGACGGTGTAGCCCTCGCGCTGCAAAACTCGACTCAGGGGTTCGGTTAGCTCGATTTCATCATCAACCAGTAAAATACGCATCGGTTCTGATTTAATTCCCCCGTCCTATCCCCTTGCGTTTTCCCATGCCCGATCTGTCTTACTGGCTACTCTTTTTCTCGGCGGCGGTGGCCCTCAATCTGGCTCCGGGGCCCGATCTGATTTACATTCTCTCGCGGACGGTTGCCCAGGGGCAAACGATCGGTCTGGCCTCAAGTTTGGGGGTCTGTACGGGGGCGCTATTTCATGTAGTTGCCGCAGCGTTAGGCCTATCGGCGATTCTAGCGACCTCGGCAGTCGCCTTCTCCATTGTGAAATATGTCGGCGCAGCCTACCTGTTCTATCTAGGTCTACAGGCCCTACGGTCAAAGGGGGCGCAGCTCACGGCCCCGAGCGCAGATATTCCCGACGGGTCTCCCTGGCAAGCCTTCAAGCAGGGCATGCTGGTGGATATTTTGAATCCAAAGGTGGCGATTTTCTTCATGGCTTTTTTGCCCCAGTTTGTTCGAGCCGAGGCCGGTTCGACTGCCCTGCAAATCATCGGACTGGGTCTGCTAGTCATTCTCGTGGCGCTGGTGATCGAAGCCGGATTTGTGCTCATCGCTGCCAGGGTGACCGCGCTGTTCCGCAACAACCCGCGGCTCTCCACTTGGCTAGATAGGGTGCTGGGCTCGATTTTGATCGGTTTGGGCTTTCGCTTAGTTTTGGCCGAAAACCGCGCCTAGCGTTTTGGTTGGGGCTGCCTACAGGATGAGCTGCCAAAGACAAAGGGTGGACATGACGATGGCGGCGTGCTGAGGCAGAAGCTTGATGACGGGCTGCCGGGCGATTTTTTGGGTGAGAAAAAGGCTCAGCACAGTGCCCATCAATAGGGAGATCCCCTGTAAAAAGGCAATCACAGCGGGGTGGGCCATGACCACAAAGCTACCCATGCCCGACTGCCCGACCGTGGCCAGCGTGATCGGAATAATTTGTCCGGCCTCGGTGAGGCCCAGCGGCAGGTAGTGGGCCAGGTTGCTGAACAGAACCAGCGGCAGATAGCCATAGGCGAGCTGAATGAAGGGGCGGGCGGTCAGGTTGGGCTTGAGGACCTTGACCAGCTGATGGGCCAGCAGGGCCCCTGCCACAGGCAACAACAGGGCTAGGGTCGCTGCGATCGCATGTCCCCAAAATCCGGCCAGCACGCGGGTATCGCCTAAAACCCCCGCTATCAGCTCCGGCAGCCGATGCAGCAACACCGCCCCCCACAGCAGTAACAGTAGCGCTACTTCATACGCCGTTGCATTCGGCGTGGTCCACAGTTCAATACCCGGCGGGCGCAGGTTTAGCTCCACTGACCGATGGGGGCAGGCCTGCAGGCAGGTCATGCACAGCACACAGTTGCGATTGTCTTCTAGCTGGGCCGGGTGAGAATACACGGGGCAGCCGTCCGTTTCTTGACCTTCTCCTTTTTGGGGACCGCCCTTGTAGCATTGGTAGGTGGTGCAGGTGGCCGAACAGATGCCACGCTGGGCTCGTAGCTCCACCATCGACAGCTTGGCAAACAGGCCGTTCATGCCCCCAATCGGGCACAGATAGCGACACCAAAACCGGCGCTCAAACAGCGCGGAACAAATCATGGCCCCTGCCGTGATGATCAGCAGCAGCCAGCCCGAGAGATAGGCGGTGTTCTCTAAATTCCACAGCTCTTCCCACAGCAGAATGAGCACAAAGCCGCCGTAGAGTATCCAGCCGCCCCAGCGCTCGGCCCACTGTCTGGGCCAGCTACCGAGCTTTCTAGGCCACAGCCAGAGCGACAGCTTTTGGGTAATCTCGCCGTAAATCATAAACGGACAGACCGCGCACCAGAGCCGCCCCACGAAGGGAAAGCCGATGAGAATCAGCGGCCACCACCAGGCCCAAAAGAGATTGAGCCCGACATTGGCATCGCGGGTTTGGGGGCCTAAGAACAGAATGGCGACGATGATGGCGTAAAACCAGGACGTGAAGCCAAAGTTGATGCGGTCGGGCCACCAGGGACTGCGGAGAAACTGGCGCAGCTTGGGGTAGGCGTTCAGTAGGTTGACGCGAAATCGGCGGGGCTTTTGGTTTGCGGACCAGAACAGCTCCTCGGTGAGGAGTCGATTACCTGCTGCCTGGGTGATAGCCCGCTCGACCAGGCTTTCGAGCTCACGCAGGTTACCGGGAAAGTCGTAGCTCTGTAGGCTGCGCACGGCCTCGGGCGTCAGCGTGGGCTGGGCAACCCCGCGCCGCTTGCAGTTGAGCTGAATAAAGTAGGTGATGATGGACTCGATATCTGCCTTGCGAACACGTAGGGGCGGCACCTTGATGCGCAAGGCTGAGCGTTTCGCGATTTTCGGTAAGTTCCGCTCAGAGACCATGACAATCCAGGTCGGACTGTTTTTGGTCGGTTCGGGCCCCTCTCCTGGCCGCTGCACTGGCTGATATTCACCCGTTTCTAGCAGGTTGCAAATAGCGGGCTTTAACTCTTTTGCTAAGTCGTGGATGTTGTTGAGTAGCAGCGTGCCGTTGCCTAACCAGTCCAGCAGCCCTGGTCGGCTGTCGCCTCGACCGAATAGGTCAGTGGCTCGTAGGGTCTCACAGTCTACTTTGATCAGCGGTTCTTTTTTGTTTGCAGAGCCAAAGTGAATCAGGGCGGCCAGGTTGTCCTTGTTTAGACCCGGCTCACCGAATATCAATACAGGCGGCCTGCGTCCGGTCTTGTCTGGTTCGGCCTGGGTGGCCTCGCGCACGTTTTGCCGCAGCCGTACGGCGTAGCGGCTGGCCCCTACAACGCCCCGTTCGACGCGAGGAACAATGTAGGGGCGCAGCGCCTGCTGGCGTTCCTGTTCGTAGAGCAGCTGGGCCGAGAGTTGGGCCAGCTCTGCTGCGAGCAGTTGGGAGAGTTCCTGGTTGAGGGCGGGATACTCTTCGGCTAGGGTTTTGAGCCGCTGCCCCGATAGCCGCCACAGCTGGCAGTCGCTCAGGGCCACAATGGTTTGTTCTGTGGGCTGGTCGAGCAGCAGTTCCCGCAGGTGCAGTACGCTACCGGGTAGCAGGCTGAGGGCTTGGGCAGCGATGGTGCGGCGGGTGCGATAGCTTTCGAGACGGCCCGATCTGAGAATGTAGAGGGCGTCGGGAACGGTGTCTTCGAGGATGAGGCGCTGGTTTTCTTGCAGGGTTTGGTCGGTGAGGCAAGTTGCGATCGCACCTACCAGTTCCTCCGGCAAGTCAGCAAACAGAGTATTTGCCTGCAGCCACTGGACCCGTTCTGCGCTGTCCATCGTATCCACCCCCGATGCTGTGTCACTAAGCCGTCACTGTTTAGGCTACTGCCTGGGTCACCAGCGTCGATACAGGCGTTGCAAATATTAGGGGGCGAGGGTTGACCGACCGATCTTTACTCAGGCTGCCATTGAGGGCCGTAGGTCAGCCCAAAGGCGATATCCGGCTGTGCTAGCGGTCATCAGCACATCGCTCTGCTCGTTCAGCCGGTAGCTAGAATCGTAGGCGTTGAGGCGTTCTTTGATGCCAAAGACCTGTTGTAAAACGTACAGGTGATCGCGAAAAATGATCGCAGGGACTCGCTTACCTTTGTGATAAAAGTTGAAGGGCTTTATTTGAGACTCCTCTAGCACGTAGGGAAGGGACATTTTTTTACCTCCAGGGATGCATTCCTTCTGTTATTCAAAATATAGCGAGGCAAAGCGAGAATATCCCTGAGCTAACGTGCTGACTCTGCTGCTGACTGTACGTAATCAAGCATCTCCTTAAATTCTCGGTACAAGTCTGGGTCAGCCTGGGGCATGACGCTGAGAGATCCGCAATCCTTCTCATTGATGAAGCGCTTTCTTCTACGTACATCATTCTGCTACACGATAAACAAGTGTCTGGTGGTCAAAATTTCAGCATCTTTACGGGCCGTAGGTGCGATTTGCTCATTTTGCAGCAACCTTCGCCTCTGGCCTCCCTAATTTATTTGCGAGTTCCCTAACGTCTTCCGATAGATAATCTTGTCTACGCCTGCTGCGTAAAATTCTCGAATGCGGGCTTCTTGGGTAAAGCCGCTCTTTTCGTAAAAGGCCCAAACGTATTCAAAGCTCTTGTCTCCCGCCGTTTCAACTAGCAGTACTCGCTCCCCCTGTGCCTTGAGTTTGTCTTCGACATGGTGCAGCAGTGCGGCCCCACGGCCCTGTTTTTGGTGATCGGGATGCACCGCGATCAGATACAGATTCCAAGTGCCGTCAGTCATGCGTTCGGGGGCGACATATGCAATGCCGACAGGGGCAATACCGACCGGCCCGTCGCTGTCGTCTACAAACCACAGCTCTGCAGAGTCAGCGGCGTGGTCGAAGTAGGCCGCTAGCATGCCAGTGACTTCATCGACTTCCTCTGGCTCAAACAGCCCCAGCGCTTCGAGTAGGGCTCGAATGGCGGGTAAATCGTCGGGCGTGGCGGGGCGAATCATTAGAATGTGTCTTTTTAGAACAGGTCCTTTTTCCCGCGAATGCGGCCAAAGGTGCGGGCGGGGTCGGTGGTGCCTGCTGCCGCCTGCAGCGCGGGCTGGTCCCAGCGGAGAAAGGGGTTGGTTGCCTTTTCAGTGCCAAGCAGAGACGGGACGGTGGCTTCCTGGCGCTGGCGAGCGGCGTAGACCTGCTCGAAGCGGTCCTTGAGCTGGGCATTCTCGCCATCGACCGTGAGGGCAAACTTGAGGTTGCTCAGGGTGTACTCGTGGGCGCACCAAACGCGGGTATTGTCCGGCAGCTCGCGCAGCTTGCCGATAGAGTCAACCATCTGGGCTGGGGTGCCCTCAAACAGGCGACCGCAGCCCCCGGCAAAAATGGTGTCACCGCAGAACAGCTCGCCCGTATCTTCGCCTGCGACCGGCGGGAAGTAGTAGGCAATGTGTCCTCGCGTGTGACCGGGGATGAAATACACCTGGGCCGTACGGCCACCAAACTCGACTGTGTCGCCTTCATCTAAGAAAACCTGCTGGCCTGGAATGCGGCCCTGGTCCGCCGTGCTGGCGTAGACCGTGGCGTCGGGGAAGCGGCTGAGCAGCTGTCGGTTACCGCCGACGTGGTCGCCGTGGTGGTGGGTGTTGAAGATGGCGATGAGGGTGGCCCCTAGTGCATTCAATTTATCTAGAACCGGCTGAGCTTCCGCAGGATCGACTACGGCTGCTGTTTGGGTGGTCGGGTCGTGCAGCAGAAACACGTAATTGTCGGACAGGGCATTGAGGCGATAGATGTTCATGGGACCGGTGTGGGCAGGCTATCAGGCAGGTTTAAACAACTCGATTCGTTTCGATTCACACAGTCTTTAAGGGGTTGCGATCGCAACTTCCGCGCTTCCACCCCTCCCAGGGGCTGCCCCTGCCAGACAAGGTATAGAGACATCTTTTACTATAAACGGGGAGCCTGCCGCCTTGGTTTCATCAACCGCACCCAACGTTCAAGCGTTTGTCCAGCAGCTGACTAAGAAAGCCACGTCCTCTGGGCAGCTCCGGCGTAAGGATCACGTCAGGCTTTCTTCACTGCTGCTATCAACCTTTAGCCTGAGCACCGCAGACCGCAACGCGATTAACCGAGTCTTCGATAAAATTCGCGTCGGCAAAATCAAGCTGGTGGATTGAATCTTGGATATTGAATCCCGGATATAGATTACGTTGGCTAGGCCCCCAAACCCCTACAAGTGCGGACTTCGAGTCCAGACTCCCCCACCAGTGAGGGACGGCAGGGGGCTGCAGTCTCTAGAGTGTCATTGGGACCGCCTAATTAGTTTGAGATCGCATTCAAAGCGGGCGAGCGATACTGGATAATGAATGGGTTTGACCTTATCCGTATTTCCCCGGCTAACTACTATGCGATCCCTCTATTGCGGCGACCTGCGGGCCGACCACGTTGATAAAACCGTCACGCTGTATGGCTGGGTAGACCGTCGCCGCGATCATGGGGGCGTGATTTTTCTAGACCTGCGCGATCGCACTGGCGTCGTGCAAATCGTCAGCGACCCGGAGCGTACGCCTGAGTCGTACCCCGTGGCTGAGAAGGTGCGTAACGAGTATGTGGTCAAGATTGTCGGGCGCGTCAGCCAGCGCCTGGACGGGGCGGTGAACCCCAAGCTGCCGACGGGCGAGGTAGAAATCTACGCCGACACCATCGAGCTACTGAACGCGGTGCGCAAGCAGCTACCGTTCCAGGTGTCGACCGCCGAAGAAGAGCCCGTGCGCGAAGAGCTACGGCTCAAGTACCGCTATCTGGACCTGCGCCGGGAGCGCATGGCCCACAACATGCGCCTGCGCCACAGCATTATCAAGGCGATTCGCCGCTTTTTAGAAGACGAAGAGGGCTTTTATGAAGTTGAAACGCCGATTCTGACTCGCGCTACGCCGGAGGGGGCGCGGGACTACATTCTGCCGTCGCGGGTCAACCCCGGCGAGTGGTACGCCCTGCCCCAGTCGCCCCAGCTGTTTAAGCAGCTGCTGATGGTCGCAGGCATGGATCGCTACTACCAGATTGCCCGCTGCTTTCGCGATGAGGACCTGCGAGCCGACCGCCAGCCTGAGTTTACCCAGCTCGATATGGAAATGAGCTTTATGAGTCAGGATGAGATCCTGGCGCTGAACGAGCGGCTGGTGGCCCATGTGTTTAAGGCGGTACAGGGCATTGACGTGCCCACCCCCTTCCCCCGGCTGACCTACGCCGAGGCGATGGACCGCTACGGCAGCGACAAGCCCGACACGCGTTATGCGCTGGAGCTGGTCAACGTTTCAGATATTGTCGCCGACTCTGGGTTTAAGGTGTTCTCCGGTGCAGTGAAGAACGGCGGCCTGGTTAAGGTGCTGCCGATACCGGGCGGCAATGATGCGATTTCGAATGTGCGGATTAAGCCCGGTGGGGACCTGTTTAAGGTGGCCACGGATGCAGGGGCGCGGGGCGTGGCCTACGTGCGGGTGCGCGAGAATGGCGAAATCGACACCATCGGCGCGATTAAGGACAACCTGACCGACGCACAAAAGCAGGAGCTGCTGAGCCGCATGGGCGCTGAACCCGGCCATCTGCTGCTGTTTGGCGCGGGCGATGCGGCGACGGTGAATGCCACGCTCGACCGGCTGCGGCAGGCGGTAGCGGCGGAGCTGGGGTTGATTCCAGAAGATCAGATCAATCTGCTGTGGGTGACGGACTTCCCCATGTTTGAGTGGAACGCCGATGAGAAGCGCTACGAGGCGCTGCACCACCCCTTTACTGCGCCGAATCCAGAAGATATCGACGATCTTACGACGGCGCGAGCGGTCGCCTACGACATTGTGTATAACGGCTATGAGCTGGGCGGCGGCAGTCTGCGGATTTACCAGCCAGACGTGCAGGCGAAGGTGTTTGAAACCATCGGCCTGAGTGATGAGGAGGCCCAGGACAAGTTTGGCTTCTTTATGGAGGCGTTTGACTACGGCGCACCGCCCCACGGGGGCATTGCCTACGGTTTAGATCGGTGGGTGATGCTGATGGCGGGGGAGCAGTCGATTCGAGATGCGATCGCATTCCCCAAGACCCAGCAGGCCCGCTGTCTGCTGACGCAAGCACCGTCTACGGTTGACCCGCGCCAGATGAAAGAATTGCAGGTGGCCTCGACCTATCAGCCGCCCAAGCCGAAGGGCGAGGACTAGGCGGCTGCAGCGGCCCGAACGCTACGCTAGGATTGGACTTAGAACGCTACCGTACTTTCGTTTCTATGACGATTGCGCTTTTGATTCTGGTCATTGGCCTGACACCGGCGCTGCTGTCGGCCTGGGTGAGTGTGCGATCGCGCCGTCGGGTGCAGGCCCGCTTTCAGCTGGCGGTCGAGGCGGCGGCAAATCAGCGCTTTCGTGAGTGGGTGCGCCGCCATCCTGACGAGCATTATGTGGATGGCCTGGGTTTTGTGATTGGCGATATCACCTGTAATCTCAATGCCCGCTCGCCTTACCTGCGTTGCGCGGTGAACCCGACCGGCCCCTGTACGGGCTGTCGCGCCTACGAAGAGAAGGCATCGCTGCTTTCTTAAGTTAGCGTGAGCCTGAGATTTCTGTGGGGTGAGCGTCCCGCCCGCCCGGTCAAAGGGCAGAGAATCCAAAGGGCAGTCACGATGACCGCCTCCGTGAATCGCGCAAAAGAACAACTGTAGCTCAATCGCCATAAAACCTGTAGTAATGATCGCCGAGGGTATCTTGGTGACCCCAGCCGCCTGTTGCGTTGGCGACAATTGCTTGGGCTCTGAATCGAAAGGTATCGAGGAGCTGGTGCTTTTGCATGTAGACTAACGCCTTCTCGAACATGTCTTCTGGGCGAGTATAGTAATCTTCGCCGTCAGGGGCGTATTCGTTATTGAAGTGTGAGGTGCATTCGACGTAGGTGAGCATGATGTCAGCGATCAGTTCTGGCTCTTGGGTCAGCTTTTTGAAGTCGTTGACGGCTTTGCGGGCGACGGCGAAGCTGGCGTTAGGGACGGAGCGTGGGTTGCTGGTGACGAATTCTTTTTCGATGATCTACTTGTATTTTATGAGTAGGGCGGTCACATCACTGCCTTGAGCCTGGTAATACTCTTTAACCTGGGGAAAGGTTTGGCACAGGGTGGTGATTTCTTTGATCAGCGCTTCTTTTGATTTTTGGGCGAGCTGTTTTTTAAGGTTGGTGATGGTGAACTTTGGCATGGCTAGGCGGTTAGCGCGTTGAGTCGGGGAGTTTACATGTCGGCAGCGTGGTCGATATGGTGTTCTAGAGTATTGAAAAGGCCCATAAGTTGATTCGACTTTTTGATAATTCGCAGAACCTGCCCTGCGTGAGGCGGCTGTGGGTTGTAGTAAGCTGACAGCCGGACTTTGGCTGTTTCTGCCACAATACGTCTTTATTTATAACTTTTTCAACGCAGCTGTCTTGTAGGGTTGTCTCCTGATTGCAGCTGGTGTAATCTACTCACGTTATTTGGCATAAGTTCAGACTGCCTTCTAAGCTTTGATTGTAACTGTCCCTAGCGTTGCTGTTTCGGGATCAAGGAAGGTGGCTCTGGTAGTTAGGTGAGATTATCCCATTCCCCTGTTTTTAGGCTTGTTGTAGACCGGAGTTCTGAGGATATCTGCTTCGGTCCAAATGTGTTGTGTCAGTCCAAGCGCGATGGCCGGTGTCCGTTGCTGATAGCGCTTTCTGCCTTGCGGTACGGGTAGCGGCACCTTCAAACTGCGGTGTTCTCGGACCCAGTTGTAGACTGTGGCGCTCCACCAGGCAATGGCTTGTCGGGTTCTATGGCGCTTGGCAAACGCCAGCGACCGTCTGACCTGATGGGCATTCATCCGCCGAGCGGTGCCGTTGAAGCGCTCGACCGTGGAGGTGTTGGGTATGTTGTAGCCCAATGAATTCAGTGCCTTCTGAATGCGTGGCCAACTGCCGTGTGCTTTACGCACCTCGACCGACTCTAGCTTTTTGCCTTGACGATGTTTGACAATTTGAACATGAGCTAGGGTTCTGGGGATGCGGTAGCGCCCAGCGGGAGGACGACCGAGGGGATGACGCCGGGGGGAAGGTAGGGGATGCCGAAGACGATGGGAAATAGAGTGCGGTAACAGGCTTCTCCATCGGTCATCAGCACCAGGTCTTGGGGGTGGGCCAACCGCTTGGCACTCCTGTGCATCAGCCGCTTAAACAACGACTCAGTGCGGGGGCCTACCTCTACCTGCACAATGAACTTACTGACAGCATCAATGGCCACTGCATCCCAGCACTGCTCCGCTTTGCTCTCTACGTAGCCGTGGCGTTCATCCATCTCCAGCACCTCGATATCGAGCTGTTGGGCCTGCTGGTCATGGAACCGTTCGGCATGTGCGCCAAACTTGCGTGTCAGCCGACGGACCGTGTCGCGGTTCGTGCCAGTCACTCGGGCCGTCCCTTTGAGCGAGGGGCCTTCTGCCAGTTGATGACTCACTGCTATCGCTCGCTCCTCCGGGATCTTGGTGTTCCACAAAGCCGTTCCTTTACGTTCGCTGAACTCCTCTCCGCAGCACCGACAGCGCAGATAGCGAATCCGGTCTTTGCCGTAGATTTTGCGCACCAGTAGGTTCGATTGACCGGCTTGGCCATACGTCTGGCAGGCTTCGTTCACGCAGGCAAGGGCCGATAGGGGTACTCGAGTAGTCACTGACATAGGTTTCAGTAGAGTCGCTACAACCCTAAAGACCCTGATTGCAGGCCTTGGGATTCCCTATGTTCGAGATAATCTCACTCGACTACCGTAAAGCGGTCTGTTTATAGGGACTAAATCCCTCGCAGCTGATAAACCTCAGCGGTCACCCGATCGCCTTCGGATACCCCATCATTCTTCGCCAATAAATCGTACGGTTTTCCCGATATGGTTAGCGGCGCGTCCGAGGGGGCGGTTGTATCGCTTGCAGTACTCAGAGGCGCTGTATCCCCGGTAAAAGAGAGTACGTAGCAGGGGGCTGTCTGAGCAAATGGGGGCAGGCTCTGGCTGAGTTCACTCGAAACATTGTCTACTTCAACGTGAACGAATTGAAACTCTTTATCCTGCATTTTAGACATGATCCAGATCGGATACTCATACCAAATCTTGTCACCCCGCAGGCCAACTGTTCTACACTGACCGTCTTCAATTGCCTGCAAAGCAAGCCACAAGGGCTCCTCGTAATGCGGCTTGGTAGTGAAGTATTGCTGCAGTGACGACGTTGAAAAAATACTTTTCTCACCGACTAGCGGTTTAAGCTGGTTCCTCGATAGCGCTGGCTGCCCCGTAAAAAGCAAGAAGATCATCAGTGGAATCAAGATCCTGTTCGAGCCAAATGACTTTGCAATGATCGTTCCTGTTGCCGCGCTTGCCAGCACAAACAGCGGTAGATGCAACCGGCAACGCCACGGTGACCAGGAAAAGAAATAGCAGAACATCAAAAATCCTGCGATGACAACGCCGCTATATAAAAACAAGAATTTTCTTTCTCGTATCCTGCGATTGAAAACCAACAGCAGGATTGACAAAAGAAACAGGAATAAATGCAGAGGATTGCCAGCAGTGTCTTCGTAGCTGGAGAAAGCCGGTATATAAAATTTAGATATCTTTGAACTCATGATTTGAGGATCATTGATATCTATCCCAGCGGCATCATGCAGAATTAGGAGTATCTTCTGGGTTACTCCAGTGAGGGGGGTGATAAACCCATCCAGACGCATATGCCTGACAATATCAGCGTGCAAAGAGAGCTGCTTGAGCGTATTACTGGCTAACAGAGGGATTGTCTGATTGCTGATCGACTCTTCTTCGACAGAAAGGCCCAGCGGCGACCCAAACAGAAAATGATTTCTAGCGTAGTGCCCGATGTTGAGTAATAAAACCAGCACAGCTGCGTAAATAACTGGTTTCCAAATCTTGTAACCTGTCGACTTAATGCTGCTGATCAGTAACCATAGGACGATCGGGAACCCATATATATATGCCGTTCCTTTCGTCAATACTGCTAAGCCAAAGGCCATCGCAAGCGCGGTTACACCCAGGGTTGAGATCCCTTCTCTAACCGTTTTGATGGCGAAATAAATAAAGCAAACCAACCAAAACGCTTCCACATAGTCGTTTTGCGTGCTGACGCTCTGCAAAATCCCCATAGGTAGCGTTGCGCAGATAATGGCTGACAACAACTGTCCCTTATGGTTAGCGCCTAGGCGTTGAGCAATCAGAGATACCCCGAGCAAGCTGCCGATCATGCAGAACCACTGCACCCATTGAGCAAAGAAATCGCTACCTGCAAGTAGCTGAAAATGCGCAATTGTAATCTCTGCCCAGGGATTTTGGTAAAGCTGCTGAAGCGTATGGGTTGGATAATGCAAAACGCTACCATGCTGAATCCAGTAATTGACCCGGCTCATGTGGTAGCTCATCGAATCCGGGTTGTTAGGAACCGATGCTGCGGCTGTCACTAAGGTCACTGCGGCAATGAGTATCAGTACCAAAGACGCGACGACCGTCACGAGCGATGACTTCAATGTCGAGATTTGCTTAAACGAAAGACTCAGAGGAAAAAGCGGACGTTTACGGTAGATCGCATATCCAAACAATAGAAGACTAGTCAACATCCATGATATTGACAGGGCCAAGAAGTTAAAAACCCCAAATAAGCTAAGCAGTTCAGTTATTCCAGCAACTAGACAGCCCCAACCCAAGCTGCCGAGCAGTAGCGTTTCTCGTTTGGAATCGGAGAAAACAGACGCCGCCACTAAACAGCCATAGAAAGCGATAACAGGGAAAATTATCATGAAGTTTATTACCCAGGAGTCTAATAAAAATAGAATTGCTTAAATAGCAATCAACCTCTTTTTTGCTTTAAGTCAAAGCGGATCTTGAGTCAAAGCAGATTCATCAAGATAGCAAGCCGAACTTTTCGCGTGTAAGCGTCTGAAATGCTGTGACCGTTGTAACTGCAACCGCTCTATCCCATTCTCCATAGGCGTTTTACGCGATCACAAAAATGGCATGATTTGCGTTTAGGGACAGCCAGACTGGCTGCTCTGGGCGCATGCCCTTCTCAGTACCTGTCAGTTGCCGCAGTACCCCACTTTATAGGAGAAAACGAAAAAGGAGATAAGAGCGGATTGACATCTGCAGAGGTTTGAGCGATTTGAAAAGTTGGGATGCACCCTCAGTAAAGAGGCCAAAGTGACATCTGTTAGTTCCATATTAGATGTTCAGATATTCTTAAAAATATTGCTTGATCTAACTTTAACGATAACGAGCGTATTCCGATCGTGTAATGAGTAAAGATACTTAGAATTTGGTGGGGGCGGTAGAGGCAAACTTCACGTAGTCTACCCCAGCCTAGGCCCAGTCATAAATGCTGCAGAGACAGGCCCGCTGCTAGCTTAGCCCCAGGCACGCGTTCAGGTTAGTACCATGGGCACTGATCGGCCTGTCTCTGGCATGTTGGCGACTTTTCCATCTGGCATGGTTGTGCCTGACAGCAGTGCCCCTGCCAGATTGGCGCTACTCAGCTCGGCCCCTGACAAAATGGCATCCGTCAAATTCGCTTTGCCCAGGTTGGTGCGCCCCAGGTAAGCGTGGGTTAAATCAACTCGGGTCAGATCCGCACCGCTGAGATTGGTCCGACTCAAGTCAGCGCGGAGTAGCCGCGCCCCGGTCATCGTGACCCCAAACAGCTGAGCGCCAGTCATGTTGACATCGGTTAAGTTGACTTCAAGTAACGCCGCGCCGGTAAAGTCACAGCCCGCCAGATTGGCTCGCTGAGCCCGGGTCCGCTGCATTTGGGCATAGCGTAGATTGGCCCCTTCTAGATTGGCATCGGTCAGCGAGGCATTGCTCAGATTGGCACCGTTGAGGTTGGCCCCGCGCAGGTCGGCCTCTTTGAGAAAGGCTTCAGATAAGTTAGCCCCGCCCAGGTCTACGTTAGCCAGGTCAGCGCCTTTCAGGTTGGCCCCGCGCAAATCGACCTGACGCAGGTGCGCGCCGCGCAGGTTGGCCTGCTCACTGCGGAGCTCTTGTCTCAGGTTTGCGCCCCGTAGACAGGCTCCGGTCAGATTGGCCCCACTCAGGTCAGCATTGCGCAGATCGGCATCGGCCAAATTCACGTCGAATAAATCGGCCAGGGTTAGATTAGCTCCGCGCAAATCCGCTCCCTGTAGGCTGGCGCCGTGAAGGTTAGCATCGCTGAGGTTGGTAAAAATCAGGTTGGCTTGGTTGAGATTGACCCCGCTAAGGTTAGCATGGCTCAGATTCGCTCGTTGAAAGCTTGCTCGGCTTAGATACGAGAACATAAAATCACTTCTCTCCAAATCGGCCTTAGAGAAGTTTGCCCCGATCAGGTCAGCCCCTCTAAACTGCATGCCCGCCAAACAGCTTTGGCTAAAGTCATTTTGCCCACTGCTGTAGCGCTGCTGCAATTCATCACTATCCACAGGCGACCGACCTCATTTCAGCAGATTGCGCAGCCACTGCCACTAGCGCCGTCGGTTCGTTCTTCGCCTTGGCTGCTGGGTAATAAGGCTCAACGGCAGTTAGAATTGCGCTAATCACCGGCTCGTTCTCTTCTGAATCTTCTAGACAGTGGGCAATGATAGTCAGCTTGCTCTCTAGATCCGCAAAGGTGGGGCAGTATTCAAACGCTTCTCTTAAAAAATCTTCTAACGTCTTGCTGCGCAGAATAGACCATTCGTGACGACTGCCAGTGAAGGGGCTTTGCAGCGTTGAATATAGCAAAATTTTAGCCCGGAGCGGATTGCAGTATTTAATAATATCGAGGCGCAGTTCAAATAAATCAGCGCGATCTTTGATCTCAGCGGCTGAGGGAGCAGGCACCGACGCTAGGGGTTGGGCGCTGACGGCAATGGTTGCTTCGGGATGGGGGGTGGCTGGCGGAGCAGACGCAAAGCAGGTATTGGGGCTGCTGCTGTCCTTAGAATTGGGCAATCCGGGTGTCGAAATCAGCGCCAGCTCAGCAGGGGCGCTGTATAGCGGCGAGAAGGCCCTGAAAATCGTATCGACGACTTTGGTGTACTGGGCCTTGCGATTGAGGTGTTGCAGCAGGTAGCGCAGCCGATATTTGAGGTCTCGGGGGGTGGGGGCCTGCTGGTAAAGCTGCTCAACCAGAATGGCCGTATCGACCTGGGCAATCTTTTGGGTGTCTTTCTCCCAAACTTTATGACAGAGACAGAACAGAACTTTCTTGATGCGCGTAGCCTGAGTCTGACGATCTAGACTATCGGCAACCTGTTGATAGCGGTCTTTGATGTCTTCTAGGCCCGGTGGTGCGAGTAGGCCCTCAGTAGCTGAGCGGGTATATAGCGGCGTAACGGCCTGGAGAATCGCTTCAGCAACTTCGGAATAGGTGTCTTTGCGGTTGAGAGTGGCGACGATGCGGTAGAGGCTAGCGCGGCACTGCTCAAGGCTCGGATTACGCTGAATCAGGGCTTCGATGAGCCCCTTAAGAGAGAACTGATCTAGGATAGTCGCGTCGTTTTCCCAGAGATTTTGACAGGTCCCAAAAATCAGCTTCTTGATGCGTAGGTGATTGGGATGCTGGGTCAGGGTCTGTAGGGCTTGCTCTAGGGTGACTTCGGTTGGTGGGCGATTGGCGAAGGGGAGGGTCGGATCGGTCTGGTCGGGTTCAGGTGCGATCGCAGGTCGCAGCTGATAGGCTGGGACCGGTTCCTGGATATTTTTTAGCGCTAGCGGCCCTAGAAAGGTGGCGTCTAGCTCGAGACGGCTCTTGACTACGTCGTACACAACCTGCGAAACGCAGACCTCGCCGGGAGGGGCAAAGGCTTCGAGACGGGCCGCGATGTTGACCCCTGTGCCCATGATGTCAGACTCATTGATGTAGACATCTCCCAGGTGAATGCCGATGCGGTGAGCGAAGTGGTCACTGGTGACGTTCGTATCGCCACCGAGCGTTTTCTGAATTTCTAGGGCACAGTCAACCGCCTGAACCGCACTGAAAAAATACATCAGCAGACCGTCTCCGGTCGTTTTGAGCACTTGGCCTTCAAATGTTTCGCAGAGTCGGCTGATGGTGGCTAAATCATTATGAATAAGCGCAAGCGCGCGCTCTTCGTCGGCAGACATGCGGGCACTAAAACCAACCGCATCAGTCACCACAATAGCGGCAAGCATGCGCTGGCTGAGAGGTGATGGCGGCGCGGCACCCATAAGTAAACCAACTGACAACAATTATCTGTCTTAAGGTGCCCGAGGTCGCCGGGTTTAAAGCAGTTCGTGAGTCAGTGAATCTACGATTTCCGGAAGAATTTATCGTGTCTTTTTATTCTGCGGGGATCACGGAAGGGTTTAGGGTCAGGCCAGCTCGGTCCGTCAGGGCCGGGTCAACGTGGTGAGTAGAATGGGCCCCAGAAGATATTGGTGTTGCGCGATGACCAGACCGGCCTGCTGGGCCAGCTTGGCACGGGCCTGGGGGCTGTAAAAACGGATATCTCCGGCCAAGATAGGAATGGTTAGGGTGTCTTGAGCGCTGAGCCGAGATGGAATGTAATCTGCCAGGTGAAACTGACCGCCCGGTTTGAGAACACGGCGAACGTCCCTCAGGACGGCTACCGGGTCAGGATAGTGGAGAAAGCTGATGGTGCAGAAGGCCGCATCGAATTGGGCGTCAGGCAGCGGCAGCGCCTCTGTTCTGCCTTGCACGTAGGTCAACCGCTCCGGATCAGGGTTCTGCCGCTGCGCTTGGGTCAGCATTTCGGCAGAAAAGTCGATACCTGTAGCCGTGAGATCGGGCCGCTCTTTAAGCAGACGGCGGAGCAGCTTGCCGGTGCCGCAGCCCAAATCAAGCACGTTGGCATGCGGGGGTAGGGTGATAGATTCGATCAGGCGGGTGTGAACAGCCTGGTAAAAGACGGTGGTCAGGGGACTATCGTAAAAGGGAGCCCAGCGGTTGAAGATGTCGAGCTTAGACGGCATGGGGTTACCCTTTGGTATCGGCTAGGGCGCTGCGAGCCATGTTTGCGATCGCACTATCGGTCGCTTTCGGCAGCTGATAATATTTCCCTCCGGCTGTCTTCGCCAGCTCCTTACCAAAGCCAGTGGAGACAAATTTGCGCTCGGTATCGATAATCAACAGCTGAAACCCCGTTGCCCGAATGCGGGCGGCAATATCCAACAGCTCCCCTTTGATGTCCGGTTTCTCCTCCGGGTCAACCGCATTTCCGAGAGAACGATCTAGCGAGACATTCCCCCGTCCGTCGGTGATGGCGACAATCGCCACGTTGCCAATATCGCCCGACTGCTGCGCGTTCGTACCGACGCGGACCGCCTGGGCCAGGCCGTGGGCCAGGGGGGAGCCCCCACCGCAGGGCATGCGTTCTAAGCGACGACGGGCCGAGGTGATCGAGCGGGTGGGTGGCAGCAGCACTTCGGCCTGCTCACCGCGAAAGGGAATCAGCGCCACCTGATCGCGGTTCTGGTAGGCATCGGTCAGCAAACTCAGCACGGCCCCCTTGGCATTCTGCATGCGGTTGAGGGCCATCGACCCTGAGGCATCGACCACAAAGATAACCAGGGAACCGGCCTTACGAGCCAGGCGCTTGGCGCGGATGTCACCCTGCTCCACAATCACGTTTCGCTCGGGCTGGCGGGCCCGGCGGGCTTTCTGGTAAGGCGCGGCGGCCCGCAGGGTGGCATCGACAGCAATGCGCCGCACGGGCCCCTGGGGCAAAATCGGTTTAATATAGCGGCCCCGGTCCTCTGAAATCACCAGGCTCTGACTGCCCGATTTGCCCTGTTTGCTCATGGACTGGGCAAACAGCATCAGCGAGGGGTCGAGCATGACGCCCTCGGGGTCAAAGACGAACTCCTCGGGGATGCTGGGCGGTGAGTCATCCGGCTCCTCAGGCTCTTCATCGTCGTCCGCATCGTCCTCGTCCGCATCGTCCTGGGCGTCGTCCTGTTCGTCTTGTTCCTGGTTCTGCGGCGGGGGTGGGGGCGGGGGTGGCTCGTCTTCCGGCGGTGGCGGGTCCTGATACAGAGACCGGGGGACGATCACCAGCTCGACGGCGCGGCGTAGATCGTCGGCGTTCACGCTAGTCCGGCCATCTAACGCAGCGCTGGCCTTGGCAACGCGGACGGCAAACAGCTCGGCTCGGTGGCCCTCGACGCCGCCCCGCAGGGATTCGGTGACCAGGTACTGCACCTGGTCTGTGGTGATCTGCACATCCTTTAGCCACTCGCGGGCCAGGATAATCTGGGTGCGTAAATTCTCGATTTCTTCGGTGAAGCTGTCCAGGAAGTTGAGAGGGCTATCGGTGTAGCGCGTGGCCTGCTCTACGGCTGCGACCCGGTCGTCTAGGGCCAGCGGCGTGTCAGCAGAAAGTGCGATCGCCATCCGATCGAGCAAGTGATCCCTAAGCGGTCCTTCCGCTGGGTTGTACGTGGCAATCAGTAGCGGCCTGCAAGGGTGCCGAAAGCTGATGCCCTCCCGCTCAATCTGGTTCTGCCCCTCAGTTAGGCTCGTCAGCAGCAAGTTGGCAATCTGGTCGTCCAGCAGATTGATTTCGTCCACATACATGACCCCCCGATGGGCTTCTGCCAGCAGCCCGGGTTGAAACACCGCCTCGCCGGTTTGAATCGACTTGGCCACATCCACCGAGCCCAGCAGCCGGTCTTCCGTTACCCCCAGCGGCACCTGAATAAACGGCGCTGGCATCACCTGGGTGGGAATCTCAGACAGGTCCAGCCCACCCGAATTTGCCGAAATTGTGCTGGCGAACCGAGCAATCGTCTCGTCATCCCAGTCTTCGGGCTGCGTCGGGCTACAGTTACAGCAGGTGCCATCAATCACCTCGATCGGCGGCAGCAGCTGATGCAGCGCCCGAGCCAGGACCGACTTGGCGGTGCCTCGCCGTCCGGCGATCACCACCCCGCCTAAACCCGGATCGACCGCAGCCAGCAGCAGTGCCAGCTTGATCGCATCCTGACCGACCACGGCCACGAGCGGAAATACAGTAGGTGTCTCAACCAGCGCGGGCATTTATTCCCTCAAAAAAGCGTATCTGTTCAGAATATCACCGGAGTAAGGGGGATAGCTGGCCCAATCGCCTCTCCTCACATCGGCCCCAACTTTGCTAGTATTTTACTTGCTTTGCCTGTCCGTCATTTCGCCTGAAACGGTATTCCAGACTGCATTCTGGCCTGACGACAGTTTACTCGCATCGACCTAAAATGACCCTAACCGTCACTCATCTACCATGCCTCAAACTGCTACTGCCGCCGTTTGCAAGCTGCTGTCCTATAAGGGGCAGTTCACCCCGTGCCACATTAGCGTGCCTGACCTAGAGGGCAAGCAGGCAGCGATTGATATCGACGGGCGCTACTTTAGCCTGTTTAAGCGGTTCGACTCCGCTGAGAAAGTGTTGCAGGTGGCTGCCCGACTGGCCAAGCGGGGAGAAGATATCGCAGTGACCCAAAGTTCGCAGGGCTACGTCATGTGGGTCCACGAAGAAGATGCCACGATGCTGAAGCTCAACGTCAGCAGTAAGTCTATCCAGCTGCCGACCTTTGGGCCATCGCCCTGCTACGTCATTGTCAGCATGAAGAGCTACCGGCCCTGCTATATCAAGGTCCCGGACCTGATGCAGCCGATGGTCGCCATTTACTACGCCAAGCGGTTCTATAGCGTTTACCGCCGGGGGCTGACGGCGGCAGACGCGATTGAGATTGCCAAAAAGCTGGTGGGTCGCGGGGATGAAGTTGCGATCGCACCCACTCGAAATGGCTATGCCGTCTGCGGCTGGGAGCCTGAAGCGGTTCCCTTCGACCCCGACAACAATTAGCTGTATACCCTAGCGTCCAGGCAGAATCGGCTGCTCGACCGCTTCACGGAACCGTGCCACGTCCTCGCCAAAGTCAATGGGCAGCACCGATACGACGTTCTCGTGGGGGCGAGGAATAATCACCCAGGTTTCAAGTACGCCACCAGGCGAATTCTCAGCGGCCTCAACCCCTGCGGCCATCGCGGCTTTGACCTCAGATACATCCCCCCGAATATTGATGCAGAATCGGGCGCTGCCTGCCCGGATGTAGTTTACGAGCGTGACCCGGCCCGCCTTGACCATCGCATCAGCAGCGGCCAGCACAGGGGGAAATCCCTTGGTTTCGAGCGATCCTACAGCCTGTGGCATCAACGTTCTCCAGATGAAAGAATTTAGAAACGGACAAAAATTTTGTAGGTATTTCTTGCGGCTTACGGAGATACCCTAAACGGCTCTGATGCATCGGTGAAATGCAACGGCAGGACCGATTCAACATTCTCAGTCAGGTGGGGCACGATGTAGTGAGAGGTCGCTCCCCCATTGCATGGACACTCATTAGCAGCGGCCAACCCGGCCTCCATTGAGCGTTTCACCTCGCCATTCTGACCGCGAATGACCACAAACTGATGGCCGCTGTCGGCCTGGTTGATTCCCAACAGGGTTACTCGCCCCGCTTTGACCATCGCATCCGCTGCCGCCAGCGAAGCCGGGTACCCATGCGTTTCGATAACGCCCACGGCCATCGGCATAAAAAAAACTCTCTAACGCGCTGCCTATCAAATATACAGAGTTAGCGCCTCAAAACTCAAAGACTGGGACAAAAGCAGCTGCGCAGGTGACAGATTGCCACACAGTATTAAGAAAATTGAGCATCCGTTAAAAAAAGCGCCTTGACTGCGGTGGGGATTACAGTCAGGCTAGTTCAAAGGAACTATATTGCTCTGATGGCAAATCCTCGCATTGACAATCCTCGCGTTGACTATGACAGTCCCTGGAAGGACATTCTTGAAGCCTATTTTGCCGATTTCATGGCGTTCTTTTTTCCGGCTGTACACGCCGAAATCGACTGGTCGCGGGGTTACGAGTTTCTAGACAAGGAACTGCAGCAAGTTGTTCGCGAAGCAGAAGTAGGTAAGCGACTGGCCGACAAACTGATCAAAGTCTGGAACGGCGGCGGTGACCAGATTTGGGTACTCGTCCATATCGAGATTCAAAACCAGTCGGTACCCGACTTTGCCGAGCGCATGTACGCCTACAACTATCGTCTGCGCGATCGCTTTGACCGTCCTGTT
Organism: Cyanobacteria bacterium J06648_16; assembly: GCA_039817185.1. Taxonomy (GTDB): domain Bacteria; phylum Cyanobacteriota; class Cyanobacteriia; order Phormidesmidales; family Phormidesmidaceae; genus CAWUKV01. The sequence goes on along the minus strand of JBCBWI010000033.1, from coordinate 7,226 downwards.
GCGAGCTTTGCCGTTTTAGGTGACAGCAGTCCTACTTGGCGACCCTATGGCTTCTCAACGGAGCTGTGGGGTTGCCAGACCCAGTTTCGATTCCCTACGATCAAATTGCTAGACTACAGGCAGCGGTGGAGTGAGCTAGAAGCCAGTGACAACCCCTTTGCAATAGTGGTGATGGCTCACCTGAAAACCATCGAGACCAGAAGCGATGCTACGCAAAGGCAGCAATGGAAGGTGCGACTGGCTAAGCGCCTGTTTCAGCAAGGCTATGACCGTCAGGCTGTCATCGATCTCATTCGATTTATTGATTGGCTCGTTGTCCTACCCGAAGCGCTTGAGCAAGGGTTCTGGCAAATCTTGTTGAGTTATCAGGAGGAAAGGCGGATGCAGTACGTGACCAGTCTAGAGCGGATGGCCATCGAGCGTGGTCGCCAGGAAGGTCGCCAGGAAGGTCGCCAGGAAGGTCGCCAGGAAATTATCAATCAAGAACGGGCTTTGATTCTGCGGATGCTCAACCGCAAGGTTGGTCCTTTGACTGAGGACTTGCTAACCCAAGTGCACCTGCTTTCACTGGTTCAGCTAGAGACGCTGGGTGAAGGGCTGCTGGAGTTTAATGCCCTGTCTGACTTGGAGAAATGGCTACATCAGCTAGAGCAGCAGCAGCGTGAGGTCATCGCCCGGCTGACTCAGCAGTTAGGCGAATTGGGCGAATCGGCCACGGCTCAGATCCGAGCGCTGTCACTGTTACAGCTCACTGAGGTTGCATCTGTTCTTCCAGAACTGACAACGCCAGAAGAAATCAGTGCGTGGCTACAGATTCATACTGGCAATGGACCCGACTCCCCATAGATTTTGCGATTTTGCCAACCCGCTCCAAACACCGGGTGTCTGCATCCCTCGTATCATTGCCGCTAATTGGCAGATGCGATACCGGCTCAAACCTTGATCGTGCTAGGTTCGCTGACGGCGGCAATAATTCGATCGCACCCCGACTGTGGGTAGGCCCAGTCGCAGTAGCACTCCTTTGGATCGCCCCAGCACAGGCTTAGATAAAGCTCTGTCCGCGTCGCACTGACTTCTGCCCACTCTGCCTGATCAATACACTGCTGAACCTCCTCCAGCGACAGCTGCTTGGGGGGATGTCCGGCTCGCCATAGTCGCAGGTCCGGAATTGACGCTCGCCAGAACGATAGAACAGCCGCCTTGGCCGACATCAGTGCCACCTTGTCATCCTGGGTAGCCGTCAGCTGCTGGTGGATCTCAGGGAAGCGAATCGAGCGGCCCTTAAATCTACACTCGTGCCATACCAGCCCGGATACGTTGTGGTCGCGCTGATACTGGTGAATCTGATCGCGAAAGTCCTGAAATGCAAAGACCTGGCTCAGCTTTTGGCTGCCTAATGCCTTAGAAATCACCGGGTTATCGATGCGATGATCGGCCTGTAGCAGCACCCTTTCCCCGCGCCAGGTGGCTTTCAGTTCTTGATCGAGAATGTCAAGCAGCTGTTCGGTGGTATAGGCCATCGCTTAGGCGGGCTGGTTTTTCCCATTCTATCAGGGGTCTTTGATGGGTGCAGTGGACAGTTTCAATAGGTTCCTAACTGCTCTATCAAGAGTCCGTAGAATCCGTCTGCGTCAACCGCATCGACCACGCTCATCTGGCCAGCGTGGGGGTGCCACCAGTCGATTACCGTACGCCCCTGTATTTGCCCCTGCTCGACTGCAACGGATACGGGTACCTGCCGCCAAGTAAAGAGCTGCGGCTGCATCAAATACGCAATCACGCAGGGATCATGCAGCGGACTCCCCGGCATGCCATAGCGTTCAGCATCGGCCTGACCGTAGTGGGCCAGCAGATCGGCCGCCGCCCGAGCAACTGGCGTCCCTAGTGTGCGGATAGACTGGAGCCGTTCGGCTGTCGTCAGCACCTGATGGGTAGTATCGAGCGTAATCAGCGTGGTGGGAATGCCCGCTGAAAAGACCACCGCAGCCGCGTGGGGGTCTACATAGATGTTGAACTCGGCGGAGGGGGTGACGTTGCCGTGGGTAATCGCCCCGCCCATTGCCACAATTTCTTGGATGTTATCAGCAATCTTGGGCTGCTGAATCAAGGCCAGCGCCACATTAGTCAAGGGGCCCAGCGTTGCTAGCGTAATCGGTTTCTGAGCCTGGGTCAGCGTCTGAATCAGGTACTCAACCGCATGCTGGGGTTGGGGCTGCGCTGTGGGCTCGGGCAGCTCGGTGCCCTGCAGGCCGGTCGCACCGTGGACCTCGGTGGCGGTGTGCAGCGGCTTCAGGATCGGGCGAGGGCAGCCTGCATAGATAGGAATGTCGGGGCGTCCGGCGAGTTCGCAGATCTTCAGGGCGTTGGCGGTGGTGTAGGGGAGCGGGACATTGCCCGCGACAGTGGTGACAGCCAAAACGTCTAGCGCGTCGGTCGAGAGGGCAAGCAGCAGTGCGATCGCATCATCCACCCCCGGATCGCAGTCAATAATCACCGGTCGCGCCATCCTGTCACCCCATAAAACACATGAATGTAAGCTAGCGTAGACTCACACGCCGCTTCGGGTCATGTTCGTTACGTCTTGCAAAATGTGCCTCCCTGTCAAACCCCTGATTGGTATCGCTTGCCTGGTTGCCCTCACTAGCTGCGAAGGCAGCCCCCTGGGTGCAACCCTGGAGCAAACCCTGGAAGCCGACCCTCAGCTGGCAGAAACCAGCACGCCAACAACGGGCACTGACGAACGGGCTGAGGCAGATCCCGCTCCAGAACCGGGGCAAGCGGACTATATTGGCCCCGTCTCTCGCCGTGACGATCCGCCCACCGATCCCGATCCCGATCCGCCCGAGCCTACCGTACCGGGTCAATATCGAGACTTGAATCAGGCCCCCGAAGAACTACAGCCTTACCTGGCGGACCTGGCCGAGTTGGACCTTTTGACTCTGAGAGAACCGGCTCCCGATCCTACTGGCAGCACGCCTCAAACTCGCCCTACGGCCAGAAACGAATTTCAGCCCAATCAGACCATTACCCGCCGAGAATATGCCCGCTGGCTATTTGCTGCCAACAACAGATTCTACGTCGATGAACGGGAAAAGAGAATTCGCGCTGGCGTCGGCAGCACAGCGCCAGTCTTTAAAGATGTCTCTCCTGCCGATCCGGATTTTAGCGCGATTCAAGGGCTGGCCGAGGCCGGCATCCTTCCTAGCGCACTGACCGGTACCGCCACCGCCGTTAACTTTCGCCCGGACGCGCCGCTGACCCGCAGCGACCTGATCCTGTGGAAAGTTCCGCTCGACACCCGAGCCGCGCTCCCCAACGCCACTGTCGAAGCGGTTCAAGAGGCCTGGGGCTTTCAGGATGCGGCCAAGATCCCTGCTTTAGCGCTGCAGGCGGTGCTGGCCGACTATCAGCTGGGTGATTTTGCCAATCTGCGGCGGGCGCTAGGGTACACAACTTTATTTCAGCCAGAACGGGGCGTGACTCGGGCCGAGGCGGCTTCTGTTCTATGGCGGTTTGGCTCGACGACTGAGGGCATTACGGCAGAGGAGCTGTTATCAGAAGGCCCTGAAGAAGATGTTGACGCCAATTCATAGCTGTTCTGGTTGACGATTTTGTGATGACAATTTGGGACTACGATCAATTCTTTGCTGTAATCGAGGCGCTGGTACTCTGCCATTCTCCTAGCGGCGTTGAGCACGAGGTGAATGCCTATCTAGAGAACTATCTACAGAAAAAAGATGTCGAGTACTGGCAGGATGAAGCAGACAACATTGTTATCAAAATTCCAGGCGAGACGGCTGAGAATGCGATCGCAATCACCGCTCACAAGGATGAAATCGGCGGCATTGTCAAAGGCGTTCAACCCAATGGGCGGCTGCAGGTGCGCAAGCTCGGCGGCGCGTTTCCCTGGGTATACGGCGAGGGCGTAGTCGACCTGCTGGGTGACCGAGAGACTATCAGCGGCATTCTCAGCTTTGGGTCACGTCATGTCTCCCACGAGTCGTCGCACAAGCTGCAGCAGGAGGGCAAAGCCGTCCGCTGGGAAGACGCCTGGGTAGAGACCAAGCTAGAGCGCTACGAGATCGAGAATGCGGGCATCCGACCCGGGACCCGCATGGTGGTAGGCAAACACCGCAAGCGGCCGCTGCGGATGGGAGACTACATCGCTAGCTACACGTTGGACAACAAGGCTTCGCTGGCGATTTTGCTAGCGCTGGCTGAGCAAATCCAGTCCCCCCCAGTTGATGTGTACCTGATTGCCTCAGCCAAGGAGGAAGTCGGTGCGATCGGGGCGTTGTTTTTCAGCCAGCGTCACACGATTGGTCGCCTGGTCGCGTTAGAGATTTTTCCCCTGGCTCGGGAGTACCCCATTACGGACGGGCCACGTCCCGTACTCTTAACTCAGGATGGCTACGGCGTCTATGACGAAGTCCTGAATGCAGAGATTCGCACGGCAGCAAGGGCAGCGAAGATATCAGTGCAGGAAGCGACCATCAGCGGCTTTGGCAGCGACGGCTCGATTGCGATGAAATTTGGCCATGTCCCCAAGGCAGCCTGCCTCAGCTTTCCGACAGAGAATACCCACGGGTATGAGATGGCCCATTTAGGTGCGATCGCAAACTGCCTTAAGATCCTGCTCCAATGGATCCAAGGCAACCCTTGATTGCAACCTGCCCAATCACCGAAAGCCAATCACCCCACAGGCTAATCGGGCACCGCCGCCCCCTAAAGGCGCAGGCTCGTCTGAAAAGTTATCGCCACCGGCATGTACCATCAGCGAATGACTTAGCACATCGGATACGCTGACGCGTGGAGCTAGGACAGGGGTAGTGGCAGTGCCGTCTGCCGCAACGTACAGCGGCGGCAGATCGCCTAGATGACCGTCACCGTAAGGGCCTGCGTGTTCGCCCGCGTTGGTCGGGTCAAAATGCCCACCGGCAGCCAGCCCCGGCACCGTACTACCATCCTTTTCTGCAGGGCCACAGTCCGGGTTAGTGTGAATGTGAAATCCGTGGATTCCGGCTGGTAAACCGGTTAGGTCAGGCTTGATCAGTAGCCCATACTCGGAGTTAGTCATACTGACTGTGCCAACGGCTGTACCCATGCCGTCAGCAGAGGTGAGATTGACAGGATAGGTCAGGTCGGCCCTAGCGGGGTTTGCGAACAGGAAGACTAGGACTACCAACACAGTGCTGATTACTGAGCCCCAGGTATACATTCGGTTCATTAATTCACGCTCTAAAGACAGGCTCCTATGGTCTCAAAAGCAGCCCGAACCTTCCCCGCTACACTGAGAATGCACATGCTTCTTAACCTGCTATGACTCTGCCCAAGCCCGAAGCCCGTCAGCTGCTAGAGCGTCTAATTTTTGAAGAGACCGAACCCAAAGACTGGGCAGAGGACGTCTGGGGCCTGAGCGCCCTACATGGCGATAGTGCGGCCAAACTGCTAGAGGTGTTTGACGCGCTAATCGAGTGCTGCTCCGAAGAAAAGTTGGACAATCTGGTGCAGGGGCTCTACAAAGAAAAGCTAGAACAGTCGCTTTAGCGTTTTGCTTAGGACATTTGCTTAGTACATTTGTTTGAATATTAGGGGTGCGATGGCTATTATATTGACAGCTGTCGCCCCCTGATGGCCACGCCCCTGCTCCCTCTGTACCTCCACCTACTCGCCCGCCCATGCCGGCCACCGAAACTATCCCAGAGGTTCTCCCAGGCATTACCCTTAGCCCACAGCAGTGGGCGGCTCTGCAAGACATCGAAACCTTTCTGCAGAGCCAGTCCAAGCTGTACCTGCTGACTGGCTACGCGGGCACGGGCAAAACCACGTTGCTTCAGGCGCTCCTGACCCGCCTGCGCGATCGGGGTGATGACCGCGCCGTGGCCTTCACCGCCTTTAGTAACAAGGCCACCAAAGTCCTCCGCTCGATGGCCACTCGCTGGGGCCACGAGGTCGACTGCCTCACCTGCTGCAAGCTGCTGGGGCTAAAGCCCGTCATCGATACCAGCTCTGGCGAGCAGCTGTTCGAGTCGGTCAGTGACCAGTTCAACCAGGTACCCGACTACCGCCTGGTGATTGTGGACGAGTGCTCCATGATCAATAAAGAAATGTGGAAGCTGCTGGTCACTGCCGTTTCTCGCCTTGATATCAGCACCCAGATGATTTTCGTTGGCGATCCGGCCCAGTTGCCACCCGTCAATGAAACCGAAGCCTGCTGTTTTAAGGAAATTCTCAATGCCTCAGCGCTCACGGACGTGATTCGCTACGGTGGCTCAATTGGCGTGATTGCCGATGATGTGCGGCGTCATATCGACCGGGACCAGCTGCCGCGTTACCAGAGCGATACAAACGAGGACCTGACCGAGGGCCTATTTGTTACCAACCGCAGCAAGTGGCAAAAGCTCCTCATTCGTGCTTTTACCAGCGAACGCTACCAACAAGACCCCAACCATGTACGCGTGTTGGCCTACACCAACTATCGGGTTAAGCAGCTTAACCAGGCCATTCGCACAGCGATCTATGGCCCCGACATTGAAGAGTATGTCGTGGGTGAGCGCCTAATCGCGAACCATCCCTGTTTAGACGAAGAGGGGGTGTTGCTGCAGACCTCAGAAGAGTGTGAAGTCGTCGAGACGAAAAGAGGTGAGGTCGATGGTCTACCCGTATGGCTGCTGACCGTCTATAACGAAGAAGAGAGATTTCGTGACCTAGTCGTACTTCAGCAGCAGTCGGTTCCAGAGTTTAAGCGACGTTCTGATACCTACGCCCAGGCGCGAGAGTGGGAGACTTTTTGGTCCTTTCGTCAGGCTTATCACGACGTCAACTACGCCTACAGTCTGACTGTTCACAAAAGCCAGGGCTCCACCTTCCAAGATGTCTTTGTTGATGTGCCAAACCTGATGCGAAATCCTAAAACGATTGAACGTAATCAGCTGGTCTACGTCGCCTTTACCCGTGCGGCTAAACGCCTGTTTATCTATTGATAGGCGCTTGTGATGAGCGCTTGCAGGACCGTGCTCAAGGGAAGACGCTACAGGTGAAGACCTAACCCTGTCGCCGTCAACGTTAGCTTCGGCTACGCTCAGCTAGTGGTGGGGGTGTGACAATTGCGGACCTTGAGCGGAGCCGCAAGGAAAGCTTAATAAAAAATGGCTCAATCGGTGTTTCAAGGAGCTAGGCAAGCACAGTCTTCAGAAGACTTCCAAGCAGTGCTTTACCTCGTTTCC
>JBCBWI010000032.1:0-61062 GCA_039817185.1 Cyanobacteria bacterium J06648_16 | reverse complement strand
TCAAAGTAAATGCCTTCATCGTCGTTGCCACTAATGCTGTTGCCCGAAATCAGGATGTTGACCTGGGATTCGTAGAAGGGATCTTCGAAGTTGATGCCTGCGTCACCATTGTTGTCGATGGTGTTATCGCTAATCTGAATGTCAACGACAGAATATCGTATATCGTCGAAGTAAATGCCTTCATCATCGTTGCCACTGATACTGTTGCCAGAGATAACGATGTTGACCTGGGATTCGTAGAAGGGATCTTCGAAGTTGATGCCTTGGTCACCATTGTTGTCGATCGTGTTATCGCTAATCTGAATATCGACGACAGAATCGTTGTATATTCCGCCGAAGTAGATGCCATCGTCATCGTTCCCACTGATGCTGTTGCCAGAGATGACGACATTAGCTGTAGAGTTATCAAAGCCGCCATCAAACTCGATGCCATACCGACCATTGTTGTCGATAGTGTTATCGCTGATTTGAATATCGACAACTGAATTTCTAGACTCGCCGAAGTAAATGCCGTCGTAGTCGTTGTTGCTGACACTGTTGCCGGAAATCAGGATATTGGCCTGGGCATTATAAATCGGGCCATCAAATCGGATGCCGTAGCCCTGATTGTTGTCGATAGTGTTGTCGCTAATTTGAACATCGACAACAGCACCATCATAAATGCCATCAAAGTCAACGCCGTTGTCACCGTTGCTAACGATATCGTTTTCAGAAATAACGATAGTGGCCTGAACGCTATTTCTAATGGAGTAGAATTCTATTCCGTTGTCGGAGACACCGGTAATATCGTTGCGGGTGACCGTCAGTGCTAGATCTCCAGCGATGTCCTCTACCTCAATGCCGTCGTCTACGGTGCTGGTCAAGAAGCTGTCGGCAATCAGCACGCTGCCAGTGACGCCAGTGGGTACGATCACCGCCGAGTCAGTGACGGCTGTGATGTCGAAGCCCGATAGGACCGTATCGCTACCTGCGGTAATCGTATCGCTGATGGTCGGGAAGTTGCCGCTACCCGAACCGGGTAGGGTTACATCAACAATAAACTCACCAAACTGACCGGCGACAATCTGCGTGGGGCCAACCGACAGCACCTGCACCCCGTCTGGGATCGTAAAGCTACCGCCCGCATCGCCCGCCTGCACGTAAACAATGTCGCCCGACTCACTAATACCGACAATGTTGGCGACGGTATCGCGGGGGTCTTCAAAAGTACCTAAACCGGCAGCGTTACCACTGCCGGGGTCTACATGTAAGAAGTTGTAGGCCTCACCGGTATCCGGATCGACGACGACTTCACCAACGTTGACATCAACATCATCGCGTTCTTCGATCAGGACCGTATTCGTCCGCCGCAGCGGTTCGCCAGCCCTTGCCCAAAGCTGTTCGAGCGGTTCGGCCTCCGGGTCGGGGCGACTGGGTGCCCCTGGCCCAAACAGCGCATTGAAAGAAAAGAGCACGTTGGTGCCGAACAGCTCGTCGTGCTGTAACCCCAGCCCAAAGCGCAGATCGCTCGTTGGCCGATAGTCGAGTGCCCCCCTAATCCCGATGGTGTCGTCAGAGGCCTCGCCGGTCAGGTAGTACAGCCCGCCACGGCCCCACAGTTCACTAGCGCTGCTATCGTCTAAAATCTGATAGCCGCCGTCCAGCGACAGCGTTGTAATGGCCGCCTCACTCCGGTCTACCAGGCGCGTATCGACTAGCAGTACATTCTCAGAAAAGCGAGGATTGTCAGCTGTGAAGCTTCTTTCTAGGGTGTCAGAGGCATCGCCCAGGGGAAAACTGGCGTTGAGGTTCGCATCCCAGTTGTCGCCCATCAGCTCGCCACCTAGGCCAAACTGACTGAAGGTGTTGTCACCGGTTTCGCGCAGGTCAAACCCGGCGTAGGCTCCCCAGATCGTAGCGTCGCTGAACAGCGCTCGATAGCCCGCTTGTATTCCACCGCCAAAGTCGCCGTCGGTGTCTAGATTAATGCGCCCGGTCAAGAAGGTAACGTTACGACCTGCAACCTGCGCGACTGGGTAGAATGCCTCAAAGCCGACAAAGCCATCGTTCGGGCCTTCGTCAGTAAAGCCTGCCCGGTAAAACGGTTCGACCATTAGGTCAGCGGCGGTCCCTGTCTCTTGGGCGACGGTATCCGTCGGTTCGCTGGCCTCGGTGTCGGGCGTCGCCGCTTCGGAATCGGGCGTGATGTCCGCAGGCTCATCCGCTGGGGCCTCATCCGCTGCTGGAGCCTCGTCAGCAGCGCCAGCGCTCTCTCCGTCAGTCGGCTCTGAAGTGGCCTGAGCTAGTAACAGCCCAACGGTATGCGCACCATAGGGCGGGGCGGTTGCCGCCAAATGTTCATACAGGTAGCTGTCTGACTCGGGTAGATAGGTGCCCTGGGCAAGAATCGCCGTTGGATCAAACGGATGGGTATAGCGAGGGAACGGTGGAGCGGTGCCCGCATCGACTAGGGGCGCGGGTAAATGGGTGGGTGACTGCGAAGTTTGTGGTGTTGGTATGCGCGGCCGACTCAGGGCAATTGCCTTTGCCATCGGCAAGTTAGACAGCAGATATAGCAAGACGCCAGGGGCAATTCTCCAACGGACATTACGCATAAACATCACTCCCACAAGGAACTATAAAGACGATAAAAACTAACTCTAAGACTTGAAATCTAATCCGTTCGAGCAACCGTGACCGCTGTTGCTCAAGCTGTTACCCAATTGAATTGCCAGGGCGTTAACTGATCGAGGCAGCAAAACAATACAAAAATTGCGCTCATTAAAAACAACACCTGAAGCCATCAATTCAGGTGTGAAAATGAGCATTTTCGGAGCATTTTGCCCGCTAATTGGGCAATAATCCGTAAAGCTATCTAGAGGAGACTATCATCAGGACAGAACAAATACTATTGGTGTATGTACTGAAGACAGATGTGTCTTCATGAAAAGACATGCTTGCAGCCTTTTTTCCGTAATCGATGTAGCAATTGCGTTTAAGCCCGTCAGTATGTTTGGGGTTGCTCTTGTCTCTTCTGATATGCATGACCCCAGAACAGACGTTTTTTGAGGGACTGCTCGATGGGTTAGATGCGCTTAATTTTTTCCTGAGGAAGAACTTCACCGTCGAGGTTCATTATGCTTCTGCTTGCTGTCCCGTTTAACAGGTTGGCAGTAGCCTAGAAGCGTGCACGAAAGTTGAGGTTGCTCATGAAGCTTGTCATCATCCCTTTTGAAGTCCACAAGCGCGTCCCCCTGACGATTAGCCGGGGCACCAACGCTGCTTCGACAAACCTGTGGGTGCAGGTGCAGGCGGACGACATTGCTGGATGGGGTGAGGCGACGCCTTTTTCCATTGGGTCGATTACTCAAACGGTGGACCTGATTCAGGCTGACTTGAACCGATTGGCGACAGTGCTGGAGGCTTACCATCCCCTGGAACGCCAGCGGATCGAAGCAGTGCTGGATGAGCGCAAGCCCTGCTCGGCAGCGCGGGCCGCGGTAGATGTGGCGCTGTGGGATTGGTTCGGTAAGCGGGTGGGGCTGCCGCTGTGGCAGCTTTGGGGGTTGGATTTGGATCAGGTTGGGCCGACGGCGGTGACGGTGGGAATTAACTCGCCTCAGGGGGCGTGCGATCGCATCCAAGCCTGGCTGACTCAAATCCCCAGTATCCGCTCCATCAAAGTCAAGCTGGGCAGCCCTGACGGCATCGCTGCCGACAAAGCCATGTTCGAGGCACTGATGCCCCAGTTTCCTGCCGGCGCAAAGGTCAGCGTGGATGCCAATGGCGGCTGGCTATTGCCCGATGCGGTCGAAATGGCCCATTGGCTGGCGGCGCGAGGGGTAGAGTACCTAGAGCAGCCGCTGGCACGGGGGCAAGAAGCGCGGTTAGTGAAGGTGCGATCGCACCTGCCCGTCTTCCTAGACGAAAGCTGCTTTACCAGTGCCGACATTCCCAAGTTGGCCCCCTACGCCGATGGCATCAACATCAAACTGATGAAATCCGGCGGCCTCACCGAAGCCCGCCGCATGATCGCCACCGCTCGCGCCCACGGCCTCGGGGTTATGTATGGCTGCTACTCCGATAGCGCGATTTCGAATACGGCCCTGGCCCATCTGTCACCGCTAGCCGATCACCTGGACTTAGATAGTCATCTCAACCTGAAGGACGACCCGTTTATCGGGGCGACAGTGACAGAAGGACGACTCTTGCCGCCGAATCGGCCGGGTTTAGGACTGCAAAGATAAAGTCTTTGGCTGTGAATTTCTGGTAGCGGTAAGTTTGCTTTTATGTTGTAAGTAGCTGAACCAAATACTTTATAGGATGTTCGACTGCTCCTTGGCTCCCCCCGGCTTCGCCACCCCCCTAAAGCCCTCCGGGCATGCGCTAAAGCGTAGATAAGGGGGGCTCAGGGGGGATCCCTCGAACAAGTAATGCTACAAATAATTCTGCTGACCGACTTATGACAATCGCCACAATTATCATGCGCAATTATGAACTATGGCGAACTGAGGGCGTGAGGGACCTCGACACTCGCGCCCCTTGGCAAGGTGTTCAACCCTATCGCTCAACCTGATGTTTTCAAACAGCGAGTTCAACCCTCCATGCTCAAGCCCCATCACCGTCTCGCAATTCTTCTGCACAACGGCACTGTGGGCTCGAAGGGTAAAACCGGTCTGGCCCTGCTGCGCTATAGCCCCAATCCTATTGTTGCCGTCATTGACGAAACCTGTGCGGGCAAAAATTTGAAAGCACTGACGGGGATTGATAGGGCCGTGCCCATCGTTGGCTCCGTGCGTGAGGCGCTGACGCTGAAGCCAGACGTCATTGCCATTGGCCTGGCGCCCTCCGGTGGGATTTTGCCAGAGCCCTGGTATGCAGAAGTGCGAGAAGCGGTTGCTGTCGGCGTCTCGGTGATGAACGGCTTGCATACGCTGATGAAGTCAGACGCCGCCATGACGGATAGGCTCCAGGCAGGACAGTGGATTTGGGATATCCGCCAGGAACCGGATGGCCTGTCGGTGGGCTCAGGTCAGGCAAGAACGCTGGATTGTAAGCGGGTGCTGACGGTCGGCACGGATATGGCTGTCGGTAAGATGTCTACCTGTATTGAGCTCAATCGGGCCACACAGCAGCGGGGGCTTCAGTCTAAGCTCATTGCTACGGGCCAGACCGCCCTGATGTTAGGGGCCGATGGGATCCCACTGGATGCGGTGCGAGTAGATTTTGCCTCTGGTGCAGTCGAACAAGCGGTCCTGCGAAATGCGCCGGGGCAAGACGTGCTCTATGTTGAGGGGCAGGGCTCTATCTTCAATCCGGCGTCCACCGCAACGCTACCCCTGATACGCGGCTCGCAGCCGACGCATCTTGTCCTGGGTCACAAACTAGGGATGACAGAAATTCAGCACTTTCCTGGCTTTCCGCTGCCGCCTCTGTCAGAAGTGATTCAGCTATACGAAAGCTTAGCCGCAGCTGGGGGAACGTTCTCAGCACCAAAGGTGGCGGGGATTGCGTTGAATACGTTTGGGGTGAGCGAGGAGAACGCGAGAAGTGCGATCGCAACCACTACCCAAACCACTGGACTTCCCTGCACCGACGTCGTCCGCTTCGGTGCAGAGCCTATCTTAGAGGCCATTCTCAGCAGCTAGCGATTGTTTTGAGCTTACTTCTTCCGCAGACGGTAGGTAATCCGGCCCTTGGTCAGGTCGTAGGGCGTCAGTTCGACCTTCACCCGGTCACCTGGCAGAATTTTGATGTAATTACGGCGAATCTTGCCAGAAATATGGGCCAGCACATTGAACCCATTGTCCAAATCCACGCGAAACATCGCGTTCGGGAGCGATTCGGTCACCGTCCCTTCCATTTCGATCAAATCTTGCTTAGACAAATTAGCAGTTCCTCAATTGCAGCATAAATGTGCAGACGCGAAACGCGCCTGCTTTCTCTAAGAGTAGCAAATTGCCGCCCCTCTCAAATCTGGTGTAGGGGTGCTGATTCCCCTACTTAACCCTGGCGTCAACTGCCAGCAAGCTGCCTGCGAACAGCGCATTTGCTAAGATTCGATCTAACAGTGCTCACCTAGGGCCAAATAATGCGCACCGCTCCTCAAAAAACGGCTAGCCCCAAACAATACATGACAATGGAGGAGTATCTGGCCTATGAAGATTGCACAGATACTCGTTACGAGCTGGTGGATGGAGCAGCTCACGGTTTGCCAGAGTGGGTTAACGGTCAGTACGAAGACACGGTCTATGCTGACGAAACGCCTATTCGGTCAGCGGTTCTTCCTAGCCTTAACCCAGTGTGGTTCAGATTCTATCCTTGGGGGACTAACGAGGTCCCTCGGCAGAAGCGCCGCTTTATGTAAGCAAACGCACTGAGGATAGATTCATTTGAGATGTTTGGGTCGGATGCTGGTTACCTAATTGAGCTTTTTCCAGGCTAAAGATTGTAACTATTCGCCCGCCTCTTCTTCAGGTTTGATAATCTGCTTCAGCTCTTCCGTTACGGACTCGATCGGGCGATTACCATCTACAGAAATCAGCTGCTGCCGGTCCCGATAGTAGGCAATCAGAGGCTCTGTGCTCTTTTGGTAAACGTCCAGGCGGTTGCGAATCACCTCTTCCGTATCGTCCTTGCGGCCTAGCTGCTTGCCCCGCTCTACCATGCGGGTCACCAGCACTTCGTCCGGCACTTCCAGGTTCAGCACACATTCGCAGGGCTGCTCGATCTCACCTAGCAGGTTATCGAGAAAATCAGCCTGAGACAGGTTCCGAGGAAATCCATCTAAAATCCAACCTTTCTGCGCGTCGGGCTGCCCCAAGCGCTCGCGAATGAGTCCGAGAATCAAGTCATCGGGCACCAACTCCCCCGCATTCATGTACTCCTCGGCTTTTTTGCCTAGCTCGGTCTGGTCCTTGACCGCAGCTCGCAAAATATCACCAGTCGAGATGTGTGGAACCGCGCACTCGGTTGAGAGAATCTTGGCCTGAGTGCCTTTGCCGACGCCGGGTGCCCCTAAAAAGATGACTCGAATCACTATTGTTTCACCATTCCTTCGTAACGCTGCGAAATCACATAGGTCTGAATCTGCTTGGCGGTGTCAATCGCCACACCCACCAAAATGAGCAGCGACGTTGCGCCTAAGCCCTGGAAAACCGTGACCCGCAATTGGCTTTCTACCACGCTGGGCACCACGGCCACCAGCCCTAAGAAAATGGCACCAATGAAGGTCAGACGATTCAGCACCTTACCGATGTAGTCACTGGTTGCTTTACCAGGGCGAATACCCGGAATGCTCGCACCCATCTTTTTGAGGTTGCGCGACATGTCTTCGGGATTCACCACCAGCGACGCATAGAAGTAGCTGAAGAACAGGATCATCGCCAGGTAGAGGATGTTGTAGGTCAGCGTGCCAGGACTGAGATAGCTCTCGATGAGGTTGAGGGTGCCGGGGCCTGCAAACCGGCTGGCCAGGTATGGCGCAACCTGCAGGGGCAGTACCAGCATGGCCGACGCAAAAATAATCGGCATGACGCCGCCCTGATTGAGGCGTAGGGGCAGGTAGTTACTTTTTTCGAGGTACAGCTTGCGGCCCACCTGACGCCGGGCCGACACGATCGGAATCCGCCGCATCCCCTCTTGCACAAACACGATACCGACAATCATCGCCAGGTAAACCAGACCAATAATGACGATGCTGAGGACTTCCTGACGCGATTCGGAGGTTTGGGCTACGTTTACCGCATTATTAAGCAGTCGCGGCAGGGAGGAAACAATGTTGAGGAAAATCAGCAGGGAAGCACCATTACCCACGCCCCGCTCGGTAATCAGTTCACCCACCCACATGACAAACATGGAGCCAGCGGTCAGGGTAATCGCCGTTTCTGCCACAAAGGCCGGTCCAGGCGTATTGGCAAACGGCATCAGCAGGAAGCTGGAAAGCAGCGTGCTCTGTAGAATCGCCCAACCCAGCGCCACGTAGCGGGTAATCTGAGAAATTTTGCGCCGTCCGGCCTCGCCCTCGTTTTTTTGCAGGTCTTCGAGCTGGGGAATCGCTGCCGTCAGCAGCTGCATAATGATCGAGGCGTTGATGTAAGGCAAAATGCCCAGGGCAAAGATGCCCAGCAGCGACAGACCCCCGCCCACAAAGATATCGAGGAAGCCCAGCACGCCCCCACTCTGCACCTGCTGACGAAACGCATCACCATTGATCCCCGGTACGGGAATGTACATCCCTAAGCGAACCAGTACCAGTAACCCCACCGTCAGCAACAGGCGACTTCTCAGTCCTGCGGCCTGTGCCATCTGCAGAAAGGTTTCCTGGGCGCTGGGCGTTTTTCCTCGACTGACAACCATAGGTTTAGAAATTCCTGCTTAAACGGACGAATAAAATAAGCGGTGTATGTCTAGTATCGCTCAATTGCTACGTTAGCGAAGGATCGGAGACGGAAGGATGCACGCGTCCTTTAGACAGCAAAAGCCAGCCCGTTGAACAGGCTGGCCGAGCAATCTCTCTAGCGCCCGACTCAGCGCGGGTTTGGCGAGCGCTAAACGACTTCGCAGGTCCCACCCGCGGCCTCGATTTTCGCCTGGGCAGACTTTGTAAACTTAGCGGCTTTGACAGATAGCTTGGTCGCGAGTTCGCCGTCACCCAAAATTTTGAGCGGGCCGTCATTGCTAGTAATAATGCCTGCCGCCATCAGCGACTCTAGCGTCACCTCAGAATCAGCGGCTAGGGTGGCTAAATCCTTGACGTTGATGATGGTGTAGTGTTTTTGATTGACCAGCGGAAAGTGCTTCAGCTTAGGAATGCGACGATACAGAGGCAGCTGACCGCCTTCAAAACCGGGACGAGTACCGCGACCCGAGCGGGACTTTTGACCGCGCATGCCAAAGCCGCCGCTGGCGCCCTGCCCGGCCCCGTGGCCACGACCGATGCGGCGTTTACGGCGCTTAGAACCGGCCTTAGGTTGTGCGTCTTCTAGTCTCATGATTTTTGGGTACGTCGGGGAGTTCAAAGGGTTGGAGGCGCAGAGGCACAACATGTTGTGCCTTTACAGAGGCAGCTAAGAAGCGTAGAGCTTTTCAACCGGGATACCGCGCTCTTCGGCAACTTCCGAGAGGGTCCGCAGGGCGTCTAGCGCGTCGGCGGCGGCGCGAGCGTTGTTTAAGGGGTTATCGGAGCCAAGCTGCTTGGCCAAAACGTTGCGGACGCCAGCCAGTTCTAAGACGGTGCGAACCGCACCCCCGGCAATTACGCCGGTACCCGGAGCTGCGGGGCGCATAAAGACACGTGCACCCCCTGCTTCGCCCGTTGACGGATGGGGGATCGAATAGGACTTGTTGAGGGGGACTTCGACCAAATTCTTCTTGCCGTCGGCAACGCCTTTCTTCACCGCGCCGATGACGTCGCTGGCCTTGCCCACACCGACACCAACCTGACCCTTCTCGTTGCCGATGACCACGATCGCGCGGAAGCTGAGCTTTTTACCGCCCTTGACAACTTTGGTGACGCGGCGAATTTGGACAACCCGCTCCTGCCATTCAGAGTCTTTCTCTTGCTTTTTGTTGTTCTTACGACGATCTTTGCTAGCCATGGTTTTCGACGTGGATTGGAGTTCTACTGATGCGTATCTATCGACCTGAAGCTGAGGCGACTAAGTGGGTTAGAAGCAGAAGTGGGTTAGAAGCTGAGGCCAGCCTCTCGAGCGGCATCGGCCAGAGCGGCGACGCGACCGTGGTACAGATTGCCACCCCGATCAAAGACGACCTGCTGGATACCTTTTGAGATCGCCCGTTCGGCGACCAGCTTACCCACAGCGGCAGAGGCGGATTGGTTGGCACCGAGATCTTGCGATCGCACATCCGACTCCAGTGTAGACGCCGAGGCCAGCGTTTGATGCTGGGTATCGTCGATTACCTGGGCATAGATGTGGTTGTTTGAGCGAAATATCGCCAGTCTCGGGCGTTCTGTGGTTCCAGTGATCCGACGACGAACGCGGGAATGACGGCGACGAGTGGATGCTTTCCGTGTAGTTTTCATGACGTATTACTTACCTGCCTTACCAGCCTTACGACGAACATACTCACCGGCATAGCGAACACCCTTACCTTTGTAAGGCTCTGGGGGACGCGCATCGCGGATTTTTGCAGCGACGGTGCCGACCAACTCTTTATCGATGCCAGTGACGATGACGTTAGTGTTGCTTTCGACCTGAAACTGAATGCCGTCGGGCGGGTCAAACTCGACCGGATGGCTGTAGCCCAGGCTCATCGTCAGTTTCTTTCCCTGGACTGCGGCCCGATAGCCAACGCCCTGAATTTCTAGCCGCTTTTCAAAGCCTTTGGAGACCCCCTCGACCATGTTGGCAACCAGCGTCCGAGAAAGACCGTGGCGCTCACGGGCAATCCGGGCATCGCTGCGACGATTAACGTTAACGATATCGCCTTCCTGATCAACCGACACTTCGTCGGGCAGAGAGCGGGACAGTTCGCCCTTAGGGCCCTTGACTTTGACGTGCTGCCCGTCAAGGGTGATTGTGACGCCCGACGGTACGGGGATAGGGCGTTTTCCAATTCGGGACATAACGGATTCTCCTAACGGCTGCAGCTGAGTGAGTGGGTAGGGTTTACAACAGGATTCAACGGGCTTTGAGCACAGGCCCTAATACACGTAGCAGAGAACTTCGCCGCCGACGCCCTGACGACGGGCATCGCGGTCGGTCATAATGCCGCTCGAAGTTGAAACAATGGCAATGCCGATGCCGCCCAAAACCCGAGGGAGTGCCTTACGGTTGGAGTACACCCGTAGACCTGGCTTGCTTACGCGCGTCAGATTACGAATCAGGGGCTGGCGCTGCTTGCCCTTGTATTTCAGCTTCACTTCTAAAATTTTGCGCACGCCCTCTTCGCGCTCAGAGGTATCGCCGATAAAGCCCTCCTCCTGCAGCACTTTGGCAATGCTGCGGGTCATTTTGGTCGAAGGGATATCAACCGTCTGATGCCGCGCTAAATTCGCGTTGCGAATGCGCGTAAGCATGTCTGAAATCGTGTCGTTAGACGCCATAGTTTTTTCTTGTGTAAACCCGACTAATTATCCCGAAACGGCATTCCTAGTTCTTTGAGCAAGGCCCGACCCTCTTCGTCGCTGGTGGCAGTCGTGACAATGGTGATGTCCATGCCGCGAATCTGCTCAATGCTGTCGTAGCTAATTTCTGGAAAAATCAGCTGCTCCCGCAGACCGATAGTGTAATTGCCACGACCGTCGAAGCTTTTGGGGCTGACACCGCGAAAGTCTCGAATACGGGGTAATACCAGATTGATGAAGCGATTCAGGAAGGCATACATGCGCTCTGAGCGGAGCGTGACCATAATGCCGACCGGCATTCCCTGGCGGATCTTGAAACCTGCGATCGCTTTCTTGGCTCGGGTGACCACCGGGCGCTGACCCGTAATCGTAGCAATCTCTTTGATGGACGCCTCCAGCGCTTTTGCATTTTGAGACGCTTCCCCCAGTCCCCGGTTGACCGTCACTTTGGTCAGCTTGGGCACCTGGTGAATATTCCCGTACTCAAACTGCTCCATCAGTTTGGGTACGACCTGGGAGGTATATTTCTCCTTGAGCTGTTCTTTTGCCATGGGTCTGTTTGTCCTTGCCCTGGGCTTGGTCAGGGCGATTGAATGAGCGGTCCAAACTAATCAATAATCTCGCCGGTTTTCTTGAGCATGCGCACCTTACGACCGTCGTCCGTAACGGTATAACCCACCCGGCTTGCCACCTTCTCCTTTTCGGAGTACAGCATTACGTTAGAGCTGTGTATCGGCGCTTCCTGGGTCACAATTTGACCCGATTCGCCCTCTTGCTGAGGCTTGACGTGCTTGGTACGAATGTTCGTGCCTTCAACGATTACCTGGCTTTGCTTGGGAAACACGGCGAGAATTTCACCCACTTTGCCCTTGTCCTTTCCCGCAATCACCTGGACGGTATCGCCCTTTTTAACGTGCATTTTGAATCGTGCAGGCTTGTTTGCTTGGGTTGCCATTTACAGTACCTCCGGTGCCAGCGAGACAATCTTCGTAAAGCTCTTGTCGCGCAGCTCCCGAGCAACCGGGCCAAAGACGCGGGTGCCCCGTGGGTTACCGTCTTTGTTGATGATTACAGCCGCGTTGTCGTCAAAGCGAATGCTCATGCCGCTACTCCGACGCAAAGACTTGCGGGTACGGACCACCACAGCGCGGACTACATCGGACTTCTTGACGCCCATATTGGGCAGTGCATCCTTGACCACGGCGACAATTTCGTCACCTACGCCTGCATACTGACGGTTGCCGCCCAGTACACGAATGCACATGATCTTGCGAGCGCCGCTATTGTCGGCAACGTTTAGATAGGTCTCTTGTTGAATCATGGTTAGGCCTCCCCAGGTTCTGTTTCTATATCACTACTGGGTGCTGTTGTGTCAGCTGCCTCAGCGGCAGGCGTCTCAGGTGCCGCCGCCACCGTATCCGCAGCAGGCGCAGGGTCTCCGGTTGGGGGATTAGCCGCATCACGATTGAGGATATCGGCCACAACCCAGCGTTTGGTTTTGCTGAGGGGACGCGTTTCGCGAATACGGACCTGATCGCCGACCTGGCACTGATTCTCTTCATCATGAACCTTGTACCGTTTGGTACGGGCCATAATTTTTTTATACTTGGGGTGCGGTACGCGAGATTCGACCGCGACCACCACCGTTTTATTCATCTTGTCGCTAACGACAAGCCCGAGCCGTTCTTTAACTGCCATGTTTCCTATTCCTCTCCGCTGTTGGCAGCCTGGATCTGCCGCTCACGCTCAACCGTCATAAGCTGAGATAGCCGATGACGTAGATGCTTGAACTGATGAAAACCGGTTTCTAGCTGGCGGGTTGCCTTCTGAAAGCGCAGCTCAAACAGTTCTCGCTTCACCTTGGTGATTTCTTCGGTCAGAGCCGCTTCACTCAGCTCTCTGATTTCGCTAATCTTTGGCAGCGCCATCGTTAACCCTCCTCCGTGCTGCGGACGATGAATTTAGTTTTGAAGGGCAGCTTGAACGCAGCCAGCCTCATGGCCTCGCGAGCAGTCTCTTCCGGCACGCCCGCAATTTCAAAGATGATACGACCGGGTTTGATCACGGCTACCCAGTATTCAGGGTTACCTTTACCTGAACCCATCCGAGTTTCTGCCGGACGCATGGTTACGGGTTTGTCTGGAAATACGCGAATCCAGATTTTGCCGCCCCGTCGGACATATCGGGTCATGGCTCGTCTACCCGCCTCAATCTGACGAGAGGTCATCCAGCAGCACTCGGTGGCCTGCAGCGCAAATTCGCCAAAGTTGATCTCGTTGCCCCGATGGGCCATGCCCCGCATGCGACCGCGATGCTGTTTTCTAAATTTTGTTCTTCTTGGACTCAGCATGGTGGTTTCTCTTACGAATCGTTGGAGCGGTCTTCAAACTGCTGGCGGCGACGCGGCTGGCGGCGACGCGGCTGGGCACTGGCTGGCTGCTCTTGCTCAACCTGCCCTGGAATGACTTCACCCTTGAAGACCCAAACCTTAATGCCCAAAATGCCGTAGGTAGTCTGAGCAGTCTTGTAGGCGTAATCAATGTTGGCCCGCAGTGTGTGTAGGGGAACACGGCCCTCACGGGTCCATTCCGTCCGGGCAATTTCTGCGCCGTTCAGACGACCGCTTACCTGGATTTTGATGCCTTCGACCCCAGCCCGCTGCGCCCGCTGGATGGCCTGACGAACCACCCGCCGGAAGGACACCCGACGCTCCAACTGCTGCACAATGTACTCGCCAATCAGCGCGGCATCGGCGTCAACGCGAGCGACTTCCACCACGTTAATGCGAATCTGACGGCTGTTGTCCTTCAGCTCTTTCTGCAGACCCGCCCGCAGCCCTTCGATACCGGAGCCGCCGCGACCCACGACCACACCCGGGCGTGCTGTCCGCACTTCGAGATCGATCTGATCCGCCTTGCGCGCGATTCTCACTTCAGAAATACCGGCGTTGTTGAGGGTTTTCTCAACGTACTGGCGAATGATGTGATCCTCTTCGAGCTGTGCCGGGTACTGCTTAGGGTCGGCATACCAGGTAGAACTGTGGTCTTTGGTAATACCGAGGCGGAAACCGATTGGATGTATCTTCTGGCCCACGGGGTTTGTCCTTCTTAGAAATCGACTTGAGTACGGTTGGAGTTAGCTAGCCTTCTTCGCCGGGAGCGACTGCAATGGTGATGTGGCAGGTTGGCTTACGAATCTGGTAAGCACGGCCTTGGGCGCGGGGGCGATAGCGCTTGAGCACTGGGCCCTGGTCAGCAAAAGCTTCGCTGACGTAGAGATTGACCGGGTCTAGCCCTTCGTTGTGCTCGGCGTTGGCAACCGCAGAACGCAACAGTTTAATGATGGGCTCGCAGGCGCGGTAGGGCATGAACTCTAGAATGATCAGCGCTTCGCGGTAAGAACGACCGCGAATCTGGTCGAGCACGCGACGAACCTTGTGGGGTGACATGCGAATGTAGCGCGCCACCGCCTTGACTTGAGAACTGTTGTCGATTTCTACCATGATGTTTTCGTCCGTTAGCGGCGTGCTTTTTTATCGCTCTTGGCATGACCGCGAAAGGTTCGCGTCGGGGCAAACTCACCCAGCTTGTGGCCCACCATTTGTTCAGAGACGTAAACGGGCACGTGCTGGCGACCGTTGTGAACCGCGATGGTGTGACCAATCATCTGCGGCAGGATAGTGGATGCCCGAGACCAGGTTTTGATCACCTGCTTGTCGCCCTTGGCGTTGAGGCTTTCGATCTTTTTGAGTAAGTGATCGGCCACAAAGGGACCTTTTTTGAGGGAGCGAGCCATAGTGCTTGAGTGTCAGAGAGCTTGGATAAAAAGACTGGAGTAAGAACAGCTTACGAGTCGCGCCCGCCGCGGCTGCGCTTCGAGGACCGCCGCCGCCGCCGTACGATTAGAGCGGTACTGGCTTTTTTCTTCTTGCGGGTCTTGTAACCCAGAGCAGGCTTACCCCAAGGCGTTACAGGACCGCTGCGGCCAATAGGCGCACGACCCTCACCGCCGCCGTGGGGGTGGTCAACCGGGTTCATCACACTGCCGCGGACTTCGGGACGACGACCCTGCCACCGCTTACGCCCGGCTTTGCCCAGGGTAATGTTGCGGGCTTCAACGTTGCCCACCTGACCGATAGTGGCGTAGCACTCACGACGAATCATGCGAACTTCGCTGGAGGGCAGCTTCAGAGTGACGTAGCCACCTTCCTTAGCCATAACCTGGGCGGCAGCGCCCGCAGCGCGGACGATTTGACCGCCGCGACCGGGGTACAGTTCCACATTGTGGACCATCGTACCCAGAGGAATCTTGTGCAGGGGGAGGGCATTACCGACTTCCAGCGGTGAGTCGGGGCCGGAGACGACCGTGGCACCAACGGCCAGACCCGCAGGGTGCAGAATGTAGCGCTTTTCGCCGTCTTCGTACTGGAGCAGCGAGATGCGAGCGTTGCGGTTAGGGTCGTACTCGACCGAAACCACCTCTGCAGGTACTTCAAACTTGTTACGACGGAAGTCAATGATACGGTACAGCCGTTTATGACCGCCGCCTCGGTGACGGCAGGTGATCACGCCTCGGTTATTGCGACCTTTGGCCCGATGAACCGATTTGGTCAGTGACTTTTCGGGCTTGCTGCGCGTAATCTCTGAGAAGTCAGAGACGCTACGCTCTCGCGTGCCCGGTGTCATTGGTCGATAAGAACGAATGCCCATCTTGAAGTCCTGGTCTAGTTACCTGCGCTGGAGTCGAAAAGTGAGTGATTTGACTTATACGTCTGGGAAGAGCTGAATGCTGTCGCCCTCTGCCAGGGTGACAACTGCTCGCTTGTAGGTGGGCTTGAAGCCGATGTAGCGTCCCATGCGGCGACGCTTGCGCGGTGGATTGAGCGTGCTGATGCCGGTGACTTTGACGTCGAACAGGCTTTCAATCGCGGCTTTGATTTGCGTCTTGTTGGCCTTGGGGTCAACCTCGAAGGTGTATTGGTTGTGCTCCAGATTCAGCGTGGCCTTTTCGGTGACGATGGGCCGACGGATAATATCGGGCAGGTCGCGGTCTTGAATGAGTTTAGCCACCGTATACCTCCTGGATTTTTGCGATCGCATCCGCCGTCGCCACAATCTTGTCGGCCAGCAGCATGTCGTAAACGTTTAGGTTGTGCGCCGAAATCAGCTTGATGTCAGGCACGTTACGAATCGAGCGATAGAGCACTTCGTTCTTTTCTGCCGTAATCATCAGGACCTTGGCGCCTTCCTCGATGCCCCACCGATCAAATGCGCCCAGGACCGCCTTGGTTTTGGGCTCGGGCAGTTCGGCCATAAAGTCCTGCACCACAATCAGGTCCTCAACTCGTCCCTGAAAGGCAGTTCGCAGGGCCAGCTGACGCTCCTTGCGATTCATCTTGGTGGTGTAATCGCGGGGCTTAGGGCCGAAGACGATACCGCCACCGGGCATCAGAGGCGACCGGGTCGAACCGGCGCGGGCGCGGCCTGTGCCCTTCTGCCGCCAGGGTTTACGACCGCCACCGCGCACCTCAGAGCGCGTTTTCGTCGAGGACGTACCCTGACGAGCGTTGTTCATCTGGCGTACCAGCGCCCGGTGAACGATGTGACTGGCGTTGTCTTCCGACGCGACCTTAAGGTCTAGCGTCGCCGTGCCCGCTTCGTTGCCTTGCCAATCTTTGATGACACATTCAGCCATGGTTGAGTCCTCTGCGCCTCCAGCTTCCTAATCTCTTGCTCTGTATACGATGCTTACTGCTGGCCCACAATGGTCGCAGGCGTGATGTCGAGTAGCGCACCGGGCTTACCGGGGACTGCACCCTTAATTAGCAGCAGGTTGCGTTCGGCATCTACGCGCACAACCGACAGCTTGCGAATTTTGACTTTCTCGCCACCCATGCGGCCCGCCATCGCCTTGCCGGGGTAAATACGGCCCGGCGTGGTACCAGCCCCAATCGAACCCGGTGCGCGGTGGTTCTTAGAGCCGTGACCCATGGGGCCTCGGCTAAAATTATGGCGTTTTTGATGGCCCGCAAAGCCCTTACCAATACTGACGCCGCTGACGTCAACCAGCTGACCCGCTTCGAACTTCTCGGCGGTGACGGTCTGGCCCAGCTCAAACTCGCCTGCATCGCCCACCCGATATTCTTTCAGATGGCGCAGGGGAGCGGCTGAGGACTTTTTGAGGTGACCCAGCTTAGGCCGATTCAGCGCTTTCTCGGCGACCTCTTCGTAGCCGATTTGGACAGCGTTGTAGCCGTCTGTTTGTTCTGTTTTGACCTGGGTGACAGTGCAAGGCCCCGCAGCGACTACGGTTACCGGCACTGCGTTGCCCGCTTCGTCAAACACCTGGGTCATGCCCAGCTTTCTACCGAGAATACCGACAGCCACTGATCGCGTCTCCGAACTAAACACAAAAACGAGCAGGCATGATTGCCTGAGAAAGCTCTGTCTGAAGGTCGTTCAGACACGCCTGTGGCGCTTGCGGTCACATTTCCTCTAGGGAGTGAGCCAGCTAAGCGCAATCCAATCAGCTCGATTGAATAGGTTGGGTGGTTTCGGTTTTGGGCGAGGGCCGTCTTATAAAGCTAGGCCAATCGTGTCGAAAATCACCGTTCTCTGTGCCCAGACTTGAGCAGTTAGACCACTCAGTATCTGTTTTGGCAGCGGTCTATAACCATACTGCATGCAGCGCCGTTCTGTCTACTGGTGGCACTAGAAAATTTTGGTGTGCTGGTTAGGGGACCCATCTAAATAACTATTGGCCTATACCGATTGGCCTACACCGAGCCGACGACCTATTGTAGAGAGTGACGTCGCCAATTTTAAGAAACCTATGCCACTGCTCGTTATCGGCAACAAATTTGTCAAAGACCTGGAGAAACACGGCGCGCTGGCAGTGCGCATTCCCTTAGAGGGCGGTTTTGAAGGCCGGTATCAGCGGCGAGCGCGGGCCGCAGGATATGAGAACGTGCACATGTCGGTGCGGGGGCTGGGCGATCTGTCTGCCTACATAGAGGGGATTCACGGCGTACGCCCGCCACATCTGGGTAAAAAGAACGAAGGCCAGGCAGCGGTTGGCTATCGGTATTTCATTCCCCCCGTCATTGACTATCGAGTGGGGCAGCTATCCGCAGGGGGCAAGGGCATCATGCTTTGGCTGATTGAGGGGCACATTCTTTCTAGCCAAGAGGTTGCCTATCTGGCTGAGCTGCCCCAGCGTGAACCCAAGATTAAGGTCGTGCTAGAGATGGGTGGCGATCGGGCGTTTCACTGGGAGCCGCTGGCGGGCTACAAGGTGGTTTAGCTACAAGGTGGTTTAGAGTAAAGCCGTGCCGCTGACCAATTCGTAAATTTCACCCAGCCGATCGGTTTGTCTCATCCGTTAGTCTGAACAGAACACATTCAGGCAAGCAGTTAGACAAACAGCTATGAGTAAACCTAGATATCGGCCCACTCGGCAGGGACGTCCCGAAAATTTGCAGAGCGGGGGCACACGGGCGACGGACACCCCAAGCAGCGCCGGATCTGAGAACGCCTCTGGGCAGGCATTGTCCGGTAACGATGCTGAAAAGGACCGACCGGCCTCTGTGTGACAAATCGTGTGGTTGGCCACTGTGAGCTAGGGGATTGCCTTTTAGCATAGGGGCGTGACTATTCAAGCGCTAACGAGAACCGCTGTTCAGACGAGTCCGCTAACTTCGCTGCGGGCAGGACGGTGGGTGAAGCTGATCTGTGGGGCGAGCTATCAGCATTTGCCGACCATTCGCGATCTGGCGGTGGTCTATACACTTGCCGGGGTCGACTGCATTGATATGGCGGCCGATCCGGCAGTGGTGTCGGCGGTACGGCAGGGGGTTGAGGCTGCGCTAGCGCTAGTCGGCCACCTTCCCAATGGGTTTCGCCATCGTCCCTGGCTAATGGTGAGTCTGAATGACGGGGAAGATCCGCACTTTCGCAAGGCGATCCTGGGAACGGGGGGCTGTGAAATAGACTGCCCCCAACCCTGCGTGTCGGTGTGCCCGGCGGACGCGATTGAGCCAGTGATGGATTTGCCTGCGGTAGAGATTCTGCCGGATCGGTGTTATGGCTGTGGGCGGTGTTTGCCCGTGTGTCCGGGGGCATTGATTGAGACGGTATCGAGCCCGCTGGGGGTGGGTGCGATCGCAACTCAGCTACTCCCGACCCTCGACGCCATCGAAATCCACACTCAGCCCGGTCGGCAAACCGAATTTGCCGAGCTTTGGCAGTCCCTCGGCGTCGCTGTCAAAAAACTTAAGCTGGTCGCCGTCAGCTGCCCCGACGGGCCAGCTTTGGTTGAATATCTGCGACAGCTGTCTGACATCATGCAGCCCGTACCGGCTGCGCTGGTCTGGCAGACGGATGGAAGGCCGATGAGCGGTGATATTGGGGTAGGAACCACCCATGCCGCTGTTAAGCTTGCCCAGAAAGTCTTAAACGCTGGTTTACCTGGCCATGTTCAACTAGCCGGAGGAACGAACGCACACACGGTTGCGAAGCTCAGCCAGCGACAGCTGCTGCGGTCAACGTCAGGTATTGCAGACATGGCGGACCCAGGAAAGCAGACGGTCTCCGGTGTAGCTTATGGTAGTTACGCCCGCCGTTTGGTGCTGCCCTATCTGACGGAAACCGGCTCTATTGAAGCGGATCTGGATTCGCTTGCACGGGCCGTTCAGCTGGCCCAAACGCTAGTGGATCCGATCCGGCAGCTGGTCTAACTGTCCGGCTAACTGTTGCAGTTAGTTGATTTGTACGCTAAGACCCTAATAGGCCGCTTAACCGTTTTCTATCAGGCGATCCCCGTCAGGCTTGCTGGCAGCATGGGCACGCAGAGCCCGCCGTTCTCCAGGCTGAGCGACGGAAGTGGCTTGAACCGACTTGATGACACCCCCCGCTTCTCGCGTGAATTCTGCCGACCTCGCCCCGACGACTGACGACCTCCAGCAGCTGCTGAATATCTTGCCGGACCCGCTGCGCCATCGGCTGGTCGATCATCCCCGCAAGCATGAGCTGATCGAAATCATTCTCGACCTAGGGCGTCGCCCTGAAGCTCGCTTCCCTGGCGATGCTGAGTACCTTTCCGAAGCGGTAGTCACTAAGGACGATCTGCTGCAATGCGTCAATCAGGTGGGGCATTTTGGCGGTGATAACCGAGGTGGGCTAGAGCGCACCCTGCATCGCATTAGCGCTATTCGTAACCGCTCTGGCGAAATTATTGGTCTGACCTGTCGGGTCGGTCGCGCTGTGTTTGGCACCGTGGGCATGATTCGCGACCTGGTCGAGAAGGGCCAGTCGATTTTGATGCTGGGTCGCCCCGGCGTTGGCAAAACGACGGCGCTACGAGAGATTGCCCGCGTCCTGGCTGACGACCTGCTAAAGCGTGTTGTCATCATCGACACGTCGAACGAGATTGCCGGTGATGGCGATGTGCCCCACCCGGCGATTGGTCGCGCCCGCCGAATGCAGGTTGCCCATCCCGATCAGCAGCACCAGGTGATGATCGAAGCGGTGGAGAATCACACGCCTGAAGTGATTGTCATTGACGAGATCGGCACCGAACTCGAAGCACTTGCTGCCCGTACCATTGCCGAACGGGGCGTCCAGCTGATTGGCACGGCCCACGGCAACCAGCTCGAAAATTTACTCAAGAATCCGACGCTGTCCGATCTGGTAGGCGGCATTCAAACCGTGACCTTAGGGGATGACGAAGCGAGGCGGCGACGGACGCAGAAAAGCGTGCTAGAGCGCAAAGCGCCGCCCACCTTTGAAGTGGCGATTGAGATGACCGAACGGCAGCGCTGGGTTGTGCACGAGAACGTGGCAGAAACGATTGACAATCTGCTGCGGGGACGTCAGCCCGGTGCCCAGGTGCGCACAACCGATGCCAACGGCCAGGTTCAAATTACCGAAACTCAGCCCGAGCCGCCGCCAATGCTGGCCTCTAAGCGCCAAGGCTGGCGCGCGTCAGGACAGATGACCCCCCTGGCGGCCGTGCCTAAGCGCACGCTGCGGGCCGTGCCCACAACTGACGAGCAGCGGTTTGAGTCGCTGCTGGACGATACGTTGAGCGATGATGTGCTGCCCTCTGAGCTGCTGGCCCAGGCCGAGGGGCTAGAGCCCGCGTTTGGCCCCAACGGCGAGGAGCTGACGCTGGTGTACCCCTACGGGATCAGCCGCGATCCGCTGGCCCATGTGATCAGTACCCTGGATCTGCCGGTACGGATCACGAAGGATTTGGACCAGGCCCAGGCGGTCTTAGCATTGCGATCGCACCTCAAAAACCACGCCAAGCTCAAGCAGCTGGCCCGTTCCCGGCAGATTCCGATCTACACCGTCAAGGCCAACAGCATCCCCCAAATTACCCGCTCCCTCAGGCGACTGCTCGAGCTGGACGATGGGGCTCAGCCCGACAACATCAAACTCGAGCTCTTTAGCCGCAGCAGCGACGACGATGAGCTAGAGGCGTTAGAAGAGGCGCGCCTAGCCGTCGAGCAAATCGTTATTCCCAAAGGCCAGCCGGTCGAGCTTCTGCCCCGGTCGGCCAAAATCCGTAAGATGCAGCACGAGCTTGCCGAGCATTACCGACTCAAGTCCCTCAGCTTTGGCGACGAACCGAATCGGCGGTTGCGAATCTACCCAGCGTGACGGCAAAGCACGATATATCGTGCCGCTACTTTGCCCCGGTCCCCCATTTCGATACGATGGGATCACTCAGATTCAGGACACGATTTATGAACCGCATCCTTTCACGCGTGTTTGCTTTAGCGATGGTTGCCCTCATCGGTCTGACCGGTTGCAGCGGCGGCGGTGTCGGTGCCGATGGCCTCAGCGGCGTCTATCGAGAAGACACCATCGCCGTGATTGAAAGCCTGCGTACCGCTGTCAACATGACCAAAGACGATCCAGGCCTGCCCGCCGCCCAAGCAGATGCCAAGGACAAGATCAACGCCTTTGCGGCTCGCTACCGTCGTGGCTCTGCAGCGAGTTTAGGCTCTTTTGCCACGATGAGAACTGCCCTCAACGCTTTAGCGGGTCACTACGGCGCTTACCCCAACCGCCCGGTCCCTGAAAAGTTGAAGAGCCGGCTAGAACAGGAATTCAAGCAGGTTGAAATGGCCCTGAAGCGAGAGGCATAGGCCTATCCCCAGTGCGGCAAAAAGCCTGCCGCTCATACAGCGGCAGGCTTTTATCGTGGAGGCCCGTGTTCAACTGTCAACACGCCGACCATGAATTGTTAAAAATAAAGTTGACTAGCGCGATTTTTTATTGTTAGGATTACACTTCTGTAGGGAATTTGTATTAAATTTTTTGGCATGAAAGTCCGGGCATCCGTCAAGAAAATGTGTGACAAATGCCGCGTCATTCGCCGTCGTGGTCGAGTGATGGTCATTTGCCCAAACCCCAAGCATAAGCAGCGTCAGGGGTAATTGGTAAACCTCTGAAAATGAGTCTCTGAAACTTGCGGGGTGGTCTCGACGGGGTAGCCGGTCAAGTGCCGGATCGCAGCAGAGCAGGTGTCGAGCAGCTAGAGACAGCAATCAGGAAAAGGGAGTAGTAATCGGTGGCACGTATTGCGGGCGTTGACCTGCCTAGAGATAAGCGGATTGAGATCGCACTGACCTATATCTACGGTATTGGTCTGAGTCGGTCTAAAGAGATTCTAGCCAAGACGGGCGTGAATCCTGACATTCGAGCTAAAGATTTAGCCGATTCGGACGTTTCCAAGCTGCGTGAAGTGGTCGAAGGCGACTACCAGATCGAGGGTGACTTACGCCGCTGGGAAAGCATGAACATCAAGCGGTTGATGGACATTGGCTGTTATCGGGGCCGCCGTCATCGTGCCGGTCTACCCGTGCGGGGTCAGCGCACACGTACTAACGCTCGTACCCGTCGCGGTCGTCGCTTAGCCGTTGCCGGTAAGAAGAAAGCCCCCAGGAAATAAATCCTGATCGCGTTGCCTGGGCTAGGATGCTGAGCGTCTTGAGTGCAGGGGGCGCTTTCCTGCTGAGTAGCCCGGTTTGATCGAAGTCGTGGGCTAGAGCAGATGACGAGTTTCGGCACTCGATTTCAGTACAGATCGCCTGCCAGAAAACGCAGGTTTTGCAAGCAAGCATTCGAATATCAAGGCAATTTCTAGGAAAGACGAACGATGGCAAAAGGCGTAAAACGCTCCGGTGGGCGCAAAACCAAGAAGAACATTCCCAATGGAGTGGTTCACATTCAATCCACCTTCAACAACACGATTGTGACCATTACAGACGTGAAGGGTGAGGCTATTTCTTGGGCTTCAGCGGGCTCTAGCGGCTTTAAAGGGGCCAAAAAAGGCACGCCGTTTGCGGCTCAAACAGCGGCCGATGGGGCTGCCCGTCGCGCTATGGACCAGGGCATGCGACAGGTCGAGGTGATGGTGAGCGGCCCCGGTGCCGGTCGAGAAACGGCCATTCGAGCCCTCCAAGGTGCGGGGCTAGAAATTACCCTGATTCGTGATGTGACGCCAATCCCCCACAACGGGTGCCGGTCTCCCAAGCGCCGCCGGGTATAGTCCTCTGTGTACGTCGTTGGTGGGCTATTGGGTGCCTGCCTTGCCTATAAAACGAACCTTTGAGAAATTAACAAACACTCCGGGTAAACGAGGAGGTCAGCCACGTGACACAGTTTCAGGTTGAATGTGTAGAATCCATCGTCGAAGACGATCAGAGTCAGTACAGCCGATTTCAGATCGAACCATTAGAGCGTAGCCAGGGCACAACCGTCGGTAATTCGCTGCGGCGAGTCCTGCTGTCTAATTTAGAGGGTGCCGCCGTCACCGCCGTCAGAATTGCCGGTGCTAGCCATGAGTTTGCTACCATTCCAGGCGTTCGAGAAGATGTTCTAGATATTCTTCTCAACATGAAAGAGGTGGTGCTCAAGAGCTATTCTAGTCAGCCTCAGATTGGGCGTTTAACCGTCCAGGGTCCGGCAAAGGTAACGGCTGCTCATTTTGAGCTTCCCGCTGAGGTCGAGCTGGTTGACCCTGACCAGTACATCGCCTCCGTTTCGGCAGGGCATACCCTAGAAATGGAGTTTCGAGTCGAGCGGGGTCGCGGCTACCGGTCTGTGAACCGTAACCGCGACGAGGCCACGGCGCTCGATTTTATGCAAATCGATGCCATCTTCATGCCTGTTCGCAAGGTCAACTACAGCGTTGACGACATGATTGCCATTGAGGGCGGCCAAAAAGATCGCCTGACTATGGAGATCTGGACCGATGGCAGCCTGACACCTCAACAGGCGATGAGTGAAGCCGCCGACATTCTGGTGGATTTGTTCAGCCCGCTCAAAGACGTTACGCTAGAGCCGAAGCGCGACGAAGACACTAAGGAAGAGGATCCCACCTATCAGATTCCTATTGAGGAGCTGCAGCTGTCGGTTCGGGCTTACAACTGCCTGAAGCGGGCGCAGATTAACTCGGTTTCCGACCTGCTGGACTACAGCCAAGAGGATCTGCTGGAAATCAAAAACTTCGGCCAAAAGTCGGCAGAAGAGGTGGTCGAGGCTCTGCAAGAGAAGCTGGGAATTATGCTGCCGCTTGAAAAGCCGGCTAAGTCATCTTAGCGATTTAGTTTTCGCCGTAGTGGCCCAACATGTTGGGCCACTACGGATTTTTTTGCCTTCTGAAGGCAATGCAACAAAAGTAAACCAAAGAAACCAGAAGGAGGGTCCCATGCGCCACCGTCGTCGTGTGCCTCAACTCAATAAGCCCGCTGACCAGCGTAAGGCGCTTCTAAGAGCCCTCACGACTGAACTCATTCGCAACGGACGAATCAAGACTACTCAAGCGCGTGCTAAAGCGGTTCGCAGCGAAGCCGAGCGCATCATCACGCTCGCCAAGGATGGGTCGCTATCTGCCCGCCGTCGGGCGCTTGGCTATATCTATGACAAGGACCTGGTACATGCGCTGTTTGATCAAGCGCCGGATCGCTATGCCGACCGGGGCGGTGGCTACACGCGCATCGTGCGAACCGTGAGCCGTCGGGGAGATAACTCGAAGATGGCGATTATCGAATTGACTTAGGGCTACGGGTAAGCGCTGACTATTCTCTTCCCATGTCCGTTTCCGTCAGCGATCAGCTAAACGCAGCCCCTGCCGAGCAAAAACAGCTGCAGCGGATAGCGTTGGTGATTCAGTACCGGGGAACGCATTTTTACGGCTGGCAGCGGCAGGTTCAGGAGCGTACGGTTCAGGCCGAGATCGAGCGAGCGATTCAGAAAATTCTGGGTTACTCGGTCACCGTTCACGGCGCAGGCCGAACCGATACCGGTGTGCATGCGGCGGCCCAGGTGGCGCATTTCGATGCGCCAATGATGATTCCGGCTTATCGCTGGGCCTCAATTCTCAATCATCGTTTGCCAGAGGACATCGTCATTCGTGGGTCGGCCCAGGTGCCCGACGACTGGCATGCACAGTACTCGGCTAGGTGGCGGCGCTATCGCTACACGCTGTACACAGCGGCTTTACCGAATCTGTTTGTGCAGCCCACAGCCTGGCACTTTTATCATGAGCCGCTGAACGTCGAGCAGATGCGGTCGGCATTATTGCCGTTAGTGGGGTATCATGATCTAGCTGCATTTCACCGTGCAGGTTCAAAGCGGGCACATTCCTGGGTTGAGCTGCAGGTGGCGCAGTGCGATCGCACCGGACCTTTCGTCTATGTAGAGCTACAGGCCAAGGGCTTTCTCTACGGTATGGTTCGCCTCATTATGGGCCTGCTGGTGCAGGTCGGCAGAGGCCGGGTAACACCAGACGACTTCACCGAACTCTGGCGGTCCCAACGTCGCGATCTCGTTAAGTATGCTGCCCCGGCTAAGGGGCTTTGTTTGCTTCGGGTCGGTTACGATGACTTTCCCTTTTCGCCGGACGTCTGGGTCGATACCCAGCCCCGGCTATTGCTGTCCTCCGATGAGAAACTGCACCAGCAGATGCTTCAGTCCCAGGCAGCTTCCTCACCCGCACCCGAGTACCTTTCGTCTGAATAAGTCCGTTGAATAGTCCGTCTGAATAGTAGGTTTATCCATAAACCGTTTGTTGTTACCGGTGTCCGCCACCGCTGAAGGAAAGCTGAGATGACTAAGACCTACGTCCCCCCCGTAAACGAAATTGATAAGAAGTGGTACGTAGTCGATGCCACTGACCAGCGTCTGGGTCGTCTGGCGACCGAGATTGCTGCTGTACTGCGGGGCAAGAATAAGCCCACCTTCACCCCTCACATGGATGCGGGCGATTTTGTCGTGGTCATCAACGCCGAAAAGATCGACATCACTGGCAACAAGCGTTTCGACAAGCTTTATCGGCGTCACTCTGGCCGCCCCGGTGGCATGAAGACCGAAACCTTTGACGAGCTGCAAAAGCGCATTCCCGAGCGCATCATTGAGAAAGCGGTCAAAGGCATGCTGCCCAAGAACGCGTTGGGCCGCCAGCTATTTACCAAACTCAAGGTCTACGCTGGCCCGGAGCATCCCCATCAGGCTCAGCATCCCGAAGCCATGACGATTCAAACGTTTTAAGCGGTGGGGTAGTTAGGTGGTAGGGAAGTGAGGAGGTTCTGCGGTTAGAAATTTCTAAGTCTCAAAGACCACCCCACCCCCCAACTTCCCCACCGCCCCACCCCTCTTAACCGACCTTCCTAACCCAAACCAACCTTTCACAGGAGACCATCAAGTGAGTGAGCAGTCCGATCGCGTAGTTTACTGGGGCA
The DNA here is from genome assembly GCA_039817185.1 of Cyanobacteria bacterium J06648_16. GTDB lineage: Bacteria > Cyanobacteriota > Cyanobacteriia > Phormidesmidales > Phormidesmidaceae > CAWUKV01. The sequence continues at coordinate 34,243 of JBCBWI010000032.1, read as the reverse complement.
CTGGCCGCCGTAAATCTTCCGTAGCCCGAGTACGCCTAGTCCCCGGCAGCGGTGAACTCAAAATTAACGGCAAGCCTGGCGATCTGCACCTGCAGTTCAATGCTGCTTATCTGGCCGCAACGCGTGCTCCGCTAGAGACGCTAGGGTTGGAGAGCGACTACGACATTCTGGTCAACGTTCGCGGCGGTGGTCTGACTGGTCAGGCGGATGCCATCAAGCTGGGTGTAGCCCGGGCCCTGTGTGAGCTAGACCCCGACAACCGCAAGCCGCTGAAGGTCGAGGGCTACCTGACCCGTGACCCCCGCAGCAAAGAGCGGAAGAAGTACGGTCTCAAGAAAGCGCGCAAGGCGTCTCAGTTCTCGAAGCGCTAAACTAAAAATCCGCTTTCCCAAAGATTTTCAATCTGCATATCTAGAATCATGGCAAAGTCTGACATTCATCCCGAGTGGTACCCCGAAGCAAAGGTTTACTGCGACGGTAAGCTAATCATGACCGTCGGGTCGACCAAGCCCGAACTGCACGTCGACGTGTGGTCTGGTAACCATCCCTTCTACACGGGCACGCAAAAGATTATTGACACCGAGGGACGCGTTGAACGCTTCCTGCGTAAGTACGGTATGTCTGACGATAGCCAGGCTAGCGGCGACAATTAGCCGGTTCACTCTTTGATTGGGTTCCGAGTGGCTTCGGCTGCTCGGAAATTTTGCATTTTTAGGGTCAACGAGGCCCAACCGCATTCAGGAGTTGAACGATGGCCGAACAGTATTTACTCGACAAGCTGCAGTCCGTTGAGCAAACCTTTCAGGAGCTGACACGGCGCATGGCCGACCCAGACGTGGCCAGTTCGCCGGATGAGTTTCAGAAAATTGCTAAGGCTCGTGCTTCCCTAGAAGAAACGGTCAACACCTACCGTGAGTGGCAGCAGGTGCAGGAAGACTACGAAGGGGCGCAGGAAGTGCTCAAAGAAGCGGCGGGCGATCCTGAAATGAAGGAGATGGCCAACGAAGAGCTGAAGGAATTAGAGGGGCAGAGTGAGCAGCTTGAAACTCGGTTGAAAATTTTGCTGCTGCCCCGCGACCCCAACGACGAAAAGAACATCATGCTCGAAGTACGGGCGGGAACCGGCGGCGATGAGGCCGGCATCTGGGCCAGTGACTTAGTGCGGATGTATAGCCGATATGCCGACGGTCAAAACTGGAAGGTTAAGACCATCAGCGAAGTTCCGGCCATGCTTGAGATTCAGGGCGACCAGGTGTATAGCAAGCTGAAGTACGAGGCGGGCGTACATCGGGTGCAGCGAGTGCCGAGTACAGAGGCTAGTGGGCGAGTTCACACCTCTACGGCCACGGTAGCGGTCATGCCCGAAGTGGACGACGTAGAGGTCAAGATTGACCCGAAAGATATTGAAATGAGCACGGCGCGGTCTGGCGGTGCGGGCGGTCAGAATGTGAACAAGGTCGAGACAGCGGTGGACCTGATGCACAAGCCGACGGGGATTCGGGTGTTTTGCACGGAGGAGCGATCGCAACTGCAAAACCGCGAACGCGCCATGCAAATCCTCCGAGCCAAGCTCTACGAAATGCAGCTGCAAGAACAGCAGGCCGAAATCACCGACATGCGCCGCTCTCAAGTCGGCAGCGGCTCCCGCGCTGAAAAAATCCGTACCTACAACTACAAGGACAACCGCATCACCGACCACCGCCTCGGCCAAAACTTCAGCTTGACGCCTGCGTTAGAGGGCGACATCGAAGACATGATTCAGTCCTGCATTACCCAGGACCAGCAGGCACAGTTAGAGGAACTGGCGGCTGAGACAAACGGAGCAGCGGTTTAGCGCTAGCTGTATGGAGCAGCCAACTTACTGGAAAGTCCCATACGTTTGGGAAGAGCCTCAAGCCGGGCTTGAGGTTCCGCCTCGATTGGTTTTCAAGTCAGTGGAGAAAGCAGGAACTGCTCCTTTACTCGCTATGGTTGCTTCTGTGATGGAATCTTCCTTAGACACCAGTGATCGAAAGAAAGTTGTCGAAAACGGGGCTACGAAGGCTGCCGAAAAGTTTTTAGCTGAAGCTGAAGAGTATTTTTCGTACCAGGATGCCTGGTGGCAGATAGGTTTCGACCACGATGGTGAACCTGTAGGGTTTGTCTTACCTGTGATTTATCCGGGTGCTACCAGAGATGGCCTTGAGGAAGCAACACTTTACTATATCGGTGTTCTGCCCAAATATCGGCAACAAGGCTTTAACAGCAGTCCAAACATCAGGCAGATGCTCTTTTGAAGCGCGCGCGAATAGTCGATCAACATACCCTGCCCCGCAAGCTGACGGGGTGGGGCATGCTCCGGCTGATGCTTAGCCCAGGCTAATCACAGTGTCGATAAGCCATCCCAGTCCAGGAATTAGGTTGCCTTCAAGGACAAGGTAGGTGACATCTGACAGGCCAGTGGGCTGAATGCACAGGGTCTTTGCCTGATGCTGGCGGAGGTAGGTCAGCAGCGCCGTGATCGCACCGACAATCATTCCCGCTGCCACCAGCATGGGGTGAAACACCGTCCGCCCAATCCAGTAACTGCTGCGCCAAATTTCAACTTCATCGAATCCTAGAACACCAGTGCTACACTTATCCTTCCCGGCCAACGACCCGCCATCATGCCAAAATTCCTGCACCTCGCCGACATTCACCTGGGCTTCGACCGCTACGACAGCCCGGAGCGCACGAAGGACTTTTTCTTTGCCCTGCAGGACGCCCTGCAGCGCTACGCCATCGACGAAAAGGTAGATTTTGTCATCATCGCCGGGGACCTGTTTGAGCATCGGATGATTCAGCCGGCAATTCTCAACCAGGCCCAGCTGTGTCTACAAATGCTTCAACAGGCAGCGATTCCCGTTCTAGCCATCGAAGGCAACCACGACAACCGACCCTACGGGACTAAGACTAGCTGGCTACGCTACCTGTCCGACTGGGGTCTGCTGAAGCTGTTGGAGCCGGGGGATACGGCCAACGGCGAGCCGTTCTATTCCCACTGGGATGAGGCCACCCGGCGCGGAGGATATATCGACCTGGACTGTGGTGTACGGGTCCTCGGCTCTAGCTGGTACGGGGCGGCGGCGCCCCAAGCGATTGAGAAAATTGCTGAGGCAATGGGGGAATTGCCCAAGGGACCGGCAGCGAACGTTCTCCTTTTCCATCACGGGCTGGAGGGGCAGATTGCTCGGTATGCGGGGGCGCTCAGGTATGCAGAGGTGAAGCCGCTGCAAAAGGCGGGGGTGGACTACCTGGCGCTGGGCCATATCCACAAGCACTACGCCGAGGACGGCTGGATTTTTAACCCCGGCTCGATTGAGGCCAACAACATCGAAGAGACCCAGTTTCGGCGAGGGGTGCTGCTAGTAGAGATTGAAGCCAATAACGTCAGCGCTGAGCTGAAGACGGACTACCGGCAGCGGGCGGCGAAGCGGCTGAAGCTGACGGTGCGGCCTCAGTCGGAGATTGAAGATGTGCGGGAAGGTGCGATCGCAACCCTCCAGTCCGCCATCGACAGTGGCAAAATCAACCCCGACGATCGCCCCATTATAGAACTGCGTATCGATGGCCAGGTCGGCTTTGACCGGCTAGAGCTGGACACTCGTGACCTGCAAAAGCAGCTCCAGTCCCTCAGCAACGCCCTGATTTTCCTGCTGAGGTATGACGTGGACGAAGCCGATTATGCCTCTCCCCAGTCCGATGCGGCCAGTCGTCTAGAAATTGAACAGGAAATTTTTACCGACCTGCTGGCGGCCAACACCGTCTACAAAAAGCAGGCAGAGACGTTGGCGCACGGACTCATTGACCTGAAAGAGCGGCAGCTATCCGGTGAGACAGATGCCGAACTGTACGCGCTGATGACGCAGCTAACGGAGCAAAAATAGGTAGCGATTGACGGCCCCCTTTCGTCTTCCCATCCCCCTGACGCGTTCCCCCTAAAATTTGCCTACCCTAGTGTCTACACTGTCTACCCCTGTATTCAGTCCCCCAACGGCTGATCAGGCACCGTGAGTATGGCTCTACCCTTCGATCCCGACCGACAGCTCAAAGCAGGGGTTCATGCCCTGAAGCAGCGACAGTACGACCGGGCGCTCTCGACCTTCGAGCAGTTGCAGACTGCTGACGTCCCCAAAGCGATTCAGATCAAGGCAAAAATGGGGCAGGTCCGAGCTTTTCGAGCCCAGGGTAAAACCAATGCTGCCGTAGAGTTGTGTGAAGCATTGGCAAAAAGCGGCAGTCGGCATGTCAAGGTCTGGGCCCAGGAACAGCTGTCCAGCTTGTCCGATGCACCCGTCTCGACAGACAAGAGCGGATTTCAGCCGCTGACGGTAGAGTCCCCGATGCCCGAGCGTCCGATTGATCCGCCTCCGATTGATTTAAGTGGGTTTCAGGCCCTGGAGGCTGCTACGGGGCAAAGTGGATTGCAACCGCTGGATGCGACCGAGCAGAGTGCGGCATCACTCCCGTCGCCAGTTCCGCTGCCGCCGGTCGAGAGCCGTGAAGCTAGTGAAGACATCGCCTCCTCCCCTTCACTCTTTCAATACGATGCGCTAAATCAGCCCCAAGGCGTGCCAATCTCGCCGATATCTTCTGGGACGGCCCGAGCACCGGTTCCGGAGCAGCCCCCTGAAATGATCGCCGAGTCGCCGCCGCCTGATCTCCCCGTCCCTGATTTGCCCGGCCCTGATCTGCCCGTCCCTGATTTGCCCGGCGCAGACGTCTCACAGCTGGGCTGGCAGCAGGGGGGACGGCTCAAAACTGGACGGTCACTCGGTAAGGTTAATCGCTGGCGATTCTGGCTTTCTCAGGTTGCCTGTGCGGTGCTGGCGTTTGGCACGCTGCGCTACCTGGTCCATGGAACAATGCAGGGAATCAACGGCTATTTGAGCATGCTGGACCGAATTTTGCCGTTCTATGTGCCGGTTATCCGTGCGTTCAACCGAGATCAGACCTGGCGGATTTTGGTGATTTTGCTGCTGTTGCTGGTGGCCTCGCCCTGGCTGTGGGACCTGTGGCTACGGTGGCGGCACGATGCGAAAGCCTACTCGACTAAACAGCTCGGCGCTCATAGCAAAGAGGCCGTTCAGCTGTTGAGAAAGGTCTGCCTGAAGCGGAACTGGGCGTTTCCCTCCCTACAGTATTTACCTACCCCGATTCCGCTGATATTTTCCTATGGGTGGCTACCGCGCTACGGACGGCTGGTGGTCAGTCAGGGACTGCTCGATCGACTGACCGACGATGAGATTGCGACGCTGTATGCCTACGAGCTGAGTCATTGGCAGGGACCAGACTGGCCGCTGCTATCGTTAGTGGGGCTACTGCTACAGGTCTTGCATCAGGGGTATTGGTCGCTAGCTCGGTGGGGCAATCGGCAGAAGCGGCTCGTCAAGCTAGCAGCCGGGATTTTGTCGACCGTTTGCTACGGCGTTTTTTGGCTGTTGCAGAAGACGGTTTGCTGGACGGCGCGGCTCCGGCCCTACTATCGAGATCGCACCGCAACCCAGCTGACTGGCAACCCCAACGGCCTGGCTCGTGCCCTGGGCAAACTCTCCTTTGGCCTCTCAGAAGCGGTCGCTGACCAGGGGTATACGCCTCCGCTGATCGAGCGTCTGACGCTGTTGCTGCCGGTGGGGCTGGCCAGCACCCTACCGCTCTATGCTGAGTGCGGCCGGCAGCCGCTGGCAACGCTGTTTCAGTGGGATGCGCTCAATCCCTGGCGAGCCTGGCTGTCGATTGGGCAGCCCCAGCCACCGCTGGGTGACCGGTTACAACTGCTGACGGTCTATGCTCGCCACTGGCAACTACAGCCAGCGCTTGATTTTTCGGTGGTGGCGCTGGCCAATCGTCGGTCTAACCAGCTGAGCGGTTCGGAATGGCGACGGCTGCTGCTACAGGGCGGAGCCTGGTCCGGCTTGGTTATTGGGTTTTTCTTGGGTCTGGCCCTATGGGGGCTGGGTGCGATCTCAACCAGCGTCAATCTGGTTTTTCTCGACTGGCTTAACCAAGATTTGACCATTATCAAAAGCACGTCGTTGCTCGGTCTAGGGACCGGCGCGCTACTGCGAATGAACACCTTTTTCCCGGATCTTGACCCGCGTCAGCCTTCCACTGCTGCCGACCTACCCAACTGGCTAACTGTCCCCGATCTGCTGCCCAATGACAGTCTGCCAGCCCATCTGACCGGTCAGCTGCTAGGACGGCCTGGTATTGCTAACTGGTTGGGCCAAGACTTGCTGATCAAGACCCCGAGCGGCTTGATAAAACTTCACGTCTTCTCGGCGCTGGGGCCGATTGGCAACTGCCTTAGCCTTGGCCCCAAGCCCTGGCAGCGCTTGGGGCGAACAGTCTCGGCGCAGGGCTGGTTTCGTCGTGGACAGCAGGCCTGGATTGACATCCAATTCCTTGACGCCGGAGGTGAACAGCTACGGGGGAATCATCCAACCTGGTCGCTCGTGGTGATCGGGGTGGCTGTATTGAGCGGACTATGGATTTTGGTACGGGGTTAGTTCTAAGGGCCGAGCCACCGACCCAATGAGGCCTGGGACGGGGGCTGCATAGAGCGGCATGGGTTCAAAATAGATTTGCATTGCAAAGCTGGAATCACAATGTTAAGTTTTGTAATAGGACTCCGTTTGTCTGGTTCAGGCTGGATCAATCACGATCCGGTATGCGCGGGCAAGGGTTCTCCTACTCTCAACACAGCAATCGGCCAGCTCAATTTGGGCTGGTCTTCCTTCTAAGGGGCTGATTAATCCCCCAGGCCATCTGAATCTGCAGATGCACTGACTTCAGGACTTCATGATTCCTGCCTGGGATTAACGAAAAATATACCCTTTTGACTGGTTTGCCCCTGGACTGTCGTGATACCTTAATGAAGGTAAGGCCGACTGAAAGTAGTGATTGTTACTCATTCCGGCGACCTGTTGTTATGCACTAGCCTACGCTCAGTGACTGAACGTAATTGCCGCCTCATCTGGGCAAAGGAAGGCTGTCATTGGCCGTATGGGTTATTGGCCGTATGGGTTTTAGGTAGTCATTGCCCTGATGCTTTGCGCGATGGCTGGCCAAGGCGCTTTCTGCGCTTGCGGGACAGCGTCCCTCGGTGTCCTCAGCACATTGACCAAGTCTATCTCTCTTGCCCCAGCCACTCATCGTCCAGCCACTCATAGTATTGTCTACTCTCGATTTTTTTGGCTCTGGGTTATCTGCATGCGCTCGTTTGCGATTTCGGCAGTCACTTCAGTCCCGACCCTGTGTTCAACCCTGGCTGATGCTGAGAGTGTCAGCGGGTTCAATCGGCCTTTTCAAGGCTTTATTCAGTTCCGTCTACAGCTTTAAACATCTGTTTTTTCTCGGACTGTCTGTTTAATTAAACCTAGAGGTATATAAATGTCGATGCGGTTATATGTGGGCAATCTGTCCAAAGACGTTCAAAAAGAAGAGTTTGAGGCTGTTTTCGCAGAAGATCAGGAAAGCATTACTTCTATTAAGCTCATTGCCGACCGAAAGACCGGTAAGTGTCGCGGCTTCGGATTTGTCACGGTCAAGACCGAAGAGATTGCCGATGCGCTGGCTGCAAAATACAACGGTCAAACGCTCCAAGGCGCTGAGCTCAAGGTCGAGAAAGCGTTGCCCCGGAATAAGGAGTCTGGCGAGGGCGATTCATCAGAGTCGGGGGGGAATCGTCGCAGCAAGAAGTCGCGCAATTCAAGCAATACCGCCGCCAGCACGGACAGTGGTCCTGTTCAGCCCGACCCCCGCTGGGCACAAGAACTCGAAAAGCTAAAAGAGATGTTGGCAACTCAGACAACAGCTTCCTAGTTTTTCTAAAAGCGGCGAATACGGCGAAAGCGGTCGGGGTGTTCCCCCCCGACAGCTTTCTGCTGTTTTTGGTGGTTGCGATCGCCGCCGCTGTCTCCATTGCGTGGCCAGGACGACTACATCCCCCCAAAGCAGCTTGGAAGCAGCTTGGACCTAGAGCACTCGCGCTCTTAGCAGCGCTGGCGGCAGGCAGAGCACTTTTCGGAGCGTGGGTACGAAGGCTCGCCGGTTAAATACGTCGTACTGGTTTTCGGCAATCACGTCTAAGATCTTGCGGTAGAGCATCAGGGCTGACCAAACTGGCCAACGAGCATCCGGGTTTAGGACGCTGATGCCCTGCTCAGCCTCGCGGTAAAACTTCTTAGCCCGCTGAATCTGAAATCGCATGAGCGCTCGCCAGCGGTCGTCAATGACGCCGTTCATCAGATCTTGTTCGCTGTAGTTGAACAGCGCCAGGTCTTCGAGCGGCAAATAGATTCGACCCCGCTTGGCATCTTCCCCCACGTCGCGCAGAATATTGGTCAGTTGGTTGGCAATGCCCAAGGCGATCGCCTCCTCGGTCGGGGCAGGAATGCTGCTGGCCCAGGGCGCAGTGTTGTAGTCAGAGTCAACGCCCATGACCAGTGTTGACATCAATCCAACCGTTCCAGCTACCCGGTAACAGTAGAGCTTTAAATCTTCAAAGGTCTCGTAGCGGGCTCGGCGCAAATCCATCCGCTGCCCCTCAATCATGTCGCGAAAGGGTTGAATATCTAAGGAAAAGCGCTCCAGCGTATCGACCATCGCCACGTCGTAATCGTCCTGGGGGCGACCGGCAAAAACCGACTCTAGCTGCGCTTCCCACTCGTCTAAGGTCGCCTCAGTAGTGAGCTGGGCTTGGGGACCGTCAACGAGTTCGTCGGTGCGGCGACACCACATGTAGATGGCCCAAATGGCCCGCTGCTTTGCCTCCGACATCAGCAATGTGCCCATGTAGAAGGTTTTGGAGTATTCGGCAGTGATCTGCCTGCAGCGCTCGTAGGACTCTTCTAGGGAGATGAAGCGGGGTTTGGGCGGGGATTGTGTCAGCATTCGAGATCGGAGGGAAAACAAGGGGCAACAACTATTAGGTGCGTGTTGTCAGGCCTATTTCAGCAGCTGTTTCAGCCTTATTTCACACTCATTATAGATTTTCGGTCGTTACATTTTGATACAAACTGGCCGAGAAAACAAAAATTTATTCGAATTTTAGTGCGATAGCTGCACTTGCTCCAACCGTACTCAATCGGCAGTAGGGGCCGCATAAGCTGGCAACCGCCCAGCATCGCCGTATGGTCAGACGGTGCTGTCAGTGAACCTTGTCAGTGAACCTTGATGGGTTTTAGGTGGGATTTTAGGGTCTGTCAGTGCGAGCAAGCCACTACTCGACCGTCCTTATTATCCTCTTTAAGGTGCATTCAGTGCGGGTTATGATATATAGCCCACAGCCGTTGGTGGTTTGCCAACCAGTGTCTCGCTAACTTTGCTGACTTCGGGCCGTGTGCCAAGGACTAACTAAGATGACCACCGACTTTGATTTTTTGCACCAGCATGACCCTGAGGCCGCAGCGATTCTAGGTCGCGAGCTGCAGCGCCAGCGCGACCATCTGGAGCTGATTGCTAGCGAAAATTTTACGTCCCGCGCGGTCATGGCAGCCCAGGGGTCAGTGCTGACCAATAAGTATGCTGAGGGCTTACCGAACAAACGCTACTACGGTGGCTGTGAGTTTATCGATCAGGTGGAGCAGTTAGCGATCGACCGGGTCAAGCAGCTGTTTGGCGCGGCCCATGCCAATGTCCAACCCCACGCAGGCGCGCAGGCGAATTTTGCAGTTTTCCTGGCGCTGCTGTCGCCGGGTGACACCATCTTGGGTATGGACCTGTCCCACGGGGGACACCTCACCCACGGATCGCCCGTGAATTTTTCGGGTAAGTGGTTCAACGTGGTGCAGTACGGGGTCAACCGCGAGACTGAGCAGCTCGATTTTGACGAGATTCGGCAGCAGGCCCTCACCCACAAGCCTAAGCTGATTATCTGTGGCTACTCAGCCTATTCCCGAACGATTCACTTTGATCGGTTCCGTGCGATCGCAGATGAAGTCGGGGCATATCTGATGGCTGATATTGCCCACATCGCCGGGCTGGTCGCCGCAGGTGTCCATCCCAGCCCGCTGCCCCACTGTGACGTCGTCACCACCACGACCCACAAAACCCTGCGCGGCCCCCGTGGCGGCCTGATCATGACCCGAGATGCCGACTTGGGCAAAAAATTTGACAAAGCGGTCTTCCCTGGCAGTCAGGGCGGTCCCCTTGAGCATGTGATTGCTGCTAAGGCCGTTGCCTTTGGCGAGGCGCTACAGCCTAGCTTCAAGACCTACGCCGCTGGAGTGGTCGAAAATGCCCAAGCGCTGGCCGACCAGGTGCAGCAGCGCGGTATCAAAGTCGTCTCTGGGGGAACGGACAACCACTTGGCGCTGCTAGACCTGCGCTCCATCGGTATGACGGGCAAGCGCGCCGATGCCCTGGTCAGTGGCATTAATATCACGGCTAACAAAAATACGGTGCCCTTTGATCCGGAGTCACCATTCGTTACCAGCGGTTTGCGGCTGGGATCCCCGGCCATGACAACGCGGGGGCTGGGCACCGCTGAGTTTATTGAAATCGCTGACATCATCGCTGATCGGCTGCTGAATTCGGACGATCGCGTAATCGAAGACTCATGCCGCCGTCGCGTTGCGGACCTGTGCGATCGTTTCCCCCTGTATCCACATCTGAGCGCGGGCGTCCCAGCTCTCGTTTAGTCGCGGTGACTCTGGAGACACCGGTCCGCTAGAACCGTGCTAAAGCCGTCAGGCATCGTCGGGCCGGTCAATAGTTAATGGGGTTAAGCTGTCGCCGAACAGCAAACCCCGTTGACTTACCGGGAGCTTCTTGCTATTTATGCTGACGGGAAGGCAGCGCCTGTGAAAACTGTACGCAGCCTTGCCCGCTTGTCCGGATTATCGTCGAGCGGCCCTTTAGATCTGCTTGGGCGATGTGACTTACGACAGCTAGTATGGCTACATGGCTTTGCTAGAGAAATAGCAGTGGCAACCGTTTCCCGCTGTCAGCCCACCCGTCTCAACTGGCTTCCTCCATGCCGTTTCAGATTTATCCGCTTATTGCATTTCTCCTGTCGGCGATCGTCGTCCTCTTGTTGACGCCGCTGGTCAAAAAGGCAGGGCTGAGCTGCGGGCGGGTTGATATGCCCGGTGGGCGTAAGGTCCACCAAGCGCCAATGGTCCGGCTGGGTGGCGTGTCAATTTTTGTGGGGGTTGTGATCGCGCTCCTCACCGTCTGGGGATTTGGGGGCTTTTTAGGTGTGACTGGCCAACCCCTCGGTCCAGTGGAAGAGTATGAGATTTGGGGGGTGACACTGGGGGGGCTGGCCTTCTTTTTGATTGGCCTGATGGATGACCTGTTCGGTCTATCGGCAATCAGTCGGCTCATTATGCAGTCAATTGTGGCTGCGTTGGCCTGGAAAGTGGGGGTCGATATTACCTTCGTTTCGATTCCTGGCCTCGATTTATTCTTACCCGGTGCCGATATTGTCCAGCTAGCGAATTGGATCAGCCTGCCGGTGACGGTCGTATGGCTGGTAGGCATGGCTAACGCGATTAACTGGATTGATGGGCTAGACGGCCTGGCCGCTGGCGTATCGGGCATTGCTGCACTGGTGATGATGATTGTGGCGCTGTTTATGGACCAGCCAGCGGCGGCGCTGGTGGCAGCGGCGCTAGCAGGGGGCTGCTTGGGCTTTTTGCGTTACAACTTCAACCCGGCTCAAATTTTTATGGGTGATGGCGGTGCCTACTTTATGGGCTTTACCCTGGCGGGCGTCGGCGTGATTGGCCTGGTCAAAAGTGTGACCACAGCGGCGGTGCTGCTGCCCTACCTGATTCTGGCGGTGCCCATTATCGATATGTCGGCGGTCATTCTGATGAGAATGCGTCGGGGGCTGTCGCCCTTTGTGGCGGATAAGCGTCATCTGCACCATCGGCTGCTCAATGCGGGCCTGTCTCACCGGTTTACGGTGCTGTTTATCTATGCCCTAACCCTATGGGTAGGGAGCCTGGCGCTGGCCTTTTCAGGGATGCCTAGCGGCATTGCCTACGCCCTGGGCGCGTCGGCGCTGCTCAGCTACACCGGCTGGAAAGCGCGGCATCAGGCGCGGTAAAGGCAGCCGCTGTCATCGCCGCCTGTGAAGATCGCCGCCTGTGAAGTTGGGCGGTGCCTAATACGGATACTCGTAGGGTTTTAACAGTTCGGTTGCCCTATACAAGTAAAACGTATTGGTGATGCCGCCCTGACGGTCGGTTGACACGTTACCCAAAGGCTCAAATCGCCGGAAATAGGGTAAGTAAGTCTCGGTAATCTCAGGCCGGTGGTACCGCTCGGTGGTGATGTAAATAGCATCCTGTCCGACCAATTCGGCGGGGTTAGACCACACCGCAAAACCGCGCGGATCCTGGGTAAAGCTAGTCACTGGAACTGAGGTCAGCCCGTGCAGGGCCATATCGAAATACCCCCCCAAAAAGTACTGATTGGTGAAAACGAAATCGGTCTCCGTCAGCGCTGTTTGAAGCTGTGGGGACGATGCCAGACGGCGGTGGAGTTGGACCGTGTCGATGAGCTCATTCACAGGGTCCTGCGCGGGAGCGATGAATCCACCCAAGGGGGCGTAGGGGCTGTCCTTTTGGAGTAGTCCTAGGGTGATGTGCAGAAAGGCGATGGTCAGCGCAATCCCGATACTCCAGCCAGAGAGGCTCAGCCAGCGCCGCACCCGCGGCTTCGGCCAGTGGGTCGCCCGATAGGCTAGCAGCGGTGTGAGCCACCAGAGTCCGGGGGCGGGCCAGGCTGGAAAAATGTGCTTTGCTCCCCCCAGGAGCGTAAACCCCAGTGCAATCGGTAGACCGAACCACAGCAGCAAAGACTGCCGCTGGTAAAAGCCTGCCAGCGTCTGGGTTGGCTGCGATTCTGCTCCGGAGAGGCTACGCCAGCGCCCCGTCCACCGAAGCTGCTGCCATAGCCCTTGCAGGCTCACCCACCACAGCGGCAGCCCCAAGGTCGGAAACAGGTAGGCCAGTCCGACCCCCCAGACGCCCAGCAGCTGTAGCAGGCTGTAGCGAGTGGGGGCGTCGCTTTCGAAGCGGATGCCCAGGTGAAACTGCAACGAGAGCCAGTCAGTCTGCAGACCCCACCACCACAGGGGAAACAGCGCTATTGCAAACAGACCCAGTCCCAACCCCAGCCAGGGACTGAACAAGGCGCGGCGATGACGAGGGCTGGTCAGGCAAAACATCACCAACCCGAGCCCCAACAAAAAACCGTGATATTTGCTGATGCAGGCGAGCCCCAGGGCCAGACTGATCAGCGCCAGCCGGTAGGTGGGTCGATAGTGAGTGATGGGTGAGGGTGGGTCCTGCGCGGCGGCAGGGAAAAACTCCTGAGCTGCCCAAAACAGCACTAGCGTGCCGAAGCAGATCAGGCCGCTGTCGGGTGCGGTGAGGGTCCCAAAGGCTAATGTAAAGAGCGGCACCAGGGTTGCGATCGCAAGCGTCAGCCGAGCCGTCGGCCTGCCCCACAGATGCCGGGCACTGGCATACAGCAGCACCAGACTGCCGGTATAGAGCCCCAGCGTCCCCAGCCGAATTGTCAATTGGGAGACTGTGCCGGTCAGCCAGGGGCCAATGCCTGTGGTGAGCGCCACCATGACCGGATGGTCAAAATAGCTCCAGCTCAGATGCCGAGTATAGAGATAGTAGTAGGCTTCGTCCCAACCGGTCAGGAGCCCAGCCGCGATCATGCTTCGGAACAGCAGGCCGCCTATTAACCAGCTCAGCTCCCATCGGTAGGGCTGTAGCCAGCTTCCCCCGGTGTTTCGATCGGCTGCCTGCGCCGCCGCCCTCGGGCGGAGCCCGGTCAGCTGCCTCCACTTCCCCACCGTCAACCCACCTGCACAAAGCGCTGCAACGTTGCTATAGTCTACTACCAGGCAGCCGCCGAACAGTTTTCCTCCGATTTTTAGATATTTCTTACCGGCATCTCCTACGGACATCTCATGACAGGCAGCGCTGAAATCATTTGCGTGGGTACCGAGCTGCTGCTGGGGCAGATTCTGAATAGCAATGCCCAGTACCTGGCGCAGCAGCTGGCCGACCTCGGTATTTCGCACCATTACCAAACCGTTGTAGGTGATAATCCCCTGCGGCTGATGCGGGCCATTGCCATTGCCTGTGAGCGGGCCCGATTGCTGATTTTTACCGGCGGATTGGGGCCTACGCCTGACGATCTGACGACCGAGACCCTGGCTGAATTTTTTGGCGCAGAGTTAGAGGAACGTCCCGCACTAGTAGAGGCCCTGAAGGCGCGCTTTGCTCAGCGGGGCCGCACCATGAGTGCCAACAATCTTAAACAGGCTTGCCTGCCCGTGGGAGCAGACGTGCTGCCCAATCCCACGGGCACGGCCCCTGGCATGCTATGGCAGCCCCGACCCGGGCTGGTGGTGATGACCTTCCCCGGCGTGCCCCGCGAGATGTACCCCATGTGGCAGGCGACAGCCGTCCCCTACCTGAAGGAACAGGGCTGGGTGACCGCCACTATCCATAGCCGGACTCTGAAGTTTTGGGGGGTGAGCGAGTCGGGGCTGGCCGAGCGGGTAGATCACCTGCTCAAGCTTGAGAGCCCTACCGTGGCCCCGTACGCGAGCAGGGGCGTGATCAAGCTACGGATTTCGGCCAAGGCTAAAACCCAGCCTGAGGCCGAAGCCCTGATCGACCCGGTGGCTAAACAGATTTTAGAGATTGCCGGTAGCGACTGTTTTGGCACCGATGACGATACGCTGGCGGATGCGGTCGGTCGGCTATTGCTCGACCGCAATGAGACCCTATCGGTGGCCGAATCCTGTACGGGCGGTGGGCTCGGTCAGGCCATTACTGCCGTAGCGGGCAGTTCGGCCTACTTTTTGGGTGGGGTGATTGCCTACGACAATCGGGTCAAGCAAGCGTTGCTCGGCGTCCAGGCCGCCACCCTAGACCAGCACGGTGCCGTGAGTGCCCAGGTTGCAGAGCAGATGGCCGCAGGGGTGAGATCGCACCTGGACACTGACTGGGGGCTCAGCGTGACGGGGATTGCTGGACCGGGCGGCGGCACCCCCCAAAAGCCAGTGGGACTGGTTTATCTAGGACTGGCCAACCGTGACCAGACCCTGAGTCTGGAGTGTCGCTTTGGCAAATCGCGGGGCCGGGACTGGGTCAGGCTGATGAGTACCTCGACGGCCCTAGACTGGCTCAGACGTCAGATGAGCTAGCGATGACGGGGATTGCCGATGGGCCTGTCTACCCTACGGAAGAGGCGACCGGGCGGCCAGAACCTATCGTTTGATTTCTTGACCATTCCTGTCGATTCGTTATGATAAGAACATCACATTTGCAATGCTGACGGTATTTTTGCGGTTGGCACTCAAGGTTGCTTAGCAAATCTAAAAAAATTGCGAGGGTGCAACGGGTTGTAATTTGTGATGCTAAATTAGAGTGAGATAGGAGACACCTGGCTCATGGATATCGGTAAAATTCTTGAAAAGCTGAAGGATCTGGTCAACCGTGTGATTGACTCACTCCTGGGACCCCAGACTCAGCCCGAGCATGAAGCCATTCCTATTCCCGTTAATGACCGCAAGTATCCCCGCCGCTAAGCTTTGATTTGGCGGT
Organism: Cyanobacteria bacterium J06648_16; assembly: GCA_039817185.1. Classification (GTDB taxonomy): domain Bacteria; phylum Cyanobacteriota; class Cyanobacteriia; order Phormidesmidales; family Phormidesmidaceae; genus CAWUKV01. The sequence goes on along the minus strand of JBCBWI010000032.1, from coordinate 18,635 downwards.
GTCTGATTCGCCTAAACCTAAATTACCCGGTAATAGCGGCAGTGAATCTGCTGCTGAGGTTTTTCAGGAATTTAGGACTCAGACAAAGAAGCTTCAACATACAGACTTAAGCGTGCTCGTCTTGCACGGCCCCAATTTGAATATGCTGGGCAAGCGTGAACCGGGCATCTATGGCTCGATGACGCTTGAACGCATTGTTGCTAATTTAGAAACTCAGGCGAGCGAGCTAAACGTAAAGCTCACGAGTTTTCAATCCAACCATGAGGGTGCTCTGGTAGATGAGGTGCAGACGGCACTGGGTATCTACCAGGGCCTTTTAATTAATCCAGCAGCCTACACCCATACGAGTGTGGCGCTGCGAGATGCGATCGCGGCGGTGGCGATTCCGACCGTTGAGGTTCATCTAAGTAATATTCATCAGCGAGAAGCCTTTCGTCACCACTCCTACATTGCCCCGGTGGCCATCGGTCAGGTCTGCGGCTTTGGAGCGGACAGCTATCGGCTGGGGCTAAGCGCCCTGGTGGCCTATCTGCGTCGGCCAGGAGAAAACGGATGACGTTGGCACAGACCCCGGCAGTGGCTTCCGCCACCATCAAGTTTCTCCAGTCGCCCACGTCGGCGGCGTGGGTAGTACAGGCGCTGGCCGACTTAGACACGATCCTGCTCGACCATTCCCACTGTGAGCGCAAGGCGGCCGGGGTGGCGCTGAACCTGATGTTTCGGTACCCGTCAAGCAAGGCGTTGGTGGATGCGCTGACCGAGATTGCCCAGGAGGAGTTGAGTCACTTTAAGCAGGTGAACCAGTGGCTGGCGCGACGCGGTGTGGCTCTGGCTCCGTTGGCTCCGGCCCCCTACGGTGCGGGCCTCAAGGCCCAGGTCAGACGCCATGAGCCCGAGCGCATGCTCGACATGCTGCTGGTATCTGCCCTGATTGAAGCCCGCAGCCATGAGCGTTTGGGTCTGCTGGCTGAGCACTGCCCGGAGCCTGAACTGGCGCGCTTTTACCAAGGGCTGATGGCGTCAGAGGCGCGACATTACGGTGCCTATTGGGTCCTGGCGACGCAATATTTTGAACGGGACGAGGTCAATACTCGTTTGCAGCAGCTGGCCGTGGTCGAAAGCGAGCTGCTAGAGACGCTCCATCCGGCTCCTCGCATTCATAGCTAAGCCTGTGCATACTCACTACCGCACCTATCTGATTCGTGATTGGCAGCCGCGCGATCGCACTGCTGCAGCCAACGTGATCCAAACTGTGCTCACTGAATATGGTCTCGGTTGGGAAGGGGCCTGCAGCGGCAGCGCTGACCAGGATGCCGTTGAGGTGGAAACCCACTACTGGCAGACGGGCGGCGAGTTTTGGATAGTCGAATCAGCGGGGCAAGTCGTCGGCACAGCAGGCTACTGTCCAACCCGCCGAGGTGAGCGGGCGGCGGAGCTGCGTAAAATGTACCTCCTGCCTGTCGTTCGGGGGCAGGGGCTGGGCCGCTACCTGCTCCAGCAGCTAGAATCGGCGGCGGCCCGTCAAGGATTTCAAAGCCTGTGGTTAGAAACGGCGACCGTTCTAGACAGGGCGGTGGCGCTGTACGAAAAGTCAGGTTATCAGCCTGCAACCGGGGTCGAAACGACTCGGTGCGATCGCGTTTATTACAAGCGGCTATCGCCGGACGTGCCGGATGAGACAGCCTAGCGCTCCGCTGCGGCCAGCGTCAGCTGACCCAGATCGTCCAGCACTTCCAGCGGTGCCCTGTAGCGTTGCAGGGGGTCCAGGGCGATCATGCGATTGAGCACGGTGACCAGCTCGGTCGGCAGATCGAGCCAGCTGGACCAGCTGGTTGCCGCCACCGGGTGGGCCGCCGACATGTAAACCCAGGTAGGCAGCGGCTTTTGTAGCAGTGCCTGAATGCTGACCATCCCCAGCGTGTACAGGTCGCTGCCGCAGTGAAACCGCCCCTGCAAAAACTCGGGGGCAAAGTAGGCCAGGGAATCGCCGGGGAAGAAGGCCGAGATGGGCACCTCTCTGCGGATTTGCTGCGTGATCGCCTTGAACAGGCCCATGCCTGTCCAGGTGGACTGCCGCTCGGTGGGCTGCCAGACCATATCGTTGGGATACAGGCAGCAGCTTGCCAACCCCTGGTCATAGACCCGCTGCATCAGCGTGAGCATCGTGTTTAACAGGGCCAGTACCTGCTGCTGTCGAACCGCGATCGATGGGTTCAACGACATGCGCACCCAGGCGGTGCCTCGAATCATGGCCTGGACAACATAAAAAAAATGCTCATCGGCAAAGTAGCTGTACAGCGTGCCTACCTGGGGCAAGTTGTCAAAAATATCTTGGATGGTCTGGGCTCGGTGGAGCAGCAGCGTTTGCCCAAACTGAGTCAGGCTCGGATCTTCACTGCGTAGGTCTAATTGCTGAATAATGCGCAGTGGCTGCCCGGCCACCTGCCGATCCCGAGCTAAAAAGGTGGTGCCAACGGCTTCTGTGGCCACCGCTTTCACCAGCTGATACCGTTCTTGCTGCAGCAGGGGAAGTCTCACAAAAGGGTCTTTCTCGGTCATGGTAAGAGCGTAAGCTAGCTTACATGGCGAACCTATCTGAGTAAATCGGGGATTGTAAGGTCTCGTTTTCAGGACGGGTCGCTTTTTCTCCAGATGGCTCAGATTTGTAGGCGTTCAGGCGGGTTAGATCGGTTTTGGGTCGAGCGGTTGCCCGCAGCGGTGCCGATGGCCGGTGGGCATCGGGGCGGGTCGCTTGTGCTGCCTGGTTTTGACGCACGATGTTCTCGAGTTCTGAAAGTGCGATCGCAGCCTGCTCAATTTCTCTAATCAGCGATCGTGCGGTAACGGTTCCGCTCTGGGCCGAGGCTTGAAACGTCCGTACCCGATCGCGAAACTGCCCGGCCAACAGCTCAATCTGACGACCGGCCTCAGCGGTTTGTTGGGTGAGATTACTGATTTCTTCGGTGATGTAGCTAAACCCGCTCAACTCCTGACATTCGCCGTTAGCACAGGCCTGGTTCGCGAAAATTGCCGCCTGTACCGACAGGTGATGGACCTGGCGGCTGACCTGGTCGATCAGGTGAGAGGTTTCGTGAACCGTCATCAGTTCCGCCTCTAACCGCTGACCCACCCCCATAATTTGATCGGTGTGATGGCAGATTGCGTTAACCCCGGCAAAAGTCGCCTGAAAGGCCCGCTTTCCTTCGTGAGAGAGGAGTTCGCCGATCTGCATAAACCGTTGGTTGAGCGACTGAATCTCCTGAGCCTGATTGACGAGCTGCTGCTGTTGGCGCTCTAGCTGTCGATTGCGGGCTTGAATGACGGTTTGGTTAGCTTCGAGCTGCTGAGCGTAGGCCTCCACTTTCAACTGTTCCTGCTCTAGCTGTTGCTGGTGCTGGTGTAGCTGTTGGTTCACGGAGGCCGCTATCTGCGAGTGGGCCAACATCAGCGTATGAAAGTCCAACAAGAAAAAATTGCGCAGGCGAGGCAGCCGAGGGTGGGCAAACTCAACCAAAATCGGCTCGAACAATGCATGGGTGGGGCGTGACAGGGCTTTGCTAACGCCCGATTGGATCGATGTCTGATAGCTCAACGTGAGGGGCGTAGAGCAGTAGGGATTCAGATCTAAAAAGACGCGAATCGGGCGTCTTAGGAAGATCTCCAGGGCGTAGGGCTGACTTAGCCCCTGGTACAGCTGGCGACGGGAAATGACGCCGACGACGGCACCCTGGTCGATCACGACCACACCGGGCAGGTGCTGGCGTTGCTCAAACTGTTGAACAACCGTACGTCCGGGCGTACAGGGGGTTACCTGGGCTTCTTCCAGCAGAAGCTCACCGAGGACAGCCGCATCGGTGAGCGTGACGGGGGAACTCATAGCGAAAAGTAACGAGAGATGATGGGCGCGGCGAGAGCCTGGGGACAGGGATATCGCCGGATGGCGTTGTTGGTACTTGCCTGTGTGAGCAATAGACCAGACTTAATGTAGTGCCTGTAAAGGACTCGCTATGGTTGTATGGGATACAATACACGGGAATTAATCGATCTTTTCGATTCGCAGTCTGGCCACAGCGGATGGGGGCATAAGGTAGCGGCGGCGCCGCCGCTAGCGAGGTTAGACTGCTTGCCGATGAGCCAGCCGCAGGGCTCATCCCCTCGTCCATCCGCCACAACCTCCCTAGGGATATACCGATGGCGGTGTCCTAGATGCTAAGTTCGACAGTGATCATCGAAGCAAAGTCATCGGAGTATCAGTGTGGGGCGGTTAGCGGTACGGCTGTTGATTGGGCTGCTGTTTGCCCTGTTCGGCCTGGTCAATTACTTTACGAATACGGTTGAGAATCCGATCACGGGGGAACAGCAGCGCATTGCCCTGTCCCCCGAGCAGGAGATCGTCGTCGGGCAGCAGGGCAAGCAGGAAGTGCTGGCAGAGTATGGCGGGCTGTATCGGCGTCCGTCTCTACAGTCGTACGTCGATCAGGTGGGCCAGTCGGTCGTGCAGCAGTCGGTCGCTGCCCAGACGCCTTACCCTTTTGAGTTTCACGTGTTGGACGATGCGCAAACGGTGAATGCGTTTGCTCTACCCGGCGGGCAGATTTTTATCACGACCGGTCTTCTGAGCCGGTTAGAGTCGGAGGCGCAGCTTGCGGGCGTGCTTGGGCATGAAGTGGCTCACGTAGTGGCACGGCACGGGGCAGAACATCTGGCCCGGCAGCAGTTGGGGGCGGCGTTGGTGAATGCGATCGCAATCTCAGCTAGCGACGATCAGGGCGGCGGGCGGCAAGCCGCCATCATTGCCCAGGCCGTCAACCAGATGATGAACCTGCGCTACGGTCGTGAAGACGAGCTAGAGAGCGATCGTCTGGGCTTCGACTTTATGACCGACGCCAGCTACAACCCCGAAGGGATTGTGGAGCTGATGGCGATTCTCAACTCGGCTCAGGGGGAATCCGGTGGGCGTCCGCCGGAGTTTCTCAGCACCCACCCCAATCCAGAAAACCGGATTGGCGAGCTTGAGGCCCTGATTGCCGAGGCCTACCCTGGCGGTATTCCAGAGGCACTCGAAGAGGGCGAACAGGACTATGCTCGCTTCGCAGGAACCCAGCTGTAGGGAGGCAACACGATGGACCTAACCGTTCTTTACTGGATACTCGTGGCGCTGATGGCGCTGGGGGCATTGGGCGAACTGATTCCCGGCATGCCGGGAGCCAGTCTGATTTTAGTCTGTATTCTGGTTTGGTCTGTGGCCACCGGTTTTGCCGGTATTGGCTGGTCCATTGTGCTGGTGTTTCTCATTCTGATTCTGAGCGCGGCGGTGGAGTTTTTAGCGGCCTACTGGGGGGCCCGACAGTTTGGCGCCAGTAAGTGGGGCCAGTTTGGCGCGTTAATTGGTTTGGTGGTCGGCTTTCTGGGGCTGCTACCTGCCCTGCCGATTGGCGGGCCGGTCTTTGGCGTGCTGTTCGGTCCCTTTATTGGCGCTTTCATTGGGGAATACGTGACCCGCCAAGACGTCGAAGGTGAATCGAAAGTGCAGGTGGCGTTGCGGGCCAGTGTGGGAACGGTGGTGGGTTCTTTTCTGGGCAACCTGATTGATGGCCTGCTGGCGATTATCGCTGTGATTGTGTTTGTGATCACGACCTGGCCCTTTGCCGCCAGCCTGACGGGTGGGTAAAGGCAGGCTCCAACTGTGAACAACTGCCACAGCAGAGCGGACGTTTTTGAATTCAGTTTGTAGGCTAGAAGAGGTACTCTCAGACTTCAGATCGATGCCTTCTTCTGATTCCTTGGCAATCTATCGGGCGCAGTTGCGCGATCGCAAAACCAACAGCTATATGCTGTGCATCGTCGGGCTGTTAGTGCCCATCGGTGGCCTGCACCGTCTCTACAACGGCAAGATCGTCTCAGGGCTGTTTTGGATGATGACCTTTGGCTGTTTTTACATTGGTCAGGTAGTCGATCTGCTGCTGATTCCCGGTATGGCGGAGGAGCGCACCCGCAAAATTTACGGCGACCCCGTCGCCCGGTTCGATACTCCGAGTCTGACCAAGCCGCCGACCGAATCGCTGCAAAAGCGGCTGCTGAAGCTAGCCCAGGCCCACGGCGGTCGCCTGTCGGTGACGCGGGCAGTGCTGGAGACGGACGACAGCTTTGAGGCAGTCGAGCAGCAGCTCAAGAATATGGTCAAGTCGGGCTATGCAGATGTGACCAATGACCCCAAATCGGGCGTGGTGGTTTACGAGTTTCCAGAATTAATGACGTAGGGCGCATGACGTAGGGCGCATGACGTAGGGCGCACAGTAGGCTGCGCCTGTTCATGAGTTAGGGGCTAAAAGATGGCGTCCTTGATCACGTCTTTGCCTCGGTCTACCACCTCTGCGCCGAGGATAAAGATCGACAACACTAGCCCCAGTGCGATCGCACATATTGTCATGCCTGCCAGACTGATCACCCCGTCGTCATCGAGCAGGCCAAAGCCGGTGACGAAAATACCGATGGCGGGCAACGTATTGGTCCCCGGAATCGGAATCATCATGCAGCAGGACATCAAGACGATGGCAATGCCGATGGCCAACCGCCCAGGAAAGCTCGTACAAATCGGCGTCAGCCGGGGCCGCGAAATCGCCTCAATCCGCCGGAGCCAGGGCAGACCCTTGCGAATAAATCCTTGAACCGTCTTACGTTTAAAGCCGCGTTTGCGCCAGCCCATCGGCAGCCAGGGTTGCTCGGCCCCCTTAATCAGCTGCCAGGCCAGTAGCGCCATGACAATACCGAAGGGGATGGAATAGCCCGGCGCGGGCACCGGCAGCGCCGATGGCAACGACAGCATCACAAACAAAAAGCCAAAGGTTCGCTCCCCTGCAATGCTTAGCAGCTCGTCGAGGGTGACATCTGCGGCTGAGGTCGGATCCGAGTGGGGGTCTGTGGGTGGGTACGCGTCATTAGGCTGAGCTGAGTCTAAAAAATAGCGCTGCAGCTCGGTCGATAGTTTAGCCATAGCCGTTTAAATACTTAACGCAGTCAATAAGTAGACAAATATAAAACGATTGCCTCGCGGAGACAGGCAAGGCAGGAAACAGTTAAAAAAGAAAGCCAGCCGATTAGCTCGCGTCCTCCTCACTCTTTCACCACCTTGCCCACCTCAACCGAAAGAATTGACCATTACCAACCGCCTAAGTTCCAACCGTCCAGGAGTTCATGTAGATCTGCTGGTCAGCGGTGAGTTCGTCAATCTCGATGCCCATGGCTTTCAGCTTGAGCGCCGCGATCTCTTGATCGACCTCATCGGGAATTGAATGTAGCCCCGGTTCTAGTGAGCCCTTGTTCTTCACCAGATACTCCACAGCGAGGGCCTGGTTGGCAAAGCTCATGTCCATGACGGCACTGGGGTGGCCCTCTGCCGCTGCCAGGTTGATCAGGCGGCCTTCGCCCAATACCACGACAGACTTGCCGCTCTTGAGCTTGTACTCTTCGGTGAAGGGACGCACGGTGTTGACTTCGCTGGCCATTTCCTTCAGTGCCACCAGGTCAATCTCGATGTCGAAGTGACCCGAGTTGCACACCATCGCGCCGTCTTTCATCGACTCGAAATGCTCGCCGCGAATCACGTGCTTATTGCCCGTTACGGTGATAAACAGGTCGCCCAGGGGCGCTGCCTCAGCCATCGGCATCACGCGGAAGCCGTCCATGGCTGCTTCGATTGCCTTAACCGGGTCAATCTCAGTGACAATGACGTTTGCACCCAGACCCCGAGCCCGCATGGCCACACCCTTGGCACACCAGCCGTAGCCGATCACCACTAGGGTTTTGCCCGCAATCAGCACGTTGGTCGCCCGAATGACGCCGTCCAATGTGGACTGGCCGGTGCCGTAGCGGTTGTCAAAGAAGTGCTTGGTTTGAGCGTCGTTGACGTTCATTGCCGGGAAGGTCAGCACCCCGTCGTTGAACATTGCCCGCAGGCGTACAATGCCCGTCGTTGTCTCTTCGGTCGAGCCGATCAGATCCGCAAGCTGGTCCTGACGCTCTTTAATCATGGTGGCGACCACATCGCTGCCGTCGTCAATGATGATGTTAGGCCGGTGGTCCAGCGCTGTCTGCACGTGGCGGTGGTAGGTGTCGTTGTCTTCGCCCTTCATGGCATAGACCGGAATGCCGTAGTCCACCACCAGGCTAGCCGCCGTATCGTCCTGGGTAGACAGGGGGTTACTTGCAATCAGAACGGCGTCAGCGCCGCCTGCCTTAAGTGCGATCGCAAGATTTGCAGTCTCGGTCGTCACGTGGCAGCAGGCCGCAATCCGAATTCCGTCCAGGGGCTTTTCAGTGGCAAAGCGATCGCGAATCTGCTTGAGTACCGGCATTTCCCGCCCGGCCCAGTCAATCCGCTGCTTGCCCAGGGGTGCCAGACTGGCATCCTTGATGTCGTATTTCAACTTAGTGGGCGTTGCAATCATGTCGTTCTCTCTGAGAATTTGAAAACTTTACAGAATGTGAACGAGTCACCTAGTCAGCTTAGCGGCATTTGCAGTGACCGTCCCGAAGGATAGAAAATCCCCCCAGAAAAGTTCATCTCAGAGCAGTCCGTGCAGGCCAACCTATGCGCACCGTTGCCCAGACCGACTCCGGGCCGGGCTCACTCGGGGAAACTCTGCTCGCGGACCGCTTGACAGAACTGCTGAGCAGCGGCAATCGCCTGGGATTTCAAGTCTACGTAGCGCTTAGCAAACGGTGGCTGCCAGTCCGACAGGCCCCACAAATCTGAGGTCACCAGCACCTGACCATCGCAGTCCGGCCCCGCGCCAATACCAATGGTTGGAATGCTGAGCGTCTGGGAAATTTCCTTAGCCAGATCCGGCGGAATGTGCTCTAACACAATCGAAAATGCGCCCGCCTGCTCCAGCGCGACCGCTGCTTGCAAAATCGTCTGCCCCGCTGCGGCGGTCTTGCCCTGCTTCCGAAAGCCGCCAAACTGATGCACCGACTGAGGCGTCATGCCCACGTGCCCCATCACCGGAATGCCCGCCCGCGTCAGCTGCTGCACGGTTGCCGCCATCTCGCTATAACCGCCCTCTAGCTTGACCGCCTGCGCCCCCGTTTCTTTAAGCACACGCATCGACGACTGCAGCGCCTGCTCAGCGCTCGCCTGATAGCTGCCAAAGGGCAAATCGACCACCATCAGGGCCTGATCGAGCCCTCGCCGTACGGCTTTGGCATGGTGCAAAATCTCATCGAGCGTCACCGGTAGCGTATTGTCGTACCCCAGCACGGGCATCGCTAGCGAGTCGCCCACCAGCACGATATCGGCCCCGGCCGCATCTACCAGCCTAGCCGAAAGATAATCCCAGGCGGTCAGCATCGCCAGTGAGCGGCCTTCCTGCTTCCAACGGGTAAAGGTCTTGACGTTAAGTGCCATGCCTAGCAGCTCCATAACGTGCGATACCGCCAGCATAGCAACTGGTTTATCCCGTTGATAGAAAGAAATTGCCGGGTGTTACCGCAGGCCAACCTCGCTGGTAAACGCGCCGTGGGGGATGGCTAGCCCCGTCGTTTCACTAATCCAGGCCAGACCTTCCGTAGTGCCTACCCAAATCTTGCTCCCCGTATCCGGCTCAATCGAGAGCACATGGCCTGAAGGCAGGTTAGGGACTTCGCCCAGCAGCGCCCCGTTTTCAGGGTCAAGCTTAAATAGGCCCAGTTCAGTACCGACCCACAGCCCACCTTGCTGATCGAAGGCCATGGCCGTCACGCTGCGCCCGCGCATCTGCGTCACCGAGCGCAGCAGCCGCCCCGTCACCCCATCCATGACGTACAGTCCCGTCGGCGTTCCGAACCAGATGTTGCCGTTTGGCCCAGTTGCCATTGACTGTACTGACTGCCCAGGCAGGTTACTCACCTGGTCTTCTGGGAAGCCGCTGGCCGTGTCGATACCGACGATACCTGTCAGCGTGCCCACCCACAGCTTGCCGCCCGGCGTTACCGCCAGCGCATTAGCGCTGACGCCGTTCAGCTCCTGTACGGTGGTCATCAGCAGGCCCCGATCCGGGCTGATCATGACCAGCCCCTGATCGGTCCCAACCCAGAGAAAGCCGCGCGTATCGATCACCATATCCAACACCCGGTTCGAGGGCATGCGGAAGTTTTGCGCCGTGATTTCGTTGATGCGCGGGTCTACCCGCACAACCCCTTCGTAGGTGCCCAGCCAGATACGACCCACCCGGTCCTGCACCATGGCGTCGATAAAGCGATTGGGTACGTTCACTCGGGCCAATACCTGCCCCGTTTCGGGGTCTACCCGTCCGAGTCCCTGGTGTGACCCCACCCAGAGGTCGCCAGTAAAGTCTTGCTGCAGCGCCCCGACTTGAAAGTCTTGGCTGATAGGGTTGGGCTCAAACGGACGCTCCGACGGGAGCGGGTCGGTGGTTGGGGGCGGATCGGTATAGATCGGTGTGTTGTTGGTTTCCTGAGCTCGGGCGGCACCGGCCCCAACGCTACTGACCCCAATGCTGCTGCCCCCAACACTGCTGAATACCAGCGTGCCGATTACCGTCAATGCCGTTTTTGAGCGCACAGCCCGTTCTCCTTAATGTACCGATTCAGCAATTTACCGATTCAGCCGCCTAGTCTTGATTCGTCTGGCCGTCTGTTTATGTGCCAGGATGCCCTACTTTGCGTGAATGTATGCACTTCAGTGAAAAAAGCGGTCAGTCGATACGCTTTGCCAGAATCTCAGCTCAAAAATAAAAACTTCGTTAGAGAAAATCGTGTACTCAAATAACGGGTGTCATTATGCCAGAAAGTCAAGCAAAATGAGCAGCTGCGACCGTCTCTCTTTTATCGCTTCATCTAAAAGGAGACTATTTCGTGAGCGAAGGCAAGCGATTGTCATCAATCGTCTTGAATCTAAAAACAACAAAATTTTCATTCATAATTTTTAGTTATGAATATATACAGAACTTCCAAAATTAAACTTATGGACTAGCTGATAGTATTCTTAGGCATAGGTAATCGCCAGTGCGCTGTATCCCCGCGTGCTGGGCCGTGCATCCGTAAGCCCTAAGCTGACGGGTGCTTGCTTGTGGGATGATTGCACAGTCGTTAACAGCGTCTGTTGTTGTTTTTGTTAGCTGCTCAATAAGTTTCGAACTCAATATCACGGTTTGCTTCAGGCACGTTGTTCAGGCGCGTTTCTGTCGCAGCTTGTGCTGCTTTTGGTTAAAGAGCTGCATTTCGTTAAAGTGTGCTGGTTTGAAGGCGTGAGAGTTCGCATACACCGCTAGTTTGAATTCACAGGAAGGGAGATTATGTCTTACTCTCAGACATCCACGAAAAAGGCCGGATATGATGCCGGTGTAAAGGACTACAAACTGACCTATTACACCCCTGACTACACGCCGAAAGATACCGATATTCTGGCCGCATTTCGGATGACGCCGCAGCCCGGCGTTCCGCCTGAAGAGTGCGCCGCCGCCGTTGCAGCTGAGTCCTCTACGGGTACCTGGACGACCGTATGGACTGACCTGCTCACCGACATGGACCGCTACAAGGGCCGCTGCTACGACATCGAGCCCGTTCCCGGTGAAGACAATCAGTACATCTGCTATGTTGCATACCCTCTAGACCTGTTTGAAGAAGGGTCCGTCACCAACCTGCTCACGTCGCTGGTCGGTAACGTATTTGGCTTCAAAGCCCTGCGTGCCCTGCGTCTAGAAGACCTGCGTATCCCCGTTGCCTACCTCAAGACGTTCCAGGGGCCGCCCCACGGCATTCAGGTAGAGCGCGACAAAATCAACAAGTATGGTCGGCCATTGCTGGGCTGCACCATTAAGCCCAAGCTGGGCCTATCGGCCAAGAACTACGGTCGGGCCGTTTACGAGTGCCTACGCGGCGGTCTCGATTTCACTAAGGACGACGAGAACATCAACTCTCAGCCCTTCCAGCGGTGGCGTGATCGTTTCTTGTTCTGCGCAGATGCCATTACCAAGGCTCAGGCAGAGACAGGCGAAATCAAAGGCCACTACCTAAACGTAACTGCTTCCACCTGCGAAGAGATGCTGAAGCGGGCCGAGTACGCCAAAGAACTCGATCAGCCCATCATCATGCATGACTTCCTGACAGCGGGCTTCACGGCAAACACCACGCTGTCCCACTGGTGTCGCGATAACGGCGTGCTATTGCATATCCACCGGGCTATGCACGCAGTTATCGACCGTCAGAAGAATCACGGCATTCACTTCCGCGTTCTGGCGAAGTGTCTGCGGATGTCCGGCGGTGACCACATTCACACCGGTACGGTTGTGGGCAAACTAGAAGGCGACCGCGCCGGTACGTTGGGTTTCGTAGACCTGCTGCGTGAGAACTATGTTGAACAAGACAAGTCTCGCGGCGTTTACTTCACTCAGGACTGGGCTTCGATGGGTGGCGTCATGGCGGTGGCTTCCGGTGGTATTCACGTATGGCACATGCCCGCACTGGTTGAAATCTTTGGTGACGACTCTGTTCTGCAGTTTGGTGGTGGCACGCTGGGTCACCCCTGGGGTAACGCACCGGGTGCAACCGCTAACCGGGTTGCGTTAGAAGCTTGCGTTCAGGCCCGTAACGAAGGCCGTAATCTAGCTCGCGAAGGTGGCGACATCATCCGTGAAGCCTGCAAGTGGTCGCCTGAGCTGGCCGTTGCCTGCGAACTGTGGAAGGAAATCAAGTTCGAATTCGAGACGATGGACACGATCTAATCGCGATGACTGGGGCAGCGGCGGGCTGCCCAGCAGCTTACTGTCTGCTGTCCTGGTTACTGCATCAGCTGTTTGACCCTGCTTTAATGCCTGCGATGCATTGAGCGAGCCCATGGACATCAAGCGAATTGCGAAAGATACGGCCAAGACGCTAATCAGCTATCTAACCTATCAAGCGGTTCGAGTGGTATTAGGGCAGTTGCGAGAGACTGACCTCCCGCGCTCTTACTGGTTCAACGAGTTTGCCACCCGTGAAAAGCTGCAAGATGGGGAGGCCTTTGTGGCGTCCCTGATGCAAGAACAGGCCGATCTGGCCTTACGGGTGATGACCGTCCGTCAACATCTGGCAGAAGAAATCACCGACTATCTGCCCGAGATGGTGGTAACGGGCATCCAGCAGGCCAATACGGAACATCGCAAGCAGCACCTAGAACGCATTACCCAGATGAGTTCTGAGGAACTCAGCAGCTCTGATGTCAGCGAACAGGAGTCCCCCTCGGACGAATAAAAGATTTCTGCTAGAGGTCAATCTGATATCTAGCGTCTGCCTAGTCAACTTTAACGAGACAACAACGAGAAACCTATGAAAACGCTACCCAAGGAACGCCGTTACGAGACGCTTTCGTATCTGCCCCCGCTGACCGATGCTCAAATCGAGCGTCAGATCGCTTACGTATTGGAGCAGGGCTATTTCCCTGCTATTGAGTTCAACGAGACCTCTGACCCTGAGGTTTACTACTGGACCATGTGGAAGCTGCCTCTGTTCAATGCTCGCTCCACGCGCGAAGTGTTAGATGAAGTCCAGGCTTGTCGCTCTGAGTATCCTGACTGCTACGTTCGTGTCGTCGGCTTTGACAACGTAAAGCAGTGCCAGATTCTCAGCTTTATCGTTCACAAGCCTGGCTCTGGTAGCAGCTATCGCTACTAAGTCGACTATTGACGTTCTAGTCTGAAACGTCATTTTGAGCGGGGAGCTAGTGTCTAGCTCCCCGCTTTTGTTTTGTCAGCGCATTGTCAGTACAGTGTCAACGCAGAAATGCGTCGTCACTGTGAGCGGCTATGCCGATCGCAACCCAGCTGATAGCGATCGCACCCGCTACTGTCTTGATGTTGGCGACTGACACTGTGTGGATAGCCGTTTGGGCTAGGATCGTATCAGCCACTGTCGGGCTATTCGTAATGTTGGGCGCGATCGCATCAGCTACCGTCGGGTGATGTGTCGTGGGGGTAGCGATCGCGTTAGACGGTGTCCTGGCGTCTGCCATTATGGTCGCGTGCGGATCGAATGAGATTGAGATCGCAACAAAAAGCATCGTGACGTTAATGAGCAACCGCTGGCCTGCATCAAAATTTGCCGGATTGAAATCCTTGTTTTGAGCCAAAAGAACAACCTTTCTTTGCCAGGGCATGAGATTTGCCGTGTAAAAAAGCATCAAAATCTTTTTATTTCCTTCTTTTCGGGATAACTGCATACAATCACCGACTTATCAGGCAGGACAGCGTGTTTCGTGACGAACAATATTTATATCTCCGTAACTAAAAATATTTTTGTGCCGTATTACTACGCGAAATAACAACTAAATCACGTGTAAAAAACGACATAACTTGGTTATAAATACGGTTATGACGCTTTCTTGTCCGTAGTTACCGTTTACTCATTCTGTAGTCTCTTAAGGAGGGATTCACACTATGAGTAGACAAAAACGTCGCTCTCGGGTTCTGGCTGACGCCATCGTGCGCCTAGCTGGAATCAAGGCCATCCACCCGTCGTTAGACGTGGGCAATGGCTTAACGGTGAAAAGCTATGACCAGCTGATCACCAAACTCAAGGACACCCTTGAGGAATACAACACCGCGATCTCAACGCTGGACCAGCTAACCAATGTGGTCAATGAGTTGGAAAAGGAGGTGAGAGATGTCTCAGGGCGTATGCTCAGCGGTGTGGCCTGTTTTTACGGGCGGGACAGTGACGAGTACGAGATGGCAGGCGGCACCCGGCGACGGGAACGCAGGCGGTCTACGGCTCAGGCTGTTGAGCAACCGGTGGAGGCGGTATAGGTGAAAGGGTTACCCCTTCTGGCTGATGAGCCAGAAGGGGTTGCCTATAACCCGCATAGCCTGAAAACCTGTCAGAGAGGACTGTTCCAAATGTTGTGCCCTCTAATGCTGATCATTTTCTGTTCTAAATCTATAGCCCCCTGTGGGGTGGCCATCTTGGCCGCCCTTTAACCGGACAGGCGAGACGCCTATCCTACGGTTGTAATCCGGCTTTACGTCGTGAAAGGGGATGTTAGACAACAACCGGATATGCCTCGTTCTCCTCGTCTCCTCAACCCCGGACTGTGCCACCACATCACCGTACGTTGCAACAATCGTACGATTTTAGTAACTATGGCAGCTACCACCGACTAACCACAGACGGCCTGACGGAATGGCACCCGGCGTTTTTGGATCTAGGGGCCAATCTGGAGGAGTGCGCCGATGCGTATCACAAGTTTTGCCGCGACTATCGGCCCAAACCCAAACCGGAGCCTAAGCCCCGCTGGGGCAGCAAGCTGCTGGCGGGCATGAACCAGAAAATGGCCCAGACCAAGGGCAAACGAAAACCCAGCCCAGGGCAACAGCCGCTGTGGGGTGAAGTGGACGAACGCAGTGAGGTGGATGAAGTCGCGGAGAAGTTCGTTAAAGCGAACCGCAAACCGGGTCAGCCTGACGTGGTATCAGGGCCGGACGCTGCCCAGCCCGGTGCCAGGTAACGGTTGATCGGAATAACGGTAAATCAGGGGTTTCAGCGGTTTTAAATTTATTTTGGGAACTTTCTGAAACCCTTATCGCTCACAGTTTGCAAGCCTGGATGCGAGAGAAGACCTCCTTTTTCCCCTCACCCACCTCAAACGGGAGGTGTCCAGGGATTGAACTGTCCGTAACTTCAAAAGATCGCTTGTCATAGTTCAAGAACTTTCCATCAATTCGCCAGCCCGTGCGATCGCTCAGTTTTTTATAGGTCTCAACGTCCCACTTACCATCTAGCTTACCGCCACATTCCACCCACAGATCTTTCTGCACGCTAAAGCCAAACTTACCGTGGCTGTGCCGCACCCACAGCCTGTCAATCCGCAGCAGGTCTTCACAGGGAAAGTTCAGTAGCTCCCGTGGACTGAGCCCCGACTGATGGGGCTTCTTTAGCACCTGGTACAGCATCCCGTAGGTGTACTGGTCTGCCGCTTTCCACTCACCCTCCACCATGTACTGCTCTAGCTGGGTGTAACAGGCTGCCTGTAGCTCACCAAACACGGCCTCTGCCCGCACAGGGTTCTCTAGCCAGCAGTCATAGGCCAGGTCCAGCGCCGTCTGTCCGCCCTGCTCAATCAGGGCACGGATCAGCGTCGTCGGGTTCACCAGCGCTGCATACAGCAGCGTGGCCCCGCGCCACTCTTCTTCTAGGCCCAGCAGCGCCCCCTCGCAGCCCTGCTTCTTCACCTCCATCGCCGCCAGATATTCCTGAAAGCTACGGTGAGCAAACTCGTACTTTTCTGCCGACTCCCGCTTTACAAACAGTTCGCTAATGTCTTCAACCTGTTGGATGAACGTCTTAGGCACAACCGTAATATCTGTCTCTCGCTTCAGAAACTGTTCTGTCAGGCTGGCTAACTCCGCTTCGGTCAACGCCGTGTTGTCCCGCTGCACCATTTCCCACGCGATCCCTTGCAGTACCGCCTGAGCCTCCTCAGCCGGTAGCGCCATCTCTAGCCCCTTATACTCGGGTCGGTCCTCCAGCAGCATTTGGCAGAATCGCTGGTATAGCCGGGTGCGCTGCCGGGGCAGCTCTTTGCTGGGGCGAAACTGATGCACCGTGGCAATCATCACCAACAGCAACGGGTTATCGGCCATTTTAGCCAGGGCGGGCCGCCGGTCTATTTGCTCAATCAGTCCAGCGGCTTGCTCGTCGGCCTTGGTCCGCAGATACTCTTGAGCACGACCTGGGCGTAGGTTTTTAACCTGGCAGCGATACCACCGTCGCAAAAAATCGTCCCGCTGGTCGTCGGTAAAGGGCTGCACTTCAATGGGGGTCCAACCGTGGTCGCTGTTATAGCGATCGTAGCCAACGGGACGCGAGGTGAGCACAAACCTTGCGGTGGTGCCATAGGTGCTGACAGCCTGGTCAATCCATGCCCCCACCGCCTTGCAGTCATCCGTCGCCACCTCGTCAAAGCCGTCTATCATCACTAGCGCATTGCCCTGACGTAACAGCTTGTCGGCCCAGGCCGCATCCAGATTCAGCCGTTGCCCGCCGCGCACCTTGGGTAGGTAATGGTCGGCAATCAGAGTGGGCAAGTTCGGCGCGTCGGTCTGGGCCATGATCCCACGCCAGTCCCGCAGATACAGCAAAATGGGAATCAGTCGGGGCACTCGCTTGTCGCGACTCAGCTGGCCGGGGCGGGTGCCATAGCAGTAGGCAATGTTTCGCAGCAGGGTGGTTTTGCCGTAGCCGCCCCTGGCAATAATCGCGAGGCGGCGGTAGTTGGGGATGCACTCACTCTCCCGCAACAAATCCCAAATGTAGAGGGCGTCATCGCCAGTGTTCGATAGTTTCTCGTCCAGGGCTTTGGCCCAGCCAAACTTGTCGGTCATTCCCTGCCAAGCAGGGCGCACCACTGGCAGCTGAGTGAGCTTCTGAAAAGCGGTTACTTTTTTGGGCAAACATAGCGCTAGCTCGCCAGCATCTTCGGCGGGCAGCCTCGCTCCTAGCTCGGCCCCCAGCCCAGAAAAGTCCCCTCGCCCAAAGCCGCCCCTTAGCCCGAGGGGTACGTAAACCTCATTCAGCAGCGGCACCGTTTGCCATTTCATTTCGGCGATGCCTTCGGCCTTGTAGTCTTGGCAGGCATTGGCCTGGGCGCGGGCAAACTTGTTGTCGGCCTTGGCAAAGAACCACTGCACCTTGCGGTTCAGCTGCCCAAACCCATCCCATAGCGAGTTACCGTGCTGGCTGCCCAACGCCCCCGCCCGCTCATTCGAGGCAGTGATAAAGCTGCCCGTGTAGGCAGCCCAGGCCCCAGTAATCAGCATTACCGGAAACATCAGCACGGCCTTAAGCCAGTCTTCGTTGAGCAAAAAGTGAACCATCACCCAGCCGCTACCGGCAAAGGGCGTGAGCTTGATGACAGAGTTAACAAACCGAGCAATAAACTGACTTTCGGGGCCCGCACTCATGGGCGATTGTAGTGAACTTCGACAGTTCAACCTTAGCCTGTGGGGTCTAGTTGGATTCAGTAATCAAGCTTTGAATTCTGGCACGAAAGGCTTTGACGGCTTTGCGCTGACCGATTTCTCGGCTGCGTTCGATGAGGCTAGGCACCTCTGCAACGGGCAGAAATGGAAAGACTCGGCTCTGGGGTGAGCGCACGTAGGTTATGCCATCGAGCAGGTAAATTTCTAACTGCTGACGGCGGTAGCGCCAGATTTCTGGAACGCCTAACGCTGCGTAGATATTGTGCTTATTGAGCGAAGAGTTTGCATGGTCCGATTCGATCGCTAAATCGGGTGGCGGATCGTCTGGCAATCGGATGTCAGATTTGCCGCGTACCAAAGCCTCGCTTTGAATATAAAAACAAGAATCGGGTTCAATCGCCTTTTCCAGGTCTTTCCGTTCTAAGGTGAGTGCTCCTAAGCTGCGGGCTTCGATGCCTAGCTCATCCACCACAGTCGTCACAAAATCTTGTAGGATCTGCTTTGCTTCTTCGTTCGGGTAGGATGGCCTCCGAAGTTCTAATACACCTTGACTGTAGGCGGCCCGCCAAATACGCCCATCTCCGACATCTTGCATGAGTGCCTGGTAAAGCTGCCAGCTCAGCCCGCGCAAGCAAACATGCGCCACTGGCGGTTCTGCATCGACGAATCTTTGGCTGACGCTCA
>JBCBWI010000031.1:0-61915 GCA_039817185.1 Cyanobacteria bacterium J06648_16 | reverse complement strand
AATAATAGTCAGTGATGTTAACAATATGGTTTTGCATAGAAGTTCATGATTTACGGCCACAAATATGCTTAAGCCCTGTGTCATGCTGAGCTTGTCGAAGCATCTCACCCGAGAGCGCCATACATCGAGAGATGTCTCGACTCCGCGCTGCTCCGCTCGGCGTGGCACGGGTGCTGTGTTGTGCTTGGGGCTCATGATATTGACGCCTTTAATCGAGATGCTTCGACTCCACTTCGTTCCGCTCAGCATGACATTCGGCCTCTAAATTTCCCGCAAATTAAACACATCATTGCCCTTCGACAGGTCCCGCACAACACTCGTCCGCATTCCATCCGCCCCCCAACATCACCCCTCCACACTCAAATCCCGCCACTCCGGGTTCACCGACTCAATCAGGGCGATCTTCTTCGCCCGCGTCCATCCCTTAAGCTGCTTTTCCCGTGCAATGGCCTCCCGCACGTCGCCCGTTTCCTCTACATAAATCAGCCGGTCAATATTGTACTTACTTGTGAAAGCCGAACCGCGCCTAGCTTTATGCTCCGCAACACGGCGGGGCAGATCGTTAGTCATGCCGATATACAGCGTGCCTGATCGGTTGGTCAAAATGTAGACGGTGTAAACCTTCATATCTGATTGGGTGACGACCGCGTGGCTTTTAAGTATTTGGCACAGTCTACGATTCAGGTATGGGCGGCACCAAAGGCTGCACTTGCGCCAGCAATAGGGGAACTCGCTCCGTCAAAATTTCCCACAACAGCGCATAGTCGATGTCATCGTACTGGTGAATAATCACATTTCTAAGCCCGATCACGTTGGCCCAGTCGATAGCGTTGTGGGCAACCTGAAACTCACCTGTGACGCGGTTGGCCGCTTCGCCTAAGACCTCTAGCTGACGTTCGACAGCGCTTTGAAACAGCTCATCTTCGATCAAATCGTCAAAACTGCGGCCGTCTAAAAAACGGCGAATCCTCTGCATCGCCTTCACCATATCCAGCAAAGCAGCGTCATTACGGGCCTTGTCCGTCATGGATGTATCTTCCTCAACTAGCGCTGTAAAGTTTGCAGCCTCAGATGGGTAAATCACCCGATAGGTCTGCAAAATCTCCCGGCGGCTGAATGGGTTCGTCAGCAAACGCTTTTGCGTCAGGTCTACCTTTCGCCCCACCAGCGCCGCAAGTTCGGTCTGGGCCTGTAACCGATCAAACCCGGTCTGTGCCTCGTCAGTCGCAACCACCACCAGTACATCTACATCGCTATCGGGCCGAAAGTCCGTCCGCAGAACGGAGCCAAAAAGCCCTAGCTCTTGGATGCGCCAGCGCTGGCAAAAGTCAGCTAGCTCCGATGCCGTCAGCTTTAGACGCTGGGCTAATGCGACGGGTAGAGTTTTGGGCTGGCTAATCATCGTCGCTACATCCCTAATTGGCTCCAGTAACTGGACTTAATTATTTGGCAGACCAATGTCATGCTGTTCGCGAAGCGACGCCAACGGCGTAACTTGCCGGTACGCACAGCCTTGGGCTTTAGCCCATACCCGCAGGGTTATTGCCCAAAGGGCTTTAGCATCTCGGCGAAAGCGTTATATGTCGAGAGATTCCTCGACTCCGCTCGGAATGACATACAGCACTCTATCGCCCAAGTAATTTGGTCAACCTACTTATTCCTCTAGTAAAGCACTCAATGCCTGCATCTCAGTCATGGCAACCTCTAGCTTCTCCATTATCGCCGCTGCAATCTCATCCGGCTCGGGCAAGTCCTCTGCCGACTGTAGGCTCTCATCCCGCAGCCAGGAAATGTCTAAGTTTTCGTTTCGCTCTGCCACAAACTCCCGGCTAAAGCACCGCCAGCGGCCTGCTTCCCCTTTGTCTGTACGCTCACTGCCGCCGTTGGCATCGTCGCCATAGCACTGCTCAAATTCCTTAAAGTGTTCCCGCGTCAGCGGGGTGCGCTTACCAAAGCTGGGCATATTCGTCCGCAGGTCATACACCCACACGGTTTCCGTATTGCCCTTTTCCGTCTGCCCCCGCTGAAAGAACAGCACATTCGTCTTCACCCCCGGCGAGTAAAAAATCCCCGTCGGCAGGCGCAAAATCGTGTGCAGGTTGCACTTGGCCATCAGGTCCGCGCGAATTTTCTCCCCCTGGCCCGACTCAAACAGCACATTGTCCGGCAGCACTACCGCCGCCCGCCCACCGGGCTTCAGACTGCGGTAAATGTGCTGTAAAAAGGCCAGCTGCTTGTTCGAGGTGGGGTAGGTAAAGTCATCCCGCGTAGGGCTACCGCCGCCTTTTTTGGTGCCAAAGGGCGGATTGGTCAAAATCAGGTTCGCCTTGGCCAGCTTGGTGCCGTCTGACCCCAGCGTATCCCCCAGGGTGACCGGGCTCTCGATGCCGTGCAGCATCATGTTCATCAGCAGCAGCCGGTGGGCGTCGGGCACCAGCTCCATACCGTAAAAGGCTTGCCTCTCTTGAAAGGTCTGCTTCGCTTCACCGAGGTCAAACAGATTATCCGTGCGCTGCTTAATGTAGCGATCTGCCGCGATCAAAAAGCCGCCCGTCCCCGCCGCTGGGTCCTGAATCATTTCCCCCGGCTGGGGCTGCATCAGCGCCACCATACAGTCGATCAGCGGTCTGGGCGTAAAGTACTGCCCCGCGCCAGACTTTTTCTCACCCGCATTTTTCTCTAGCAGCCCCTCGTACAGGTCGCCCAGCCCCTCTTCCTTGGCCGAGTACCAGTCCAGCTCGTCGATGCTGGTCACCAGCTTTTTAATAATGCGCGGCTGCTTCAGCGCCGTCTGAGCATTGGCAAAAATCGCCTGCACCCGCCGGTTCACCCCATCTCGGCCCAAATCCCGCAGCAGGTCGCGGTAAAACTCTAGCTGGTCAATGCCGTCCAGCGCCACCAGGTCACCCCAGCGCTTTCCCTCCGGCAAAATCGCCTCCTGGTCCGTCTCCTGCATCATTTTCAGAAACAGCAGGTAGGTCAGCTCGGTGACGTACTGTAGGTAGGTAATGCCATCATCCCGCAGGACATGGCACAGGCTCCACAGCTTTTGGACAATATCAGAGGTAGCGTTCACAGGGAAGTCAATCGCGAAATGTTCAGGGACCTGTAAGAAGTAACTTGTACGAGAGATAGGGTAGCTTGTCATTCCGAGCGAAGTCGAGGAATCTCTCAATACGTAACGCTTTCGCCAAGATGCCCGTCGCCAGGTTCAGAATAAGCTGCACATAAGTAGACAGCCTTAATTATTCGACGGCATGCCATTCCGAGCGAAGTCGAGGAATCTCTCGATATACAACGCTTTCGGATCAGACCCTATTTGTTCACTCAAACCAGTTTTCAATCTTTAAGTCTTGAAAGTGTTGGAAATCGCTGACGTTGCGGGTAACGAGGGTGAGGCCGTTAATGGCGGCTGTGGCGGCAATTTGTCCGTCGAGATACGCTGGGGTTTGACCAGTCAGACTTAGCCGAGTGCGCTCGACAGCGTGCCACTGGGCTGCTGTATAGTCATAAGGCAAGATTGGCAGTACCCCGTCTACATTCCGCCGCAAGTAGGCCTCTATCTCCCGTCGCTTCCGCGAGGCTGGTAATCGTAGATAGCCGACCATAATTTCGTGATAGGTCACAGCGGCGATCGCTAGCTCTGCACTATTGGCAGCCAGTTGGCGGATCACTCGATCATTGGGACGTAGCTTAGTCGGTTCCGACAGAATATTGGTATCTATCAAGAAACGAATTGCCATTACCACTCAAACGGCTCTGAGCCCGTAGACTCCTCACGAACCTGGTCTAAGATAGCCTCGAATTTACGGTCTTCCTCATCTTCCTCTCGCTGGTCTAACCCAAATTCCTCGCGCCATTGCAAGACAGACTGCCAAAAATCTGGCTTGGGTTTGTGCCAGCGATCGTACTCTTCTGCCGATACAATTACTGCCACCCGCTGACCTCGGCGGGTGACTTCTACGGCGTTACCTTGTTCTGCTTCTTGGATGATTTGAGTGAAGCGATCGCGCGCTTGAGCAATAGAATACTGAGTCATAATCACCAGACAGGTATATGGCTATCTAAATGGCTATGTAAAGTCTAGCTCGATGGGCACCCCCTTTGTAAGCCTACTAAGTCATAAAATTAGCTTTCCAGCCTGTCATTAGTCCGCCCGCCCGTCACGATATCCTGAATATCTAGCCGGTATACTGGCAGATTGCTGAAGCTATCGAGAGATTCCTCAATTCCGCTTCGCTCCATTCGGAATGAGACGGGCTTTTACAAAATCGATTCTGGCATATTACTCCGCACGAAGCCTGCTCGTCATGTTGAGCGGAGCAAAGCGGAGTCGAAACATCTCAGCAGCAAACATCTTCATATCCAAATGTAAATATGGAATGTAGATCGCTAGTTCTGTAGAGATTCAAAGAGAAGGCTGAACTCGCTATCTGAGATGGACAGCAGCATAGCTCTCAGCGTCACACAAAACCTTCGGGCTGTTTGTGATGAAGTGCCTTTTGGGTGAACACTCATGAAGCCATGAGCGACCGCATGACGGAGAGCCGTTGCTACAACCAGGCAATTGTCAGTTTCTCCTAGGCGAAAACTTACGAGGTTATCTTTCAATTGTTGACTACTCATTGTTTACTCTAGGAAATAGAGGATTTTCTCAGCACGACGTAGCCTTCCTGCGGGCTCAGTTGCTAAACTCTTTCACCGTTCATTCAAATGCTGTTTCGGCTTAATCGGTTTGGCTGCTTTATGTAGTTGCTCCAAGGTGCTGTAGGCAAGGAATGCACCTACAACAGCGCTATAACCTTGAATGGTTGCAGATGGATATCCATGTATCTCAATGCCTTGAAATGATGTCGCCAACCTATATCTGGCTGCAAAGCGGTTTAATTCAGCCAATGAAATATTTTCAGGGAGCGTATCTATCCCATTCTCTCGCTTCCACTGACAAAATTTTGTCCAATTTGGTGGATATGGCATTTTATTCGAAGGTTAGCTACTCTCTCCCCACAGCGCCTGATTAATATCCGTCAGCACCTGCTCTAGTTTGCCCTTAAAGATCTTATTCAACCGCTGAAAGCCTCCCTCCCGCTTAAACGCGCCTTGGTCCAGCGCTGCCCGATCCACCACATATTCTTTCTCTAGCTGCTTGCCGATGCGCTCCAGCCACTTCCGCTGCGGCGGGGTCCAGGGCTGGCTCGCCAATATCTTTTTCATCGCCTTTTGCACCCGCTCCCCGTAGGGCACCAGCGCATCTCCCATTGCTGCCTGCCGCACGTAGCCGATAATTGACGCGGCGATCTCTTCATTGGTCTTGTCTCGCCAGGCTGCCTTGAGCTGCGTTTCCGAATAGCCTGCCTTAGACAGTTCCATGCGCAGATCCTTTAAATCCTGACGGGTCAGGTCGCGGGGCCGCTGCATCACCACCATCAGCGCCGGAATCGTGTTTTGGTTTTCACTAATAAACGCCTGAAAGCTGTCGAGATAGTCCTCGGGCTTGCCGTACTCCGCCCCGTCCTCGGCAACGCCGTAGCCCTGCTCCACCCGCAACAGTTCGTCGGCATGGTAAGACACCAGCATGGGCTGTCGCCCGCCGCCTCGGCGGTCCAGCATTTCGGCAATTTGTTTCCGTTCCGTCAACCACTGGGCCGCTGTCGCTGGGTCGCTCTGCTTTAGGTGATCGGCCACCGCATCCAGGGGCATCCCCGTCACGCTCTCAATTAGCTCCTGGCTCTCCGGGCTTAGGTGCCGTTTTTTCCGCTGTAGCTTGGCGACGATCTGGTCCAAAATCTCGTCGACTGCGTCGGGCTCTGTGACCGTCGCTAGCTCGTCCACCAGTTGACCAAAGGTGATTTTGGGATTCACCACGACAGGCTTCATGGTCGAGACCTTTTCTAGGGTCTTGTACAGTCCCACCAGATCAAAGACTTTAAAGTATTCCTTGCCAATGTCCTCGCACAGGCGCGTAGCCCGACCCAGCATCTGCTCGTAGAGAATGCGAGACTTTACCCGGCGCAAAAAGACCAGATTGCAAATAGGGGGCACATCGATGCCGGTGGTCAGCAGGTCCACCGTAACGGCAATTTTGGGGCTGACCTCGTTCTTGTAGCGGCGAATCAGTTCCAGGGGCTTGTCCGATGCCCCGGTAATTTTCAGTACGTCATCGTCGTCGATGCTGCCGTACTGCTCTTGCAGCGCATTTTTGAGTAGCAGCGTGACTAAATCAGCGTGCTTGTCATTGACACAGAAGATCAGGGTTTTCCCGGCAATGGTAGGGTCAATCTGCGTTGCCAGGTAGTCGCATACCACCCGGTTAAATTCTTTGGTGATGACCTTGCGATTAAACTGCTCGACCTCGACTTTGATTTCGTCCGGGGCATTAACCAGGTCCACCTCTCCCGTTTTGGGGTCAAGGTACTCCACCGACTCTCCAGCGGTCCAGGTAATGCCATGTTCTGCCAGGTAGGTCACCG
This sequence comes from Cyanobacteria bacterium J06648_16, assembly GCA_039817185.1. GTDB lineage: Bacteria > Cyanobacteriota > Cyanobacteriia > Phormidesmidales > Phormidesmidaceae > CAWUKV01. The sequence goes on along the minus strand of JBCBWI010000031.1, from coordinate 55,445 downwards.
GGCGATGGGGGGGCTCGTGGTCGATTAAATGGCCATCGATCACCGCCTCGCGATAGCTATAACGAAAGACAGGCTTACCAAAGATTTCGGTAGTGTGCAGGGCCGGGGTAGCGGTCAGGCCAATTTTGACGGCGTCGAAATACTCCAGCACCGTGCGGTATTTAGAAACGTAATCCTTAAAGTCGCGGAAGGTTAGCTCGCTGTCGCTTAGTTCGCGGTCGAGCAGGTAACCACGATGGCACTCGTCTACCACAATGCAGTCGTACTGGTCAGCCGTCAGCGGCTCGGCCTCATCGCTGGGGTACAGCAGCCGTTTGACAAAGCTTTGGACGGTGCCAATATGCACCTTGGTATCGCGGTCGGGGGCGGTTTCCTTTAACTCTTTAACGTCAAAAATATCTGCAAAGGTTTGCAGGCTTTCCATCCGCGTTTCGCTAAAGGCCCCGGAGGCCTGCTCTCCTAGGGCGGTGCGATCTACCAAAAACAGCACCCGACGAAAGCGTTTGGTTTTGAGTAGCCGGTAAACCAGGGCAATACAGGTTTTGGTTTTGCCGGTGCCGGTCGCCATTGCCAGCAATAGATTGCGCTGGTTCTCCGCCAGGGCGGCTTCCACCGCCCGGATCGCCTGAATCTGGTAGTCTCTCAGGTCAAAACCGTAGTTAAACGGCTCCTGAGCTAGCTGCTCGTCGGCCTTGTCTACATCCTGAGCTAGCGTATCTAACAGTCCCGCCGGGCTGTACCAGCTTCGTAGGGGACGGCGCAGGTTCTCGGGGCGGCGCACATCGCAAAACCAGATGCCGCTCTGGGTTTCGAGCTGGGGTAAAAACTCGCGCCCGTTGGTCGCAAACACAAACGGAATTTTATACTCGCCCCAGGTGCCGATGCTTTCAGGCCCGGTGTAGCCACGGCTGTAGCGCTTGGCCTGGTCGATGGCCCCGTATACGTCCTTACTTTTGCGCTTGGCCTCGACGGTGGCGAGGGCCTGCAGGCCCGTAAACAATACATAGTCAGCCCGGCCATCGGCCGTGGGCCATTCGGCAATGGCGAGATTCTTACCCTTTTGAGGGCGTACCCCTTTGCTGTAGGTCAGGGTTTCGGTATCTACCTCCCACCCGGCCTCGCGCAGCTGCGCGTCAATCAGCTGTCGGGTGTCGCGTTCGTCTAGCTCTAGCTCGGTTTCAATGGTTTCGGCAGTTGCGATCGCAGCCTGAATCGTTTCAGCGGGTCTTTGAGCCGCTTCCGCCTGCAAGGTCGCTAGCTGCACTTCCAACTGAGCGGAGATTTCTTCTGCCTTAGCCTCAGTTTCCAGCAATAGTTCTTCGGCAATCTGGCGCAGTTCCGCCTCTTCCTGTGCCTGGGCTTGGGCTTGCTCGGCTTGAGACTGGGTGGTCTGTAGCTGGGCCTGCTGAGCCACAAAGTCCGCCCGCAGGCGTTCAAGTTCCGCTTTGAGTGCGGCAGTCTCTTTGTCAGGATCGGGCGGGGGCACAAACGGCCCCGGCTTGAACGACCGTGCCCCACCGTAGGAACGATGGAACCACACAGCCAGTAAGCGGGCGTATTTGAGGTGGCTCAGCGCTGCATCATGCTTGCCAAAGCTACCGTGGGTGGCTCGGTTTCCTACTTTGCGAATTTCATGAAAAAGCTGGATCGTTTGCCCGGTGATCGCCCTTCGGCCCTCTAACCGACGCAGCAGCTCAAACTGGTTTTCCCTAGGGCCTTCATAAAGACCGACTTTGGCTGCCACCAGCTGCGCCAACTGCTCGCCAAACTGACGCAGTTTGATCAGACAGGTGTTGGGATCGTTGGCAAAGTAATTTTCAGCCAGCGTTCCGAGCCTGACAAGCTCTAAGCTATGGACTTTCAGAAATGCAAAATTGCTGGAAACTTGCATGGGAGCGGCAGGTGTAGCCGACGATATACGTTCATGATTCCCATGTCGATATCGATGAACGTACCAACATTCGTTAATCTATCCATTCTTACGAATGTTTTTCGCCCACTCCGACCAGTTTCGTCAGAGTCCTCCCGGTTTGGTAGCTTGTCCCGCACTCGTGTAAGTACCTGGGCCTAATTATTTGGTAGACCGATGTCATGCTGTTCGCAAAGCGACGCCAGCGGCGTAACTTGTCGGTACGCGAAGCCATGCCCAAAGGGCTTTTGCATCTCGACGAAAGCATTACATATCGAGAGATTCCTCGACTTCGTTACTCCTTCGCAGTCGCTTCGCGAACGGAATGACATATCGCACTCTATTGCATAAATAATTGGTTGACCTAACTTATGAAAACAAGCCTCTACAGCGGGCGGTAGGTGCGGTAGTTAATGTTGGGGAAGATGTTGTCGATGGCGGCGACCTTGTCGAGCCAGCCCGAGTCGATCTTGCCGTCCAAAATCTCATCGCGCAGGCGGTTGAAGCGCATCAGGTGAGATCGCGTTCTTCTAACCGCGTAGGGCACCATCGTCCCCGTTCGCATGATGAACGCCCAGTCCGAAGACTGCGCCAGCAGCAGCTCCCGCGCACATTGGTTCAGCGCCCGCCACTCTAGCTCGTCGGCAGGCTCGCGCCGGGCCAGGTCGATCATGCGCTCCGCTGCCTTGTGCAGGTGGGGGTAAATCCAGGCGTTGGTTTCGTTCAGCCAGTACTCGTGGAAGCCCTTGTAGCCCCAGCTCGACTGGGAGGGGCGGGCCACCTGCTGGGTGGGGTTAGTGCGCAGGTAGTCGGCCAGGTGGGTCATCTCGTACACGTCCTGATCGAACCACGTTTTGCGGAACAGGTAGTCGATAAACCAGGGGCCTTCGTACCACCAGTGGCCAAATAGCTCGGCGTCGTAGGGCGAGACCACAATCGGCTTGCGCTGCATTAGGCCATTCAGGTTGCCGATCTGCTGTTGCCGGTTAAACATGAAGTTGGCGGCGTGCTCAGCGGACTTTTCTTTGGCCCAGTAGGGGTCGTACCACTGCTTGTCAGACGAGCCCACTTCCTTGCCCGTAATCTTGTGGTACTTGATGCCCACGTTCTTGCGCTGGCCGTTGGGCATGATGTACGGCTTGATGTAGTCGTAGTCGGCATCCCAGCCTAGGTCGCGGTAAAACTCGCGGTATTCTGGCGCGCCAGGGTAGCCCACCTTCGAAGACCACACCTGCTGCGAAGATTCATGATCTCGGCCAAAGGCGGCGACGCCGGTTTCGGTATAGATTGGCGCGTAGGCCCCGTAGCGGGGGCGGGGGCGGGCGTAGAGAATGCCGTGGCCGTCGGTGAGGAAGTAGCGCAGCCCCGCATCGGCCAGCATCCGCTCTAGCCCCTCGTAGTAGGCGCATTCGGGCAGCCAGATGCCCGATGGGGGGCGACCAAAGTTTTCTTCGTAGCTCTCGACCGCCACCTTCAGCTGCGCCCACACCGCCTCGGGGTACATCTTCATCAGCGGCAGGTAGCCGTGGGTGGCCCCGCAGGTGATGATTTCGAGGTTGCCGCTGTCCATGTACTGCTTGAACGCGCCGACCAGATCGCCCTTATGGTGCTCCCACACCTGGCGGGTGTGGTTGAACTCGTTGGCGTAGTAGTCGGCCAGGTACTTGATGTGCCCGTTGTGCTCGTTGCGCTCGATTTCCTGCTCGGCCAGCTCTTCGAGCTTGCTGAGGTGCTCGTCGTAGCGCTCCTGCAGCAGCGGATCCCGCAGCATCGACACCAGCGGCGGTGTCATGCTCATGGTCATTTTGAAGTCGACGCCATCCCGCTTTAGCCCCTCAAACATGGTGAGCAGCGGAATGTAGGTTTCGGTAATCCCTTCAAACAGCCACTCTTCTTCTAGAACGAAGTCGCTCTCGGGGTGGCGGACAAAGGGCAGATGGGCGTGAAGGACAAGCGCAAGATAACCGAATGACATATGACAGTAGAACTGGGGACAGCTCGAGCGGGGACTAAATCGTTAGCCTCTATCATCACACAATGATAAAGAAAATCTAAAACATATTGGTGACGGTCAGGGCGGAGGAATAGAGGCTTATGCGCATCGTTGCACTGCTGGCTCAGCCATTTGCTTGCTTTTTCAGGTCTTTGACGCTGCGGGCCAGCTCGGGTAATCGCTTCAACAGGGCTGAAACCTTTAGATAAACCGAGTGGGGCATGGCCGGTGTGCCGGAGACGATTTCTCCGGGCGCGACATCGTTGTGGATACCGGTTTTGGCAGTTGCGATCGCACCCTCCCCAATCGTCGCCTGGTTGGCAATGCCCACCTGCCCGGCCAGGGTCGCCCGATTGCCAATGGTCACCCCTCCGGCCATGCCGACCTGGGCCGCCATCACCACTTCCTCGCCGACTTGACAGCCGTGGGCAATCTGCACCAGGTTATCGAGCTTGGTCTGGCGACGGATGCGGGTTTCGCCCACCGCCGGTCGATCGACCGTCGTGTTACAGCCGATTTCAACCTCGTCTTCCAAAACGACCCGGCCTGACTGGTGCATTTTTTCCCAGCCGGTGGCGTTACGCACAAAGCCAAATCCCTCAGCCCCGATCACCGCACCGCATTGGATGACGCAGTCTGCGCCAATCTGACTCCGCTCGTGGATGACGCAGTTGGCATGCAGGGTGGTGCCCGCGCCAATTACCGCGTCCGGATAGACCACCACATTGGGGTGAATGCAGACGTGGTCACCCAGGGTGACGTTTGCCTGGATGACCGCGTGGGCACCGATGGCCGCATTTTTGCCCACCGTCGCGTCGGGGTCAATGACGGCGGTGGGGTGAATGCCGGGAGCGGGTTGAAAGGGCTGGTAGAAAAGTGCGATCGCACGGGAAAATGCCAGCCGGGGATACTTTACGCTCACCCAGGCTAGGCCCCGCGCCTGGGCGGCCTGCTGCAGCGCTGCCTGCTCGGGCAAAATCAGGGCGCTGGCCGCCGTACTCTCGACGTGTTGGGCAAACTTACCCCCCTCGATGTAGCTCAGCGTGCCGGTCTCTGCTTCCTGTACCGCAGAGACGCCGCCGATCTCAGGATCCAGATTAGGGGCGCTATCCAGACTCGACGCCAGGGCCAGGTCTAGCTGGGGGACCAACTCACTAAATTTCATGATGACTTGAGAACGCGGTAGGCGATTCTAAGCTACCAGAAAGGCCACACACTCCACATGGGCGGTCTGGGGAAAGAAAGCTGGCGTGAACTGGCACATTGCCGTGCGGTCAGCTAGGGTTAGGCGTGTCGTTATTGACAGACTCCTATGAAAACCGCGCTAGAGCTTAACAAAGACGAGCTTGAGCTAGTACGTATTGGAATGCTAGCACTCCAAACATTTGTCCCGGCCCATAATGCTGGTGAGCGGCATGGAAACAAGGTAGAAGCGCTACTAGCCCGGCTAGAAACGGTACTGGGGCCAACACATACAGTGTCGCCGGAGTTGCGGACACTCGGCGTTGACTACGGCGACTAAGCGGGCTTGATCGGCGGCTGCGATCGCCTGTAGTTCTAGGTCAGCCTTGTGGGCGGTCGCTGTTGTGTGGGTTCTAAGGCCTTTCATGACGACTTCAGAACGCGGAAGGCGATTCTACGCTACCAGAAAGGCCACACACTCCACATGGGCGGTCTGGGGAAAGAAATCGGCAGGCTGCACCCGCGTTAGCCGGTAACCGCCGTCGTTACAAAGAATTTTCAAATCCCGAGCCAGGGTGGTGGGGTTGCAGCTCATATAGGCAATGCGGGCCGGCTTGGCCGCTAGCAGCGCAGTCAGCACTGCGGGCGCGCAGCCCTTGCGGGGCGGGTCTAGCACGACCACATCAGCCGCGTTGGCGGCCTCAGCCAGCTGCGTTTCGACCGGCCCGACGCGAAAGTCCACCGATTTAATCTGGTTGATGGCGGCGTTGTGGCGGGCCTGCTCAATTGCGGCGGCCTGACTCTCAAGACCGATGCAGTATCCAGCCTGCCGGGCCAGGGGCAGCGTCAGCGTACCGATGCCGCAGTAGGCATCCACGACCGTGTCGGTTGGGGTCAGGGCCAGCTCGTCGAGAATCACCTGCACTAGCCGCTCCGCCTGGGCCGTGTTGACCTGAAAGAAGGTGGTCGGGCCAATGCGCAGCTGTAGCCCCAGAAATTTTTCCGTCAGGTAGGCTTGACCGGCCACACAGCGAGTCTCCTGGCCGAAGACCACGTTGGTTTTGTCGGAGTTCAGGTTCAGGCAAACCCCCACTAGCCCCGGATAGGTCTCCAGCCAGTGCTGGGCGGCGTCCTCCAGTCCTGTGATGGGGCTCGTACTCACCAGGGTGACCAGGCTCTCCCCGGTGTGGTGGCCCACCCGCAGCGCCAGATGCCGCAGCCGCCCCCGATGTCGCTCTTCGTTGTAAATGCTCCAGCTGTTAGCCTGAATCGACTGCTTGATGCCTGCCAGCAGCGGGTCTAGCCGGTCGTCTTGGATGGGGCACTGGTTGAGGTTGACAATCTGATGCGTCCCAGCGCGGTAGTATCCGGCTTTGAGGGTGCCCTGTTGCGATCTCGCCAGCGGATAGGTGGCCTTGTTGCGGTAGCTCAGCGGTGCAGCGGCCAGAATCGGATCCAACGTCAAATCATTAAACCCGCCAATGCGGGCCAGCGCATCTGCCACCTGCTGCTGCTTGGCGACGAGCTGCTGAGGGTAGGCCACCGCCTGCCACTGACAGCCGCCGCACTTGTCGGCCACGATGCAGGCGGGCCGAATCCGATGGGGCGAGGGCTCCGTCAGCGCCACCGACTTGCCGACAGCGTACTGCCGCTTCACCTTGACTAGCTTTACCTGATGCCGATCGCCCGGTACGGTATTCGGCACAAAGACCACCCGGTCTTGCCAGCGACCAATGCCATCGCCGCTATTGCTCAGGTTTTCGACCGTCAGGTCAATCGTTTGGCCCGGCTGCCAGGGGGGCGGTGGGGAAGATGCCATGGGCGGTTGAGCCATTGTTTGCGCCAAAAGGTTGAAAAAGCGAAATGGATTTGTATTGTTTTGTTAACGAAATTCCACGATATGGCAGGTTCACTTAACAAAACCGTTGCAATTGCCGTGGGCTGTCAGGTTGTATGAGACGATAACCCTGTTAATTTCTTAAGATTTTCCCGTCTCAGGGCAGTCCATCACTCGAACAAAGGACGTTCTCATGACAGCACAAACTAGCACAGCCCTTGGCATCGTCGATGCTAGCGTAGACCCGCAGGTGGGTCATCTAGCGACGCCGATTAGCGCCTCTGCGGTCTCGCGCACCTATATTCAAAACCTGCCAGCCTACCGTGAGGGCCTTTCGACCTTCAGTCGCGGTCTCGAAATCGGTGTGGCCCACGGATACTGGTTCTACGGCCCCTTTGCCCTTCTGGGTCCGTTGCGGAATAGTGGCATTGCCGCTGAAGCCGGTGTGATTTCTGCCGTGGCTTTCGTCTTTATTCTGACGGTAGCGATGTCGATCTATGGCATCTCCAATCCTAAGGCCCCAACTTCGACGGTGACCAATCCTAATCCCCCGGCTGAGCTGGGCACGAAGGAAGGTTGGAACAACCTGGCCAGCGGTTTTCTGATCGGGGGCTGCAGCGGCGCGTTCTTTGCCTTCTTGCTGAACCAGACGCCTGTGATTACAGACTTCTTCACGAAGGCGCTCTAACGCTTCGTCACATCTCCTTTGCCATCATCGAAAGGCAGCGCTCAATGTTGGGTGCTGCCTTTTGCTTTAGACGAAAAGCATGCATGCCTGAACGAGCAAAACGTCCAGCAAAATACTACGCCTTCCTAATCATTGGAACCAGATGCAGCATGTAGTCCCGTTTGCCAATGGGGACACCGGCCATGCGGAGGATGTCATAGGCGGTGACCAGGTGGAAATAGAAGTTGGGCATCAAAAAATCATTGACATAGGCTTCTCCCGTCAGCTCAAGGTAAAGGCTCTGGCCCAAGTCAACGCGAGTCGATTCGACAAGCTTTGTGTCGTCAGTCTGGATCTGTGACAGCAGCTGTCGGGTGTTCGCAATGTGTTCGTACGCCTGAGAAAGAGACCCCACCTCTGGGTTCAGATTGTCCGCAGGCTTGTCATCACACCAGAGTGCAAAGTTGCGGGGCTGATTGCAGGTAAAGGCCACTTGTGTGCCAAAGGGCAGCATATCTGCCGCAATCCTTTGCTGAAGAAACGCTTCGTCCGCAAAGTGAGACTGCCCCGTTTTGAGCAAGTGCTCCAGCGTGGTCAGGCGACTTTCAAAGATGGCTCGAATCGAGCTGATGGTTTGGCTCATCCCGTCAGTCCTCAAAGCGCGTTTCACGTAGCATAGCGACTCCGTTTAGATCTGTGGGGGTTGAATTGTAGGTCGGCATTGGTATCGTATGGCTATCGCACGGTCACGGGGAAAGCAGGATGGACTGGACCGATTTAGGGCGGTTGAGTGCGCTGATGCAGCAGCTCACAAGCGCTGGATTGACGGTTGCGGAAATAGGCCGCTCAGGTGAGGGACGGCCTATTTATGGGGTGACAGCCGGGGATAGGCAAGCCGATCGGGTGGTTGCGATCGCAGCAGGCTACCACGCCACAGAACTGATCGGTCCTTTAACGGCCATAACGCTATTGCAGTCCCTTCCACACAAAAGCTGGCCCAGCATCCGCTTTCACGTCGTCCCCGTTGCTGACCCAGACTGTCTCTATCAGAATGTGGGGGCGCTAGCCAGCGGTAGCGATCTGCGCTCATTACTCCAGATAAACAGCGACCGAGATTTAGAAGGGAGCTTTACCGCAGATACCTACCCGGAATGCGTGGCTATCCGTGAATGGTTTGAGCAGCTTGATCGGGTGGATGCTTATTTCTCCCTGCATTCGGCCCACTGCATCAGCCCTGGTGTTTTCTTCTATGTGGGTGACACCTCGAATCCGAGTTGGGTCAAGGCAGCGGCTAGACAGGTCTTGAGCAAAACGCCAGACTGGATACCCCTGCTAACAACCGATCCAACCACACTCTCGAAGAAATCCCTTTACCCAGGCTTTTTTGAGGTGAGCCCATCGTCTAAACCAGACGCAGAGGCCGACGGACCGACCAATTCACTGGCATTTATGGTCCGTCGCTTTCAGCCCCAGTACGTTGGTGCTTCAGAGCTGCCCCTCGCGATTTCTCCAGATCTATCAGGCGCAGCCCTCACCCAAATCGATCGGTGCAACCGCGATGTCAGACAAACCGGGCATACGCCGTACCCACTTCGAGAGATGAGCTTAGAGACACAGCTTCAGATTATGCTCTGCTGGATTGGCGCTGTTGCAGATCAGGTCACCGCTCTGTAGTTTATGGATCTTTTTGACCAGCATCGGCAAACGCTGATCGATAAAGAAGCCCCGCTGGCAGCGCGAATGCGACCGCGCACGCTCGATGACTATGTGGGCCAAGATGAGATTGTGGGACCCGGGCGGTTGCTGAGACGCGCCATCCAGGCGGATCAGCTTTCTTCGCTGCTGTTTTACGGGCCACCGGGAACGGGCAAGACGACCCTGGCGCGAGTGATCGCCAATACGACCAAGGCCCACTTCATTGCGATCAACGCAGTGCTGTCCGGGGTGAAGGAGATTCGAGGTGCGATCGCAACTGCTCAAGACCTACGCGGTCAGCAAGGCCAGCGCACTATCCTGTTCGTTGACGAAGTTCACCGCTTCAACAAAGCCCAGCAGGATGCGCTCTTGCCCTGGGTTGAAAACGGCACCGTTATCCTCATCGGCGCAACGACCGAAAACCCCTACTTCGAGGTCAACAAGGCGCTGGTGAGTCGGTCCCGCGTTTTCCAGCTCAAGCCGCTAGGCGACAAAGACCTGCACGTCATCATCGAGCATGCTCTCCAGGACGCCAAGCGTGGATATGGCGGCAGAGACATCCATCTAGACCCGGACGCGGCTGAGCACCTGGTCAACGTCGCTAACGGTGACGCGCGGGCGCTGCTAAATGCCCTAGAGCTAGCTGTCGAGACCACCGACCCGGACGCGCTCGGTCAAACCCGCATCACCCTGGCCGTCGCGGAGGAGTCCATTCAGCAGCGGGCGGTCCTTTACGACAAGGAGGGGGACGCCCACTTCGATACCATCAGCGCCTTTATCAAAAGCATGCGCGGCTCGGACCCCGATGCGGTGCTGTACTGGCTGGCCCGCATGGTCTACGCCGGAGAGGACCCGCGCTTCATCTTTCGGCGCATGCTGATTTTTGCGGGGGAGGACGTGGGGTTGGCGGACCCCCAGGCGGTGGTCGTGGTCAACAGCTGTGCCCAGGCCTTTGACCGAGTGGGGCTGCCCGAAGGTCGCTATCCCCTGGCCCAGGCGGCGCTGTACCTGGCCAACTGCCCCAAGTCCAACAGCGTCATGGGCTTTTTTGATGCGCTGGCCTCGGTCGAAAAAGAGCGGGAGGCGGCGGTGCCCAACCCCATGAAGGATGGCAACCGCGATAGTGAAGGACTGGGTCACGGCAAGGGCTACCTGTATCCCCACGCCTACCGGGATCACTGGGTTGAGCAGCAGTATTTGCCCCGCAGCCTGCAGGGGCAGGTGTTTTATCAGCCGTCGAGTCAGGGGTATGAAGCGACGATTCAGCAGCAGGTGGCCCGCAGGCGGGAGGCCCAGCTGGCGGCGCTAATGGAGGGGGACAGTACTTTGCCCGCAGGTCTGAGCGCAGGGCCAGTCGATCAGGCCCAGGAGCGCTGGCTGCAGCGGACCTTGGGGGAGGCGGGCGAGCGGCTGAGGGACGTGTGCGATCGCACCTTCCAACTGCTTACGCCCCAGCGGCATCACCTGCTTCTCGACCTCAACGCCACCACCGGCTTACTCACCTGGGAAGCCCTGCGCCAGGTGCCTGAAGGCGGCGTCACCAGCTGCGTCCACAAATCCCAGGACTACGCGGCGCTGACTGAACAGATTGCCCCACTCAGTGAGCTCAGCCGCCCCGACCTACTGCAGACGGACCTGCCTGGTCTATCCGAGACCCTGATGCAAACCTATCCCGACCGTCGCTTCGACGGTATGGTGGGCCGCAATGCGCTAGGACCCGTTTCAGACAAGGCAGGCGCTCTTACTGGGCTAGCGAACTGGCTGCATCCCCAGGGCAAAATCGTCCTGGCAGAGTCGATTCCCCATCGGAGCCAGCGGTTATACGACCTGCTCGCCACCGGCTCACTCCCGACCCCGCTGTACACTCAGCTACAGCAGGCCGAAGAGCGCCTCTACCGTGACCCGAATGCTCCAGAACGGTATTGGGATGTGCCCGACCTGACCGCCGCTTTTGAGCAGGCAGGGTTTACCGTCAGCGCCCAGCTTCAGCCCCAATCTGCGCCCATGGCCATGACTGACTCGCTACTGCAGCGCTGGTTTGGCTCAGAGAGTCAGTACCTGAGCCAGCTGAGTCAAACGATTGAGCCCAGTGACGTGACCGCTATTCGAGACGCATTTCTGCAGCAGCTGCGGGGGCAGACCGTGACCTGGCAGCGCTGGATCGTCTACATGAGAGCCACAGTGAGCCCTCAACCCGATCGCTAACTGAGTGATGTTGCAAAAAATGTCGCAATGCGAAGGCTTTGAGACATCCTTTCATATTGAGACAAGCTGGCGGCAGCAAGTCTAAAGGAAAAGCGACGATCCCCTCATAAACCCAAGAAACCGACTTACACAGTAAAAGATCGCGCGATTAGTCAGCGGCGATCCGTTAACCCACCTTCACCTTCACCTTCACTGACTGCTTGTCCACCTTTAGAAGTATTCCAGCTATGGCTCCATTAAAAGTTGCTATTAACGGGTTCGGTCGCATCGGACGCCTGGTTCTGCGGGCCGCGATTACAAACTCCAACATTGAGATTGTTGGCATTAACGACCTCGTCCCCGCCGAAAACCTTGCCTACCTGCTCAAGTACGACTCTACTCACGGTCGTTTTCCGGGCGACGTCAAGGCCGAAAACGGCGGCATCGTTGCCAACGGCCATCATATTCCCTGCTTTTCCGAGCGCGATCCGGCAGCGCTGCCCTGGGGCGACCTTGGGGTCGATTACGTGATGGAATCGACCGGCCTGTTCACCAAGTACGACGCAGCCGAAAAGCACCTGCAGGCGGGCGCTAAGCGAGTCGTGCTGTCTGCCCCTACCAAGACGCCCGACCAGGTTCCTACCTTCGTGATGGGCGTCAATCACGAGGCATTTAACCCTGAAACCGACCGCATCGTTTCCAACGCCAGCTGCACCACCAACTGCCTGGCCCCCATCGCCAAGGTCATCCACGACAACTTTGGCCTGGCCGAAGGTTTAATGACCACGATTCACGCGACCACGGCAACCCAGGCGACGGTGGACGGTCCCAGTAAAAAAGACCCCCGCTCTGGGCGCGGTGCTGGGCAGAACATCATTCCTGCCTCCACGGGTGCCGCTAAGGCTGTCTGTCTGGTGCTGCCTGAGCTGAAGGGACGGCTGACGGGAATGGCGATGCGCGTGCCGACGCCCAACGTTTCAGTCGTGGATCTGACCTTCCGCACGGAGCAGGCGACTACCTATACCAATATCTGTGAGGCCATGCTGCGGTCCGCGCACAACGGCCTTAGCGGCATTTTGGGCTATACCGATGAGCCGGTTGTATCCACCGACTTTGTCTCTGACGCGCACTCAAGCATCTTCGATGCCACGGCAGGTATGGAACTCAACAGCCAGTTCTTCAAAGTGGTGTCCTGGTACGACAACGAGTGGGGCTACTCGAACCGCATCGTTGACCTGATGATGCACATGGCCCAGACTGAAGGTCTGATAGAGGGCGTTCGCGTCCCGGCGATGGCAACGATGTAACTTAGGATGTAGTCCAAGTCTCTCGCCTTGGTTTGTTTTTTAGCCCCTCGCTCTAGCTGCCTGCTAGGCGAGGGGCTAAAAGTGTTAGCCTACGTGTCCCGCAGCTCCGGCTGTCTAAACGGTTGGGGAAAATTAGACAATCAAAATTAGACAATCAAAGACTGCCCCGTACACCAGAAGACCATGAGGCATCCCTGCAGGCAACCACAAAAGATCGTTAGCGTGTCATCTACCGCCTTATCTTTGCGGCTGAGATGGGCTAGCGCAATAAACAGCGGGAAAATCGGCAACGTATACCGGGGAATGGAAAGAATACCGGCTGACAGCGGAATCAAAATTGAATACAGGCCATAAAGCCAATAGGAAAAGTTGATTTTCCTGAAGAATACCGTCAGCAACAGCAGCGTCACCAGCGTGAAGGCGATTTCTGTCAACGTTTTAGCATCCTGTTGTTCCACGCCCTGCCGAATGGCGATCCACAGCGACGCGACCGGATTTAGAATTTCTCTTCCCCAGGCAGACTGGTTGCTCTTGAAATAGAAGAAATCACCGGTCGCTTGATAGCTGTACAGGCAAAATCCGGCCAGACCGCTGGGAATCAGTAGTACAAATAGGCTGTTGAGCCGTAGATTTTTAATTTTAAAGTCAATATGTCGACCGTATTCGAACGCTAGCGGGAGCACAATGAGTATTCCCAGTGTTCGGGTTGCCGACAGCAATGCGCCAGCCAGGCCAGCCAGCCACCATTTTTCCTGTTTTGCTAGATAAAAGCAGAGTAACGTCAGGCAGAGATACAGGGATTCGGTAAAAACGCCTGAAAAAATAAATGCGACAGGATACAGGAATAGATACTTGACCGAACGCAGCGCTGTGCTATGCCCTGAGTCCATAGCGACTAGCTTGTATAGAAGATAACCTGCAACAACCAGCGCCACATTTGAAATAACAATGCCAGCCAGGTAGTACTCCCCATTCGTGATTTTCCCTAACAGATGCATCAGGCCTGGATATAGCGGGAAAAAAGGAAAATTAGTTTGGTTAGGGGTACTGGCGATAGGACCAATCGTAGAATAGCCATTCTGGGCAATGTCCATGTACCAGAAGGTATCCCAAACGCCCCAAATATCGAGCCAAGGATATCTACTCCAGGTAAACTGCTTGCCATAGCCCCGATCGAGCAGAGCCATCGAGAATAAGCCGACAATCGTGAGCGCAACTCGTGAGCTGATAAAGAGTAATAAGACGTATCTAATGTTTGAAAATCTAACGTTTGAAAAACTGTCTCGAAACCAGGAGGGCTGCTTCATAGATAACCTTCAACACGGTAGCTGTTGTATCTTTAGTCGTTGCATTTGTTCCTTTTCCCAGAGTGCCCAGCACAGGTTGCCCTGCTCAGGACACCTAACCAGATATCCTGCTCAGTTTGTAACGCTTCAGGAGACGCAGCCGATGTCCTGATCGGCTCTTCGACTGCTATCGCTATTCAATTTAGCTGCCTGCCGATATTCATCCGGCCCCTGTCTTCCTGAAGAATCGGATGCAAAATTTATGCTCCGGATGCAGCCAATAGGCCTATCAGTGTAATAATGCCTGTCGCAACCATGAGGCCAGCGGGCATAAACTTTTTGGTTTTGACTAACCGCACGATAAAGACCACGATCAGCAGCAGCGTCACAATGCGGGCTAGCCACAGCCCGCTGGCGATACCCTGACTGGCCCGCACCGAGCCGATGATGAGCAGTAGACCGCTGACGATGCCCGAAATTAGGGAGGGCTTGCTGCGTGCCTGTACATAGCCGATCACGCCTCCGACGATCGCTAGGATGCCGTAGATCAGTGCGATGATGAGTCCGGGCGACATGGCAACGCTCCTTAGCGATCGAATCAGGGAAATGAAATGAGTGGACTGGCCGCCAAGGCAATTTCAGCAATCTTGCGCTACCGGCAGCAGGCCGCATCGCTTTTACTCTACCAGCCTGTGCTAGATGATGCGGTGGGTCAGGCCTTTTTGCAGGTGCTGGCGGTGCTGTGCGATCGCAACTCCCCTGAAACTTGTCTACCCGCCTACAGCCGATGGTTCCAGGCCCTGGCCAACGAGCAAAAAAGCTGGCAGCAGCATTTGATCGACCGGGTGCTGCTGGCCGAAAATGCTTTCACCCAGCAGGTGCAGCAGGTCCCCGTGCAGGAACTGCCTGCGCCCATTGCGGCTGCCGTCTGCCACGACCTGCGGGTTCTGCAAAATCTGTACGCGTTTGAGCCTGATCAGCTGAGCAAGTGGGTGCAGACCGTTTGCCAGATGCCAGCGGCCCCCGTCGTTTGGGATCTGCCGACGCCCGAGCCGCCGGTTCGCTTTCCAACCCTACCCGACTGGGCCGATGGGCTGGTGGAGCTGGCGACCCACTATCAGCGGCAGGGCACCGGCCTGTTCGCTCAGTTTCATGCCTTCCGCTGGCAGGGAGGGCTGGTCGGCATTGCCCATCCCGATCCGGTGACGCTGGATCAGCTCACTGGCTATGAGCACCCCAAAAAAGAGCTGATCAAAAACACAGCGTTTTTGCTAGCGGGGTATAACGCGCTCCATGTGCTGCTGTACGGGGCCAGAGGCACGGGTAAGTCTTCGCTAGTCAAGGCGTTAGTGAATGCCTACGGTGACCAAGGGCTGCGGCTGATTGAGGTGAGTAAGGCTGAGTTGGGGGATCTGCCGGTGATTGTGGAGCAGGTGCGATCGCATCCCCAGAAGTTCATCCTCTTTGTCGATGACCTGTCCTTTGAAGAGGACGACGACGCGTTCAAATCCCTCAAGGTTGTGCTAGAGGGCGGCGTCACCGCCCGGCCCCAGAATGTCGTCGTCTACGCCACCTCCAACCGCCGCCACCTGGTCAAGGAATATTTCAACGAACGTCCGGCTCCCCGCGACGCTGGCGAGCTGCAAGCCTGGGATACCGTGCAGGAAAAGCTCTCGTTCAGTGACCGGTTTGGCCTCACCCTTACCTTTGAGCCCGCCGACCAGCCCACCTATTTGCAAATTGTCCAGCACCTGGCCCAGCAGGCCCAGCTCCGCATCAGCCAGGCAGACCTGGAATACCAGGCCCGTCAGTGGGCCACCCGCCACAATGGCCGCTCGGGCCGCTCTGCCCAGCAGTTTATCGACTTTTTGCAGGCAGAGTTGGCTCAAGCAAAATAGCGCAGCGTTCTCGTAACTTCGCCACCCCAGTCACAAGTGGTACTTTATAGGCGACGGCATACAATAGGCGACGGCATACAATAGGCGACGGCATAGACCAAACACATGGCAAAAGGGGGGCGAGTCGTACTACTGGGCATTGTGACCATTAGCATCATGGTCGGCATTGCCTCGCTGGCGGCCATTCTAGTAGAGCGTAATCGCATTTACACCGTGCGTTTGGCGACCGGGGGCCCGACGGGGGAGTACTACAAGTTTGGTCAGGCTATTGCCCAGGTGACTGAGGCCCACGAACCTAAAATTCGCATCGAAGTAGTCGAATCCGCCGGTTCGACCCGAAACATGCAGGACGTGCAAAATCGCGTTGCCGATTTGGCGCTGGTACAGAACGACACCAAGGTTTTGCCAGATGTTCGTGCCATTGCCCAGCTTTACCCCGAGATGTTTCACTTCATTGCGCGTAAGGATGCTGGGTTTGAAAGCGTGGCGGACTTAAAGGGTAAGCGGATCGCACTGATGCCCGCTGGTAGCGGCTCCTACACGCTCTTTTGGCCGCTGATTCAGCACTATGGGCTGGCCGCCCAAGATTTTCGCGCGACGGCCATGACCCCGAGAGAGGCGCACGTTGCGATCGCATCTAACGAGGTCGATGCCATGTTTCGCATCATCGGCCTGGGCAACCAATCGGTTGCTAACCTACTGAGAACCGATCAGTTTGAGCTAATTCCCATTGACCAGGTGGGCGCGCTTCAACTTGCCCAGCCCTACCTGCAGGAGACCACGATCACCCGGGGCACCTACGACGGGGGCTCGCCCATTCCGCCAGACGATTTGCCGGTTGTTGCCGTCAGTTCACTACTTGTTGCCCATAAAGATGTCGACCCTGAAGTGGTCCGGGCGATTACCCGAGTGCTGTACGAGTATCGCAACGAGTTAATTGGGGTCAATCCTCGCACCGCCGCCATCGAGTCACCCGAGGTCAGCCAAAACTTGGGCTTTCCCCTTCACGAAGGGGCTAGCGCTTACTACAACCAGGACGACCCTAACTTTTTTGTTGAGTATGCAGAGCCCATGGGTCTGCTGTTGTCGTTCAGTATTTTGGTCGCTTCTGGTGTCTGGCAGTTTCGCCTGTGGCTTGTCGGCCGTCAGAAAAATCGCGCCGACATGTATAACCTGGAGATTTTGGAACTGATTGAACAGGTCGATAAGGCCCAGTCCATACAGGAACTTCAAGATCTTCGGCATCAGCTGTTCTCGATTCTCAAGCAGGTCGTCGTCGATCTAGACATTGACCGCATTTCTCCAGAATCTTTCCAGTCCTTCACGTTCCCGTGGGAAGTGGCCATCACCACGATTCGCCATCAGGAGCTGGTACTGCTCAACATAGAGTCGACAAAGAATTAGGCACCTTCGATAGAGAGCACAACTACTCTACTAGTCGTCAAACTTTAGATAGCCGCAGCAGACTAAGCTCCAGCATACGCTGCCGTAGATCATCCCTAGCAGAGCGTACTTGAGTAGAATGGTACCTAAGCTACCCTCGACTGTTGAGACAGCTGTTGTGATGAGTCCAGCTAGGGTGATGACAGCTGTGAAATAGACAATCAAAAGAAAGGAGCCCGAAGGCACAGAACCTGATTGCTCAGAGTAGGATTTGGATGATTGACCACGAGACTTTTTAGATAGCCGCATCCCCCAGTGATATATCGCGTTTAGATCAGCGCAAAGGCCCCAAATCTGCAGACCCGTGATCAGGGCAAATGGCAGCATAGAAAAACCGACAAAATCTGCAATAACCGAATCAGGTGCGACTGATTTTGACAGGTATGTTCCTAGGGGTGGTCCACTCAGAAAGACGGTCCCACTCACCAGCACTTGGGTTAAAAAATGAGGGCGTTGGGGTGACGACATCTAAAGTTAAAAAGGCCTACTTAGCAATACAATGCTGAAGGTTAATTCAGCGGCAGCTAGCCTGTTTCCTGATACCTTTGCCGTTTCCGCTAGATATAGCGATCTCGCACGCGATACACGCCCTCAGGCGTTTTTGGTCGCCTTCGCGGAACTTATCACCCCTCGGACTGCCGCCGAAGACGACAGAATAGGACTTGATCGGTGCTAGCTCGTAAAACATAGTGAGGCGTCGCCGAGACTTTTCATCCAGAAGAGTCACTTTATCAAGGTCGGGAGAATTTCTCAACAATTTTGCCAGCGCCTGTTCCGGGTTCACGACCTAAATATGCCGTAGAACGCTAGGATGCCAATGACTAGAGCCAGTAAGCGACTGAACTGTTTGGTCTTCCGACTTTTCAAGGGTTTTCTTTCTGCTGCTGGATGCGACTGCTAAGCGTGGTTTGCCGAGAGGCCAATCGCGCTTTACCTGAGGCTGCCCAGTTTTGTAGGGCTTCTACCTGAGCTTGGGCGGTGCGTGCGAGGGGGACCAGCTGACTGGCCGCTTCGAGAATATCGTCAGTTGTGAAGTCCCGGTTTTGGCTGAAGCCAATGTGCATAGCCTCGACAATAGTCTGCTCGATCTCGGCCCCCGAAAAGTCAGGGGTTTCGTAGGCCAGGCGACTGAGGTCGTAGGCTTGCAGGTTATGGGGGCGCAGGCGGCTGAGATGCACGGAGAAAATCGCCTCTCGCTCAGCCTGACTGGGTAAGCCTACAAAAAAGATTTCGTCGAAGCGTCCCCGACGCAGCATTTCGGGCGGCAGCGCTTGAATGTTGTTGGCCGTTGCCACCACAAAAACAGGAGAAGTCTTTTCTGATAGCCAGGTGATGAAAGTGCCAAACACGCGGCTAGTGGTGCCAGAATCACCGCGACCGTCTGCCCCAGCGAAGGCCTTGTCGATTTCATCAATCCACAGTACGCAGGGGGCCAGCGCCTCAGCTAGCTGAATCATCTGGCGAGTACGCGACTCAGACTCGCCCACCAGACCGGCAAACAGACGCCCCACATCCAACCGTAGCAAGGGCAGGTGCCAATGATGGGAAATCGCCTTAGCGGTGAGGGATTTGCCGGTCCCCTGAATGCCCACCAGCAGCAGCCCGCGCGGATGGGGCAGCCCGTACTGACGGGCCTGCTCGGAGAAAGCGCCGCCCCGCTTTAGCAGCCAGTCTTTGAGATTGTCGAGTCCGCCAATGTCTGAAATCTGCTCGGCGGCGGGGTAAAAGTCGAGAATTTGGGTTTGGCGGATACTCTGGCGCTTTTCTTCGAGGATCAGGTCGATATCTTCGGCCTGGAAGGTGCCGTGGGTGGCAATACCGCGAGCCAGAACGCGCTGAATCCGCTCCATTGACAGCCCTTGACAGGAGCGGACCAGGTCATCCCGCACCCGATCGGAAAGCTGGCTTCCCGTCGCTTGCAGCAGCTGGTCTACCTGGGCGCGAATTTCATCTACGTCGGGCAGCGGAAATTCGGTCACCGTCAGCAATTCGCTCAGATCGCTGGGAACCTCCAGTGCGGCGGAAAGGATGATAATTGTTTTAGCCTGGGACTTGAGCAGACGGGTCAGGTTGCGTAGTTTTCGAGAGATGGCCACATCGTCTAAAAACCGATGAAAGTCTCGAAGCACAAAGATAGCGGCAGCGGTGGCGGGCAGCTTTTCGATGAACTCTAGTGCCTGCAGGGGGTTGCGGCGGCCAAAGCCCGCATCGTTGGGGTTGGCACTGCTGTAGCCATCAACAAAGTCCCAAACGTAAGCAGGACGATTGCCGAGGGACTGGGCGGTAAGTGCGATCGCACCTTCGGCCCGTTCCTCCTCAGCGGTGGGAATGTAAATCAGCGGGTACCGGGCCCGAATCAGCAGCCCCAACTCGTCTTGAAAGGCCATGCCTAAATCGCCATCCCTATAGTGCTTTCTTTAACCGTCCGGTAGCTGTTGCTTAAGGGCCGACAGCGCCCCCCACCGAGCATCGGTCAACGTCGCTTCAGCGGGCTTGGGCGCAATCCCCGGACAGGCCGGATCGCAAATCTGCCGCTGCGGCATCGCCAGGCAGAACTGCTCGTAAAGCCAGGCCGCCGGATCGAAATGTCCCTGGGGCGGCAGCGTTTCGATCAGCTCGTCCATAGAGACCTCCCGCTCTAGCGCCAGCGACCCGGATTCGCTGTCCTGTAGCCAGATAAACTCAGACGCGTCGACCTCGACTCGGCGGTTGTAGTTTTGCAGACAGCGATGACAGGTCAGCGTCATAATCGCGTTGGCGTCCGCCGTCACCTCTAGAAAGTTACCCCGATGCTCAACGACTAACTGCCCCTTAACCGGGGTCAGCGTCTCCAGCGCCTTCAGATGATCGTCAAGTACGATCGTCCGAGTTTTGTGGGGTGCTTTCTCTAGGTGGGGAATGTAGATGGGTTGTAAAGACATGCGCTTGCGCCTGGGGGTGACATCTAGAGAGGATCATCTAGAGAAAGGGCGTCTAGAAAGGGCATCTAGCAGGGGGCGCTAGGCTTCAGGCATCGCACCCGCCGCATCGTCCGCATCGTTTTCAGCAGGCGCTGCCCCGGGTACATGAACCACCAATCGACGATCCGGTTCCTTGCCTCGGCTAAAGGTTTCGAGCCCGCCGTGTTCTTTGATCAGGGTATGCACCTGACGCCGCTCTGCGGAAGAAAGCCCTTTGATTTCGATTTCTTTGCCAGTGTCCTTGGCCTCGGCAGCGGCGCTGTCGGCCATTTCCTGCAGCTCTGTTTGGCGACGTTCGCGATAGCCTGCTAGCTCAACCGTGTAAGCCTGCTGGGTATCGGGCGCAGCGCCGATGTTGAGAATCGTGCTGGCAAGATACTGAATGGCATCCAGTACCTTGCCCCGCTCGCCGATGACCGTCTCGATCTGCTCAGCGCTGAGGTCGCTGTCGTTGATGGTGAGCCAATAGCTGCTGCTATCACTACCGGGTTCGCCCTGCTGCTGGCCGCTGACCGAGGCCGTCAGGCCCTGTAAAGACAGCAGCTGAGAGAGCCACTCGACGCCTTTGTTAGTCTCGTTTTCGTTCATGGCAGGGGGCTACTTCTTAGTGACTTTCTTTTTCTCAGACCCTGGCTTCCGCCCTTTAGCGCCTCCCTTGGCCTTAGCACTGGTTCCATTGGCCCGCTTTTTGGCTGTGGTCTTGGGACTGTCTTTGACCTCTGTTGCCTTGACCGTCACGGTTTTCTTAGAACCGGGCTCGAAGGCAATCTGCTCACGGCCTTCGGTCTTTTTCTCGGCGGCTTCCTGCGCATCGACAATTGCCTGCAGGTTCTCGGGTAAGGGCTCACGGGAGAGGATATAGGACTGCACGGTCTGAAAGACGTTAGCGATCACCATATACATCAGCACCCCCGCAGGCAGCGGGAAGAACAGGAACATGCCCGAAAATAAGATGGGCGTCAGTTTAGTGATCGTTTCTTGCTGGGGGTTGTCACCCGTAGACTTTTGCTGTCCGGTCAGCAGCTGGTTGGCATATAGGCTGAGACCAAAGAAGAGCACCATACCGAGAATGTCCCAGCGAATGTCGCCGTCTTCGCCCATGACGCCAACCCGACCCAGGGCCTTGACGAACAGGAAACCTTTGTTAGCAGCCAGCCCCGGCAGCTTCACCTGAATCGTCGCATCGCCCGGCGCGAGGGCCGTAATCTGACCGTTTTCGTCAACGTCAACGAGCGTTTGACCTTTAGTAAGTTCGTATTGGGGCGCAAAGTTAATGTCGTCAGAGCCGTACTCGTCGATCAGCTGCTTGAGCGACTCCCCCTCAGGGGTCTGGAATAGAAGCTGAGTGGATTCGCCGACACCGAGCTTGCTGCCGCTCGGCAGCACCGCCGCTACCGGGAAATGCTCACCGTCGTTGACGTAAATAGTGTTGGGCTTGGACGAAAACGCCTGGGGCTGCACCTGCTCAATCTTGTCCTGGGGCAGTACCTGTACGTTAATGGGATAGCTGACGTCCGCGAACGGCGACCCTCTGAGCGTGGCAAACAGGGCAAACAGAATGGGCATCTGCAGGACGACCGGAAAGCAGCCCGCGAGCGGATTGCCAAATTCTTTGTAGACCGAGCCCATTTCTGCCTGGAGCTTGGCCGGGTCGTCCTTGTAGCGCTCCTGCACCTCTTTGACCTTCTTCTGCATGGCGGGCTGAGCCACCTTCATGCGGCGCATATTGCGAATCGAGCCTGCGTTGAGAGGGTACAGGGCAAATCGAATCACCAGCGTCAGGGCGACAATCGCCAAGCCATAGCTGGGCACAATCCCGTAGAAAAAATCCAGGATTGGCAACATGATGTTGTTCGTTAGAAACCCAATACCAAAATCCATGCATCTCTGGCCCAAGTCGGGCGATTAACGGCGTCTCGAACTCTAATGTATCTGAATATTGCTGAGGTTAGGGGTGGGCACGGCAGAAAAAAGCTTTCATTCAATATCTTTGACGAAAGCTTTTTCCGGGCTACACGAAGGGAATGGGCGGTTATCCGAAGGGTGGGGGGCGAAGCCTCTGAACCTAAGCTTTTGCCTTTTTCTTGCTCGATTTCCGTGCCTGGGCTTCTGTCTTGCCACCGGTCGAGATGCGGTTTTCGATTTTTTCGGCCAGCTCGCGGAATTTGGGCAGCGATCGCATCTCCAGGCGGCTGCCGTCCTTGAGGGTGAGTACCATGTCGCCCCAGAGACCCAGTCCTCTCGGCACCGTCACAACCTTGGCAATTTCTGAATAGATCACGTCGGTGCGACTTCGACCCATCCAACCCCCGACCACGGAGATCCGGCGGTTGGTGATGCGATAGCGCAGCCAGATTGCCCGGACGATGGCACCAATGGTCAGCGGAATGCATACAAGCGTGAAGGCCAGCAGACCGTTGATGATCACGTCACCAATGTGGGGACCGCCTTCGTAGTAAACCTTCTCTTCAATCGCCATGCAAAACCTCCAGCGCCGTCAATACTTTTCTTAATTCTCGCAAAAAATCGTCATATTCGCATGTGACTGCCGTAGAGCGCACGGTGATCACCACCCATCGACCGCCGCGAACCTGAGGCATCAGCGCGATCAGGGCGGCTCGAATTTGGCGCTTGATGCGATTGCGGACGACGGCCTTTTTGCTGACTTTTCGGCTGATAGAAATGCCAAAGCGCGTACTGGCCAGGGCAAAATCACCCCGATCCGGTACACGCTTTGAGTCAGTCTTTAGGGATTGGGCCTTTAGCAATTGGGCGCTGAAGTCACCAGACTCAGCTGAAGTCTTCGCCGCAGTCTTAGGCCGACTATTGGCCGAACTCGATGGCTGGGGTGCTAAGGCCCTAGCGACGAGGCAGCGAGCATGGGCCTTTTGTCCCCGCTTATAGACCTGAGAAAATGAACGGGACGACTGCAGTCGATGGCGCTTGGGTAACGCCATTCCCAGCCGTGGTTAAACCGCCAGCCGGGCACGGCCTCGGCTGCGCCGCGCCTTGATAGTGCTCCGGCCATTTTTGGTCCGCATCCGCGTCCGGAAGCCGGAAACGCGCTTGCGCTTTCTAGAAGTGCCGCCGAGGGTCCGCTTAGTCATGAATCTGCTCCAAAATCTGTGCGTGCCAGCAGCTTGGCGTAGGCACGGTCTATGATTTTATCACAGAATTAGTCTCTGTCTTCGTAAGCAATCAGCAATTCCCACGCGCCGACGTAGGCCAGGACGGGATCGCCCGTGTACTGCAGCCCCAGCCAGAACCGCTGCATGAGGGCACGGTTGGGGTTGCGGACGTCGTCAAGCACGACGGTAAAGGTCGTATCGGAGGGGATGTCTTCGGTTAGATAGATGTCGAGCCGGGTCGCGGGTCGATTTTGGAAGACGATCTCCTGCTCTTGCACATCGTCAACGGCCAGAATTTCGCCGTTGGTGCCGCGACCGCGACGGACCTCAATCGATTCGAGGTCAAGACGGCCACTGTGGTTGCTAAACGCTTCGGGATAGACAATCGAAATCCGCTGGGTTGCCCGCTGGACCTTGTTTCCGGGCACGCGCAGGGCATATTGGGCGCGAGTATTGCGGCGCTCGTTATTGCGCAGGTTGTAAGGGAGTCTTAGGTCGGTATCGACGCCGCCAAAGAGGGTTAGGCCATCGGAGTTGTAGCTCTGCGCTAGGGCGGGCACGACGGGAGCACAGGCGGCAATTGTAGCGGCCGCTGCCAGCATCCACCGCTGCCAAAAACGTTGGGATTGGGTTGACATTCCGGTTTACTCCTCAAACACGTTACTTATCAGGGTTGATACTCGTTGTGCTGATGGCTAGCCATCAGCACGACACTGTCCATCATCGCCGGGAGTGCGATCGCAATCTCGACAGACTGGGACAGTTTCTACAGGTGGTCAGTCGCAACAAAAGTTAATCCTTCCTTGCTCCCTATAGTACCCTATGGGACTGGCTGGCTGACAACCGGCCAGGGTGATGGACTGCTGACCCGCGTGTGATCCCCTGGGTTGAGTCCGCTCAAGCAAGCGTTGTCGGTCCATAACAGGTGGGTTGCGTTCGTAGAACATATTGGCTAAAACAGCGTCTAGATCGACCTGGGTGCTATTGGACTGGAACGCTTAGCCACGATACACACGGCCACCATTGCAAACATTTGCAACGACGCTAGCGGCTAATTCTGAAGTTTGTTGGCCGCTCTGACCGCCCGATTAAATTTTGCCGCCATAGTGAAGGCTGACTCGTCCAGCATCACCGATCACGGACCCCAGAAAGCAGACCCCAGAAAACAGACCCACGGAAAGGTAGATAAAACATTATGACCATCGCGCTTGATAAAGAGATTCAAGCTACCGGCGGGACACCCCCCGCTGAGCCCAAACGGGTCGGTATTCCTAAAGAAATTGCCCACGGCGAATGTCGCGTCGCTGCTACTCCTAAGACCGTTAAAAAGCTCCAGTCCCTCGGGTTTGAAGTCTTGATAGAAACGGGAGCGGGGGCGCTGGCCCAGTTCTCCGACGAGGCCTACCGTCAGGAAGGCTGCACCCTCATCGACAGCGCTGCCGAACTCTGGCGTCAGGCCGACATCATTCTCAAGGTGCAGGCCCCCCAGTCAGGCCCGGACCCGTCAGAGTTGGACCTGGCCCATCCGGAGCAAACCCTGATTAGCTTCCTCTGGCCTGCCCAGAACGCCGACTTGGTGCAGCAGCTGGCCGCCCGGCAGGTGACGGCGCTGGCGATGGACGGTGTGCCCCGGATTACGCGCGCCCAAAAGATGGATGCCCTCAGCTCGATGGCGAACATTGCCGGATATCGGGCCGTGATCGAGGCGGCTAACCACTTTGGCCGCTTCTTTACCGGGCAGATTACGGCAGCGGGCAAGGTGCCCCCCTGTAAGGTGCTGGTGATTGGCGCAGGCGTGGCCGGGCTTGCAGCCATCGGTGCCGCCAAGAGCCTGGGGGCCGTGGTGCGGGCCTTTGACACTCGCCCGGTGGTCAAGGAGCAGGTTGAGAGCATGGGCGCAGAGTTTCTGCTGCTGGACTTTAAAGAAGACGGCACCGGCTCGGGCGGCTACGCCAAGACCATGAGTAAGGAATTTATCGATGCCGAGATGGCGCTGTTTCGTGAGCAGGCCAAAGAGGTGGACATCGTCATTACCACGGCCCTGATCCCCGGTAAGAAAGCGCCGCTGCTCTGGACCCAAGACATGGTCGAGAGCATGAAGCCGGGCTCGGTGGTGGTCGACATGGCCGCCGAGCAGGGGGGCAACTGCGAGGTGACCGAGCCGGGCAGCATCTATAAATATAACGACGTCACCATTGTGGGCATTACTGACTTTCCCAGCCGCATGGCCAGTCAGTCTAGCCAGCTATATGGCACCAATCTGTACCACCTGCTCAACGACATGGGCGGCAGCGACAACTTTGGGGTGGACCTGGAAGACGAGGTGGTGCGCGGCGCGCTGGTCACCTACGAAGGCGAGGTCACCTGGCCTGCGCCCAAGCGTCCTGCACCGCCTCAGCCCGCTCCCGCCCCGGCAGCGGTTGCGCCTGCCGGGGAAGAAACCTCGTCCGGGTTCAAGTTTCCCTGGAAGCTGGTGGGCGTGGTGCTTGCGACGGCAGCGCTGGTGGGTCTGGGCCTGACCGCTCCGGCCAGCTTTCTGTCGCACTTTACGGTGTTCATTCTGGCCTGCTTTGTCGGCTGGAAGGTGATTTGGAACGTGGCCCCGTCGCTGCACACGCCCCTGATGAGCGTCACCAATGCGATCAGCGGCATCATCATTATCGGCGGCATGCTGCAGATTTCTGGGCGGCTGTCTCCGGCGCTGACGGCGTTAGGTGCGATCGCAATCTTTGTCAGCATGCTCAACATTGCCGGGGGCTTCTTTGTCACCCAGCGGATGCTCAACATGTTCCGCAAATAGGCCGCGCGGCCCCTTATTCCCGTACGGGCGCAGCCTGCTGTGCCCCTTTATCTCGCCATCTCTCTTCCTTTTGTGTATGTCTAACAACCTGCTGACGGTTGCCTACCTGGCAGCCATCATTCTCTTTATCATGAGCCTGGGTGGGCTTTCCCATCCGGAAACCGCCCGTCGGGGCAACCTGTACGGCATCTTTGGCATGGTCGTGGCCCTGGGGGCCACCGCGCTCAGCCCCCAGGTGACCGGCTACACCACCCTGATCGCCGCTATCTTGCCCGCTGTTTTAATTGGCGGCCTGATCGCCAACCGGGCGGCGATGACCTCCATGCCCCAGCTGGTCGGCCTGCTCAACGGCTTTGGTGGCCTGGGGGCCGTGCTGGTGGGCTACGCCAGCTACCTGAACCCCGACCCCGCTCTAATGGGCGTCGAGTTGACCATTCACAAGGTTGAGGTCTACATCGGCATCTTCATCGGCTCGGTGACCTTTATTGGTTCGTTGGTGGCCTGCGGCAAGCTGCAGGGCTGGGTATCAAGCAAGTCGGTGCTGCTGCCTGCCCGCCACTTTGGCAACATTGGCCTGCTGTTGGCGACCGTCGGCCTGGGCGCTTACTACATGACCGCGTCAGAGTCGGCGGGGTTACTGCCCCTGGGGATCATGACTGCGATCGCATCTGTCCTCGGCGTCACCCTGGTCCTGGCCATTGGCGGGGCCGACATGCCGGTGGTGATCTCGATTCTCAATAGCTACTCCGGTTGGGGAGCTGCGGCGGCAGGCTTTATGCTCAACAACGATCTGCTGATTGTGACCGGGGCCATGGTGGGCAGCAGCGGCGCAATTTTGAGCTACATCATGTGCAACGCTATGAACCGCTCGTTTGCGAGCGTACTGCTGGGCGGCTTTGGTCAGACTGTAGGCGGCACGGCTCAGGCGGTGACCGGCACGGTGACCGAAACCAGCGTCAACGATACGGTTGAGCTGCTGACCGAGGCCAGCAGCGTAATCATCACCCCTGGCTACGGCATGGCGGTGGCCCAGGCCCAGCATGCGGTCTCGGATATTACTCGGCTGCTGCGTGCCCAGGGCGTCAATGTACGCTTTGGCATTCACCCGGTGGCCGGTCGCTTGCCCGGTCACATGAATGTGCTATTGGCCGAGGCCAATGTGCCCTACGACATCGTGCTAGAGATGGACGAAATCAATGATGACTTCTCTGAGACCGATGTGGTGATGGTGATTGGTGCGAACGATACGGTCAACCCCAGCGCCCTGGAAGACCCCAATAGCCCGATTGCAGGGATGCCGGTGCTGGAAGTGTGGAATGCGCGTAATGTGATCGTGATGAAGCGGGGCATGGCGTCGGGCTATGCGGGCGTGCAGAATCCGCTGTTCTTTAAGGAGAATACGCAGATGCTGTTTGGCGATGCGAAGGCCAACTGCAATGCGATTTTGGGTCGTCTGCAGGAGGCGTCGGTGGCTCAGCCTGCGCTGGCAGCGGTATAGGGTTGACCGCTTCAAGCGTGTTGATTTCAGATAAACGGGCAGGTGGCCACTGGTCGCCTGCCTGTTGTGTTGTTGCATGCTCCAACTAAGTCAGCATCTAGCGAAATACGATCGACGTGTTGCGGCGGTATAGCAGTCGCCAGTCACGTTAGGACGCGACTGCGAGCCACGGAGCGCTCTGCGCTTTAGGGATACCGCTACTCGGTGTCCTAAGCAAAGTGGCCAAGGCTATAACTGCTGTTAGCGCTTTGGAACGTACTTGATCAGGGCTTTCATCGCATCGCCGGGCTGGGTTTGGATGGGGCGCTTGGTAGGTAGAAACTGGGTCCATTCAAAAGGTTCGGCGAAGCGGTGATGGTGCAGCTGGTGAATGATGATGTTGACGGCAGCCTGGGAGCCGATGACGAGGATTTTGACGGGTTCGCGGTCAGCTTTGGGGGCAGAGTAAAGCTGTAGAGCGGGCTCTGGTGTGATGGATGTAGGGGGAAGCGTTACGAAGGCTTGAGTTTGCATGGAAGTGGGGCTTTCTAGAGGCGATAAAGGTCACTCGCTGACGTTGTCTAATGCGACCACAAATAAATATAGCGGGCGTGGTCCCATCCGACAACATTTACCCAGGCTCCATACTTTGCCACGATCAGCGTATGGGAAGGGCAAGTCAGGCACTAAAGCAGGTTTTAGAGACCTACGGCATCAGCCAAAACAGGCTAGCGGTCATGCTAGATATTGATCGCTCTGCGGTGTTCAAGTGGGTCCATGACCAGCGGGAGCCCTCTTCGGAAAGAATTGTGATGATTACGCAGATGCTCAAAACGCTAGACCCGTCGGCTGCGAAGGAATTTGTGCGATTGTATCTCGGTGTACTGGTTGATGATTAAACCGACGTGCTCAATTGGTAGGACTGCTCTGTCAGCTACAATGATTGGTGTAAGTATACTAGTCGCGTCTTATGCAGCTTGCATTTCCTCCTGAACTGGATGCATTTATTAAGCGCCAGCTCACCAGTGGCAAGTATCGTAATCTGTTAGACCTGCTCTTGGCTGCGGTTAGATTGCTCCAACAGCAAGAAGACGTGTATCAAGGCCGTTTGTTCGAGCTGCAGCAAGATGCCTTGGTTGGTTGGGACGCCCTACAGTCAGGAGAAGTGGTTGACGGCCCAGATGCGATGACCAAAATTAAGGCCGACCTTCGCGAGCGCTATTCTTCACCAGAGGCATGACTCCGAAGTTTCGCCTCACTAAACCTGCTGTCAAAGACATTGAACAAATTTCTGACTATCTTGCTCAGCAGGCCGGTCTTACTCAGGCAGAAAAGTTCTTAGCAAAGTTAGATAACAAGTTTGCCAAACTCTCCAAATTTCCTAAACTGGGTCGGCAAAGAGATGAAATCTTGCCTAATTTACGCAGCGTGTCCGTCGATAGCTATTTGATTCTTTAATGTGCCGACTGAGAAAGGCGCTGATATTCTTCGTGTTGTCAGTGGCTACCGCGAGCTGTCTGCCCTTTTTGAGGACTCGGACTGACGCTGATTTGGGCCGACTGCGGTTGCGGAGGGAGAACGCTCTGGCTACCGTTATGGGGTTGAAACAGTCACTGCCGAAGCAGACGCGATTTAGCATAAACTCCAGTTAAAGACCTGCACCGACTCAATTATGCTGAGCCCAACGACTGGAGTAAGCCTCTCTCTATCGGCAGACCCAACGGGATGATGGCAATTTTGACCCGGCGGGTAACGGTGGAGTAGCCCTAAAACACGCGCAACCAAACAGTCTCTAGCCCTGTTCGGTTGCGCGTTAGCAAAATATTCACTTGTCATGGTGTTGTCCCTATAAAATAGCCCCCTCACCGCTGATTGCGGTCATCGGCTGCGGCTCGGGACTGGGCCGCTTGCGCTCGCTTTTGCGAACGCCGCCGGCCTTTTTGTACTCGACGCTGTCTTTACCAAAGCGGGCACCCACTGCTAGCAGCATACGTTCAGAGAGGTCCCGCAGGTTCCGCTCATCGGTGCGCAGCTCGCTTCGGAGTCCGTCGAGAGTGGCGAGTAAGCTGTTGTAAGTGCCCACCTTTTGGTCGAAACTTTCCACAGCTTTCTCGAAGTTGGGTACCGTCAGCGAGTCGCCCAGGTCCAGCTTTGAGTTGATGGACTTGAAGTTATCGAGACGGAGTTGAAGATTTCTCAAAAGAGAGGATCGTAGTTTTTGTCTGGCCATTTTGTTTACCTTGGTTAATCATCAGAAACAGTTGTTTTTTAGTCTCGCCATTTAGGCAGGACACCGATTACGGTGACTGCCCACAGCACGTGGCTAATGGCGTTCGGGAACAAATTTATGGTGTCCGTTTTTACAGGCAAACCCCGTCAGAGAAAACACTGAATTTTCTATTAACACCCAAAGTTCAGTGTTTTCCCGGTATCGCTTTGAAGAAAGGCAAAAGCGGAAATGGCTTAAACTGCGAGGTATTCAGAAGATTGCATACGGTACACACCTTAGCTGTGTACAGTTCGAGCGATCATGCATACAGCCGCTGACCCGCTATCCGCTTCCCAAACCGTGGTGCTTTTTCCGTGATCCGACTGAAGCCGACTGGCCACGGTCTTGTTCTAGCTTCAGGAATTCAGACGTACCCCGTCGATACTTCCGTATTGGCCCAAAATCGAGGTGACGCAAAGCAGCAGCCTCCTGACGCAAAGCAACAGGCTCCTTGCACAAAGAAATCTTTGCCTATTGCAAAGCAACCGCCGCCTTGTACAAACAAACGTTTATGCGTTGCAAAGCAGCAGCCTCCTCGCGCAAAGCAACAGCGTCCTTGTACAAAGAAACGTTTACCTATTCCTTTTCAGCAGGTTCCTTACACAAACAAACGTTTATGTATTGAAAAGCAGCAGGTTCTCCACACAAAGGGCCCGCTGCTGGCTGCCAAGCAATAGGTTCCTTGTGTTCACGGGCATGCGTTTAGCGATCGCCTATCCCAGGACGGCCTAAAAACTCTCGCATATACTGGTTCACCAGCTCCGGCTGCTCCTGCTGTACCCAGTGGCTGCAGTTAGGGATATAGCGCAGCGTCAGGTTTGACACATACTGTTCAGTCCCATCGGTCAACTCCTTGCCCAGCGCCGCGTCGTTTTCTCCCCAGATCAACAGAGTGGGAATGTCTAACTTGTCCCAGGTACGGTTCAGCAATCCCCCGCTGGGTAACAGGTTGCGGTAGTAGTTCAGCATCGCCGTCAGCGCCCCTGGCTTAGCCGCCGCTGCCGCGTAGGCATCCAGATCGGCGTCAGTAAAGGCATTGGGGTTAACCGCCTGCGCTCGAAAGGCGGCGCGAATCGCCGCATAGTCCCCCGCCTGTAGTAGCAGTTCCGGCAATAGCGGCAGCTGAAACAGGCCGATATACCAGCTGCGTAACAGCTGCTGGGGCGTGCGCAGCCCCTCAGCAAACTTGGCCGGATGGGGCAGGTTCATCACAATCAGGCGACTGAGCATTTCCGGATGCGCATAGGCAAAGCTCCAGGTAATCGCCCCGCCCCAGTCGTGCCCCACCAAAATGCACGGACCGTCCCCCAACGTTCGAATCGTCCCAGCAACGTCCTCAACCAACGCTGACATCGCGTAGGCCGCCGTGTCCTTTGGCTTCTCGCTGTCGTTATAGCCCCGCAGGTCGAGCGCGACTACAGTGTAGTCCTGAGCGAACGCGCTAATTTGGTGCCGCCACGAGTACCAAAACTCCGGGAATCCGTGCAGAAACAGCATCAGCGGTCCGCTGCCCTGAGTCACGTAGTGCAGCCGAACGCCGTTCGTTTCGAGATATTGGTGCTGCATATGTTTCACCCCGAACCAACCCACCTCAGCCGAGATCAAAGCCCCTCGCCCTGCGGGAGGGGGCGAGGGCTCTAAACCTTTGCCTCTAGCTTCAAATATTCCGTATTCACCCCAGACGATCGCGTCAGGGCGATCTTGCCCGTCCGGGCAATCTCGATGATGCCAAACCGGCCCAGTACCTGAATGATCGCCACCATCTTGCCGGGGTCGCCCACCACCTCTAGCGTGAGGGACTCGTCCGACGCATCCACCACGCGAGCCCGGAAAATCTGGGCAAAGTTGATCACCTCGCCTCGGGTGCTGTCTGTGGCGTTGACCTTAATCAGCATTAGCTCCCGCTCGACGCAGGGGGTCTCGGTAACGTCGTTGACCTTGAGCACGTTGATCAGCTTGTAGAGCTGCTTGGTCACCTGCTCGATCGCCCGATCGTCGCCGCGCACGACCATCGTGATGCGCGAAATGCCGCCCTGCTCGGCGGGGCCGACGGCCAGGCTGTCAATGTTAAACCCACGTCGGGCAAATAGCCCCGCAATGCGGCTGAGGACACCGGCCTCATCTTCGACTAAAACCGATAGCGTGTGCTTGATGATGGGGGCTGTCACGGGTTGGGCTCGCAGAAACATGGTTTCTGATTTTAGCCTGCGGTTGAGAGTCTGCACCCCTTGATTGCCGTCTCAATCAGGCTTACTTAAAGGAAGTTCACTAAATTTAAAGCGGATGTTTTAAATGAAAACACTTCCTCTACAATCGGTGGTTAAGTCCTCAGGCTGCCAACGCCATGCTGACCCCCAATTCTCGACCCCCAATCCTGAAACTTTTTGAACAGGGGTTTTCGCTTCCCTTACCGTACCTAAATTTTATTGATCTAACTTCTGGCAATGTACAGCAATCGCAATCGTGCCCGTACTCGCAACGTTCCGCCGATTAACGAGAACATTCGGTTTCCTAAGATTCGACTGATTGGCTCAGATGGGGCACAGCTTGGCATTATGCCCCCCCAAGAAGCGCTACCGATGGCAGAAGAGCAGGACCTAGACCTGGTGCTGATTAGCGATAAGGCCGACCCGCCCGTTTGCCGGATTATGGACTACGGCAAGTTTAAGTTTGAGCAGGAAAAGAAGGCGCGGGAGGCGAAAAAGAAGCAGCATAACGCCGACCTGAAAGAGGTCAAGATGCGCTACAAAATCGATGACCATGACTACAACGTGCGTGTCAACCATGCTCGCCGGTTTCTAAAAGGGGGAGACAAGGTTAAGGCCACCGTCATGTTTCGGGGGCGCGAGATTCAGCATTCTGACCTGGCTCAGCGTCTGCTAGAGCGTATGGCAAAAGACCTCGAAGAAATGGGTGAAGTGCAGCAGCGACCCAAGCGCGAGGGCCGCAACATGATTATGATCGTGGCCCCCAAAAAATGATCGAACAGCCCCCTAAGTCCCGCAGAATGGGGGACTTTGAGGGGAGGATGTTGGGTGAGATCGCGTCTACATGCCACCATAATCGTTGCTCCCCGGTGAGAAGGGGCTGAAGGATGTAAAAGCCTAGCGCTTCTTTTAGAGTGGGCTAGCCTGGATATGAAGGAATTGGCAAAGCCCTATCAAAAAAAGTAAATCAGTGGGCTAGACCGGGCACAATGCCTAAAGTCAACGCTTTCTAGCCCTGTTGCTCGCCCGTTTGCATGACCTTTGCTGCTGCCCGCCCCGCTAAAACTTCACCGCTGCTAAAAATCCTCAACCTGCGTCCGGAGGAGTCGCAGCGGACGCTGCTGCTGCTGGCCTTCTACACGCTGATGTCCGTCGGCATTTTGTGGCTAGAGGTGAGTTCGGCGGCGCTGTTTCTAGAGCGGTATGGGGCGCAGTCGCTGCCGCTGATCTATCTGTTTACGGCCCTGGTGGGGGCCAGTCTCAATACGGTCTATTCGTGGCTGCAGCGGCTGCTGCCGTTGCGCTTTGCGATCGTGCTGATTGCCGTCATGATGACCCTGCCGATGCTGCTGTTTCGGGCGGGGTTGGGGGTGGCGGCCTGGGCACCTGTCACCATCTTTGCCATGCGCCTGTGGATGGAGGCGATCACCGACCTGAACGAGCTGAACCTGGAGGTGACGGCTAACCAGCTGTTTAATATTCGCGAAATTCGGCGGACGTTTCCGCTGATTAGCAGCGGCAACCTGCTGGCCGATGCCCTGAGTGGCTTTACGCTCTACTTTTTGCTAGAGCTGCTGGGCATTGAGAACGTACTGTACCTGGTGTTCGGCATCATGATGCTGGGCACGGGGGTGCTCTACTACATTGGTCGCACCCATCGCCACGCCTTTCCCGATTCGGTGCGGCGGCGCACTGAGGATACGGGCGATACCTTCTCGGCCCGGCGGCTGCAGAGCTTTATTAAGCGCTATGTGCTGCTGCTGTTTGGGTTTGTGATTTTGGCTCAGGTGCTGCTGTACCTGATTGAGTACCAGTATTTAGAGCAGCTGACCGGGCAAAACTTTAGCGTCGATACGGTGGCAAAGTTCCTGGGCATCTTTACCGGCGTGCTGGGACTGATGGAGTTGCTGACCCAGGTGTTTACCTCCAGCCGCCTGATTGAGAAGATTGGCATTTTTTCGGTGATGGCGCTGCTGCCTGCGACGATTGGCGGCGTTAGCCTGCTGGCCTGTCTGGTGAGTTTGCCGCAGCTGCGCGGGGCGCGGGCGCTGTTCTTGAGCCTGATTATCCTTAAATTTCTAGACGAGTGGCTGCGCTATACCCTGGTGGCGGCGGTGCGGCCCGTCCTGTTTCAGCCGATTCCCGACCGGGTGCGGGCGCGGGTACAGTCCCAGGTGGGGACGGCAGAGCCGCTGTCGATTGGGCTGGCGGGCGTGCTGATTTTGGTGGTGCTGGCGGCCTATCGGTTTCTGCCCCTGGGCGATGAGGCGGTGCTGGCGCGCGTCTTTTTGCTGATTACGGCGGGGCTAGCGGCAGTGTGGCTGGCGGTGGTGTACTGGTTGCGATCGCAATACCTCAACCTCCTGGTCATGACTGCCGAACGCGGCCTGCTCAGCGTCGCTAACGCCAACCTGCCCGTGCTCAAACAGGCCATCATCGAAGAGCTCGACAAACCCGGTTCCGAAGAAGACAAGCGTTCGTGCATTGAACTGCTGACCCACATTGAACCCACCAGCGTCAGCGAGGTACTGGCCCCGATGTTGAGTGAGCTGTCGCCCGCCCTGCTGCAGCAAAGCTTAGAAACGATGCTGGCCTACCCCAACCCGATCTACACCGGCTACGTTGAGGCCCTGATTTCACCCCGCCAGGACCCGGTCACCCTGGCCCTGGCGCTGCGCTACGTCTGGCTCACCAGCCCCGCCGCCGAGGTCGATACGCTCAGACCCTACCTGCAGCCAGAGGTCGACCCGATTGTCCGGGGCACTGGCGCCTCCATGATGCTGAAATGGGGAGATCCCAAGGAGCGCGCCGAGGCCACCTATATTTTGCGACAGATGCTCACCCACGAACGCGAACGCGAGCGGGTGATGGGTTGCCGGGCCTTGGGCGAGGCCGACTACATGCAAGGGCTGCGCGTCCACGTCCCTGACCTGCTGCAGGACGACTCGCTGCGGGTCCGGCGAGCCCTGCTAGAGGCCATTGCCGTCACCCGCCTCGAAGAGTACTACCCCTCGCTACTGCAGGCGCTACGCTACAAGTCCACTCGTGAGGCCGCCGTCCAGGCCCTGGTCAAGCTGGGCAATGACGCCCTGCCCATGCTGGTTAAGCTAGCCGAGAATCCCTTTAAGCCCGACACCCTGCGCCACCAGGCCTGGCAGGTGATTGGCCGGATTGGCACCCTGGAGGCGCTAGAAATCCTGGTGTCTAACCTGATGACCGCCTGGGGGCTGACCCGCCGCTGGATTCTGCGCATTTTGCTGCGGCTGGCTGACGAGCAGAGTATTCGCCGTTCGCCCGATATTGACACGGCCATCGACCGGCTGGGCCGCAAAGGTATCAGTACGCTGATTAATCAGGAACTGACCTTCATTGGACAGCTGTACAGCTGCCTGATCGATCTCAATCACGAGAACACCGCCAGTCAGGAACTGACCTGGCTGCAGCAGGCCCTGCGAGATGTGCAGACCGACGCCGTGGAGCGCATGTTTTTGCTGATGCGGTTTTTGTATCCCTCCTCCACCATTCAGGCGGCAGAACTCAGCCTGGAGGGCTCGGTCACTAACCGGGCCAGGGGGCTCGAAATTTTGGACAACACGCTGGATATTCCGGCCAAGCGTAGCATCCTGACTGTACTCGATGTCCGCAGCGATGCCGAGAAGCTGGCCAGTCTATCAGAACTGGTCGTATACCGCCCCCTCTCACCTGCCCGCCGACTTCGAAACTTAGTTGATTTGCGCCATTTTCTGTCGGATTGGAGTCTGGCCTGCTGTTTTCACACCGCCCGTGCCCAGCGCTGGGGACTCACGCCCGACCAGGTCATGGCCTGTCTGCGGCATCCGGTTGGGTTTGTGCGCGAGGCCGTGCTGAGCTACATCGAAACCGTCTCCCCTAGAGTGTTAGCAGAACTGCTGCCCCGGCTTTATCAGGATCCCGATCGGCTCGTTGCGGCTCAGGTCGAAGCGCTCATGGCGCAGCGAGGACTGGGGGTGACGGACCCGACCGCCGCTGGAACTGCTTCGTCTAGTGGGCAGCGCCGGTCGACCCCGTAGCCGACAGCCTGCGCTGACTCAGCGTTACCCGGTTGCGGCCCTGCTGCTTAGCGGCATACATCCTTTTATCGGCCAGCTCGATCAGCGCTTCGAGTGACGGTGGGGCATAGGGTAAGGCGGTCGCCACCCCGATGCTGACGGAAACGACCTTCTCAGGGATCGTCGAGGTTTCGTGGCGCAGGCCCAGCGCCAAAATATTGCGTCGAATCAGCTGGCCGACCTGCTCGGCGCCCCGGTGATCGGTCACGGGCAGGATGACCGCAAACTCTTCGCCCCCGTACCGCGCCACCAGGTCAGTGGCGCGCTGGATACTATGGCACAGCGTGCGGGCGACCTGCTGTAGACAGCGATCGCCCGCGCCGTGGCCATAGGTGTCGTTGTATTGCTTAAAACAGTCGATGTCTAGCAGCAGTAGCGATAGCGGTGATTGGTTGTTCAGCATCCGCTGCCATTCGATCCGGAGGCAGTAGTCAAAGTAGCGTCGGTTGGCGATTCGCGTCAGGCTGTCTACATTGATTAGCTGCTTGAGGCGCTGATTTTCCTGTTCTAGCTGGTGTAAAACCGGCGGGGCCGATGCGGGTCGGTTTTGAGCAAAGTACTGTCGGTACAGCTTACAGGCCAGTTGAGAACCGGCCTCGGTGACTGTGATCACGCCCAGACTGGCCAGCTGATGCGTCACCTCGGGCACCAGCGCCTGCGGTTGCTCGGTGCTCAGCAGCTGATTGAGCGCGGCTTGCAGTTGGGGCTGCTGCTGAATGATGTCTAGACGGCTGCTCAGATAATGGTTGTAAATACCGCGTTGGGTCGGCGCAGCCGCTAGCAGCGCTGCCAGTGAAGGGGCGGATTGGGGCAGCTGGCTGAGATGATAGAAGGCGATGGCGGTGAGATAAGGGTGTCCGCCCAGCCGATCGAGCAGCTGAGCCACGTCAGCCAGGTTGAGGCTCAGGCCGTACCGCTGGGCCAGGTCGCTGATCTGGGCCAGCGTAAACGGCGATAGCTGTATGGGTAGGCCAACGTTGAAGGGCGACCGGTGGATGCTGAGTGGCACATAGTTATCCGTCGAGTGGATGACGATCTGGCGCAGCTGGGCAAAGTTTTCTGACCGTTGGGCTTCTTCGTACCAGAATCGCAGCAGCGACAGCACATCTTCGGCAATGTCGCGGTGGGCGAAGATCCGGTTGACTTCGTTGAAGGCCAGGACCAACGGCTCCGCGCCTGCAGGCAGCAAATACTGTTCTAGGTAGGCCGTGCAGCTGAGCTTGGCCCCCATCGGTTCGTCCCAGTAGTCAGCCAGGCGGAGCGGGAGCCTGAGCTGGTAGGCAACGGTTGCGCACAGCCATTTGAGAAAGCGGGGCAGGTTAGTATAGGCGGCCTGATCAATTGTGCGAAAATCTACGAGCGCGGTCCGGTATCCCAGCTGCTCCAGCTGCTGCAGTGTCTTTACTAGCAGCGAGCTTTTGCCCATTTTTGAAGCCGCCCGGATGCGAACCAGGCTACCGGGTTGCTGAAGCGCCGTATAGACCGTGGCCTCTACCGGTGGCCGTTCGATGTAAAAAGGGGACTCTGCCGGTAACGCCCCATCAGGAAATCCAACACCCATAGTTATAGCGCTCGCGCGCAATCGTGCTGTCAGGCTCAGGCTTTGGCTGCCAAAGCCTGAGCCTGACCAAAATTTCAGGCTACCTGTATAATTCCCAGATTTGTTGGGCAGTGGTGTCCGTTAAATCACTGATTGCGATCTGCGGATAGCTAGATTTGTACCGACGCCTGGGCCCCGTTCACGTACTGAGTCTCTCGATGACTACAGACGCGATTGCGGCCATTGCGCTTGGCCTGGTAAAGCATCTGGTCAGCCAGGTTCATCGCTGCCTCTAGGGACGCGTTGGGCTGAGGCCAGACGGTCGCAATCCCGATACTGAGCGTAATGATCTGGGTGGGGACGGCGGATGCGGGGTGGTCAATCTTCAACGCCGCGATATTGCGCCGGATATTTTCGGCTAGCTGCTGAGCACCCGCCAGGTCCGTCATGGGTAAAATCACCACGAACTCCTCGCCACCGTAGCGAGCGGCCAGGTCAGCGGGCCGGTTGAGACTGTTACGAATGGCCTTGGCAACCTGCTGCAGACAGCGATCGCCCGCCGTGTGACCGTAGGTATCGTTGTACTGCTTGAAGCAGTCAATATCGAGCAGCAGGAGTGATAGCGGTAGCTGACTGCTGGCCATGCGCTGCCACTCAATTGACAGATGGTGGTCAAAGTAGCGGCGATTGGCAATGCGGGTCAGGCTATCCAGATTGACCAGGGTTTTGAGCTGCTGATTTTCTTGGGTGAGTTTTTCGACGGCAGTGTCGGCCTGCTGGAACAGCTCGTGCTGCGCAAAGTACTGTTGGTACAGGGCACAGGCCAGCTCGCATTGATTGCCGACGACCTTGACCAGGCCCAGGCTGGCCAGCTGGTGGGCGCAGGCGGGGGCGAGCTGAACCGGTTCGGCAGCGGCGATGACCTGCTTCAAACCCGCGAGCAGGCGGGGCCGTTGTCGGAGTAGTTCGTAGCAGCCCCGCAAATAGTGGCTGTAGATGCCTGCCTGGGTCGGTGCTGCCTCGACCAGCTGGGCTAGCGCGGTGGGCACTTGCGCGGTAGGGACCTGCTGCAGGTGATAAAACGCAACGGCAGTGAGGTTAGGGTGCCCCCCGAGCAGATCGAGCAGGGGCTGTAGCAACGCCTCGTCTATTTCCAGACCATGATACTGGGCCAGCCTATGGACCTGGGTCAGCGTAAACGGCTGTAGCTGAATCGGTAGCCCAACGTTAAACGGTGACTGGTTGATGTTGAGCGGAATGTAAATCTCGGTCTTATGGGCCACAATCAGCCGCAACCCTCTAAAATCAGGGGCATATTTGGAGGATTCGTGCCAGAACCGTACCAGGGGCAAAAAGTCTCGGCTGAGGTCGGGGTACTCGAAGAGTCGGTCAACTTCGCTGAGCGCCAGCGCTAGCGGCATGCCTGCGGCCGGTAACAGATAGTTTTCTAGATAGGACGTGCAGGCCAGCTTGGTCCCGGCCATATCATTCCAAAGTTCATCGAAGCGCGGTTCTAGGTTGAGCTGCCGTGCGATCGCACCGCAGAACCACTGCAGCATGAGCGTTAAATCGGTGTAAGCGGCCAGATCTGCCGTGCGAAAGTCGACCCACACGGTCTGGCAGCCCGCCGACTGTGCATGATTGAGTACCCGCAATACCAGCGAGCTTTTGCCCATTCCCCGTGGGGCTTTAATCCGCACGAGGCTGCCAGCTTTTTGGATTTCCTGATACGCTAACGCCTCGACCGGTGGGCGTTCTACGTAGAGTGAAGAACCCAACGGCAGCGCTCCGTCTGGATAAACCCAATTCATATACAAAGCTTAATAAATGCTTAAGTAATTCTATCCGATGTTGAGAACGCCTGGGCAGCTCTGAGAGCGCTGATTTCCCAGATTTTCAGGCGACACTGAGGCTTTTTTATACAAATCTGTTCAAAACGGATATAGATTCTCTGCCTAAACCGGCCTATCAAACGCTGTCGTCATGAGCATCCTGAGACAAACGCTCGGGGACCGGATCGTAGCCGCCTTCACACAGAGGGTGACAGCGGGCAATGCGCTTGGCTGCCAGCCAGCTACCGCGCCAGGCCCCAAAGCGACGCACGGCCTCTAGCGCGTAGGCCGAACAGGTGGGTTGAAACCGGCAGGTGGGCGGTAGCAGAGGCGATAGGGTCATTTGATAGCCCCGGATAAGCCCGGTCAAGATCCATTTCATGGTGGTTGGGGTTTCATGGCGGTTGGGGGCAGTGCCTGTGGGGGCAATGCTAAAGTTTCCGTTGCGATCGCACCAGCCGGTATAAAAAACAGCTAGTCTAGATTTCTCGCTCGGTGTTCAATACGGGAGTTCAGCTATGCCCTCTTTCCGGTCGGTTACCTCTGCAAGCGTCTGGACTAAACCCCTCAGCGGAGCCCTTATTCTCGCTGCTGCCGCTGGCGGTGCGGTCATGGCCCAGCCCCTGCCTGAGCAGGTCGGGCTAGACCTATTGACCACTTTTACCCCGTCGGGCAACCAGGTCACTATCGAGTTTAGCAATGATACCGGCGCACCCCTCACCTACGAAGTCCTGGGCGTGACCGACCAACGGCTGTTGCCTCCCCAGCAGTCCGTATCCCTGCAGAACATTCCCCTCGATGCCACGATCACAGCCGTCCGCAGCGACAATGGCCTGATTGACATCACGGCCAGCAGCTCAGAAGCGGGACAGCTCGAAATCTCGATTATCAGAGAAGTCAACTTTGACGATACCCAGGGCGTCATTACCATCGAACGGAGCGGACGGGTTTTTGCCTACTAGGATTTAACCCTGTCCAGTCGGCAGCTTGTCGCCCTATGAGATTCTGGCGGGCACCTTCTCGATATTCTCGTCCCAAAGGCGCGGCTCGCTGGCCCGGCGAATATTACGCCAAATCTGAGTCGCGGCTAGGGTGCCATCGGCGACGGCGACGGTGACCTGATTGAGCCCCTTTTTGAGGTCGCCCAGGGCAAAGATGCGCTCGTGGGAGGTTTGGGTCATGTTGTTGGTGATCAGGTTCTCGCCATCCCAGTCGAGCCCCTCAATGTTTTTGAGGTACTGATTGTGGTAGATCGACCCCATGTTGATTAGGCCGGTGGTCGCTTCAACCACGGTCCCATCAGCGAGTTCGACCCCGCTCATCTTATGGTTCTCGCCTAAAAATTTGACCACGGGCGACTCGTAGAGCGGATAGCCGTGATCGGCCAGTTTCTGCTTCATCGCGTCGGTGACGATAAAGTCACCATTGGTCAGTACGGAAATGTAAGGGGTGAACCAGTTCAGTACGAAAGCCGCGTTGATTTGTGACTCGCGCTTGACCATCAGCACCGCCTTTTGATCCCACATGTCAAAGCCGTCACAAATCATGCAGACATGAAGCGTATAGCCCGCATAGTCGTAGACGTTTTGCATGTCGTCCAGTTCGGGCAGCACGTCGATCACACCCGACGCCGCAATCAGATATTTGCTGTGTAGCGTGTAATAGTTGTCGCCCTTTTTGCCGATTTTGACCTTGACTGCAAAGGTTTCACCTTCGTCGGTGACGTCTTCAACAAAGGCCCGCAGATGGTCAGCGCCCCATTCCAATGCCTGCTTCGTACCGTTGCTCAAGATGTCACGCCCCGGCGTGCTGGGGTCTAGTCCCAGATAATTACGTGTCTCTTGCATCCAGATAGAGCGGCCTTTGCCCTTTTCAATAATCAGACACTTGAGACCATATCGAGCCAAATAAATTGCGGCTGAAAGCCCACCCATGCCGCCGCCAACAACAATGGCGTCGTACAGGGTATCCAGGCGAGTTTCGATATTGGCGCTAGAGAGTTTCATAGTGACCTCACTGCAGGTATACAGCGATGAAAAAGGCAAAGAAGGGCCTCGCCCTTCCTTGCCCTGATTTTAACAAGTTTGCCTAGTCAGCAGGGGCTGAGGCAGCTTTGCTTTTCGCAGGTTGGCAGGCTTGTGTTTGGCCGCGTGTCGCGCTAGCCTACAAACGCTTTGCGAGGCTCCGATACGCCAGGCGCATCTTGCCCCTTGAGGTAAGCCAGCATGGTGTCTGCGTCGGAGACCTCGAAGGGGTCGGTGGGGCAGTTGTCAGCAAAGTCAGGCTCGATGAACATCTTCTCGATCTTCATGTCGTCAACGACCATCGAGTAGCGCCAGGACCGCATGCCGAAGCCCAGGTTGGACTTGTCGA
Source organism: Cyanobacteria bacterium J06648_16 (assembly GCA_039817185.1). Taxonomy (GTDB): domain Bacteria; phylum Cyanobacteriota; class Cyanobacteriia; order Phormidesmidales; family Phormidesmidaceae; genus CAWUKV01. The sequence continues at coordinate 13,370 of JBCBWI010000031.1, read as the reverse complement.
CCAGCATGCCCATCTTGCGGCTGAATTCGCCGTTGCCGTCGGGCAGCAGCTTGACCTTGTCAGCGCCTTGTTGCTTGCCCCACTGGAACATTACAAAGGCATCGTTAACCGAGATGCAGTAGATTTCATCAACACCCAGAGACTTGAACTCTTCGTACAGCTCTTCGTAGCGGGGCAGATGGTTAGACGAGCAGGTGGGTGTGAACGCACCAGGCAGGGAGAAGACAACTATTTTTTTGCCAGCAAAGATATCTTCGGTAGTGGTGTCTTGCCAGCGATAGGGGTTGGGACCTTCAACAGACTCGTCCCGCACGCGGGTCTTAAAAACGATGCTGGGCACCTTTTCGATAACAGCCATACAAATCTCCTGTAGGTGGATAGGTAACTGAACAAACCGCATCTGAGGCGATTGTGAATGCCGCTTTAGCGTGCTTGCCTCAGTCTAACTCAGAATAATTCTTATGTGCGATTTTTTCAAGCTTAATATTTAGACTGAGGTGCGGTGCACTCTTAAATAGGAATGTTATGCTGGTTACTATAGGCCATTGTGGGAATGCCTGCTGTATTGCAGCCGCCAAACACACTGCGGTTGCCCGATGGCTCTCGCTTAGGTTCCGCACAGGAAGGGTTAGGCAATGTCACAACAGACGGATACGATCGTTCAAACCCTAAAGGCCAAGCGTCTGCGGGTTACGCCCCAGCGCTTCGCCGTATATGCCAACCTGCTAGGCCGTACCGATCACCCGACGGCAGAGCAAATCCTGCATGACCTCAATCAAGACGCGCCGACGTCTTCCCAGGCTACGGTATACAGCTCTCTTCAAGCGCTGCGGGGTGCTGGGCTGGTGCGTGAAGTCCTGCTCGAAGAGGGGGTGCGCCGCTACGATGCCAATGTTGACCTGCACCATCATTTCCGCTGCAAGTCCTGCGGCGCTATTGAAGATGTCGCTTGGGAGCAGTTTCAGCAGGTGGACATGAGTCAGCTGAGAAAAGGACTCCAGGTCGAAAGCTATGAAGTGACGGTACATGGGGTGTGCGATCGCTGTCAGGGTGACTGATACGGGTAATTATGCATTAGTCCAGTCGTACGCCAATCCGTCCCAATTGTGCTTCAGCCGTAAACGTTGATGCGGTTTGTTTGCTCAAGGCGTGGCATTTTAAATTAGCCTGCCGTGGAGTCATGACGTGGTAACACAAGCCCCAGACCGCTCAACCCATGCAATCCCTTCTGCCTATCCAAAGGGGTGTACGTTCTGCCCGTCCGATTGGGATGCCCTGGCCCTGTTCTGGTATCCCATTGCGTTCAGCCATGAAGTTACTGACGCGCCAGTTGCGGTCACCCTGCTTGACCAACGACTGGTCATCTGGCGAACCGATGGGGGGCTGTCGGTTGCGAACGATATTTGTCTGCATCGGGGCGTCCCCCTCAGCATGGGCCACGTTGAGAACAATCAGATTATCTGCAAGTACCACGGCTTTCACTACAGCGCCGAGGGGCAATGTACGCGGGTTCCCGCTAACCCCGAGGCCAAAATTCCTAGCAAGCTGTGCCTGAAGACCTATCCCGTTCGAGAAGCCTACGGGCTCGTGTGGACCACGCTGGCGGGCGATGGCAAGAATGACCGCAACCTACCAGAACTCCCCGAATGGACTGACCCAACCTATCAGCCCATTCTGCCCGACAGCCTAGATATTCACGCCGCCGCTGGTCGGCAGATGGAGGGCTTTTTGGACGTGGCCCACTTTGCCTGGGTTCATCATGAAGCCTTTGCCGACCGTGGCAACCCGGTGGTACCTCGTTACGAGGTCACTACTGCGCCGGGGCGAGTCCACACCGAGTATCTCAGTACGGTGAGCAACTTTCCCAAGGGGTTGCAGCACCAGGCTCCGGCTGATTTTAAGTGGCTGCGGGTGTTCGACGTATTTTTGCCTTTTGCAGCCATTTTGAGAATTCATTTTCCCGAAGGGGGGCGGCTGTGCATTCTCAATGCCCCGTCGCCAGTGTCGGCCCGCGAGACTCGTCTGTTCTCGCCGCTGTGTCGCAATTTCGACAAAGACCAGCCGCTGGAGCCGGTCTACGAGTTCAACCGACAGATTTTTAACGAAGACAAGGAAGTCGTAGAAGCGCAGTACCCCGAAGACCTGCCGCTGGACCTGCGGGCCGAGAGTCACATTGAGGCCGACAAAACCTCCATTGCTTACCGCAAGGGGTTAGCACAGCTGGGGTTAAGCCAGGCGTACACGGCCTGACCGGATTCGGGGTCACTGCATTCTCGTTGCTCGATCCATGCTTTACAGACCGCCAATGAGCTACCACAATTGAACAACCCAGTCTTCCGGTAATCTGTGAGTCCTGTTGGCCCCAAGTCAGAACCTTCAACAACCTCCGCCTTTGAGCACGTTTCTGTACTGCCCGATGCGGTCCTGTCTGGCCTAGCGGTTCGTGCAGGAGGGCTCTACCTGGATGCAACTTTGGGCGGCGGCGGCCATAGTCGGCTGATCCTTTCAATGGATGAGACGGTGCGATTGGTGGGCATCGACCAGGATCCGATGGCGCTGGCGGCGGCGCGGCAGGTTCTGGCCCCCTTTGGTGAACGGGTGAGCTTTTGGCAGGGTAACTTCGCCGCCTATGAGCCTGGCGAGCTGCGGTTTGACGGTATTTTGGCAGACCTGGGGGTCAGCTCGCCCCAGCTCGACCGGCCCGAACGGGGGTTTAGCTTCCGCCATGAGGCCCCGGTGGATATGCGGATGAACCCCGATCAGGACCTGACTGCAGCGGACATCATCAACCACTGGGACGAAAAGCAGCTGGCCGACACCTTCTACACCTACGGCGAAGAACGGCTGTCGCGGCGGATTGCACGGCGCATCGTAGAACGGCGACCGTTTACGACCACGACGGAACTGGCAGATGCGATCGCAACTTCAGTCCCCGGCAAATACCGCCACGGCCGCATTCACCCCGCCACCCGCGTTTTTCAAGCCCTTCGCATTGCTGTAAATCAGGAGCTGGACGTGCTAGAACAGTTTCTCGACCGCGCCCCCAACTGGCTCCAACCTGAAGGAAGATTGGTGATTATCAGCTTCCACAGTTTGGAAGACCGTATCGTCAAGCATCAGCTCCGAGGAGACGATCGGCTCAAGGTGATAACCAAAAAGCCCGTCGTTGCCACAGACGACGAGAGAGCTGCCAATCCTCGCTCTCGCTCAGCAAAACTCAGAGTCGCAGAGCGAATCGAACGTTTCAGTCCTTGAACAAGGCTGAATTCTATAGAGTTGTTTCGCTCGCCACGAAAGGTTGAGAGAATCTCATGGCGAGCGCTTAAGAGGAGCCTTTTGTTCTTGCTAGCTGCTTACAGGTGCCTGAACAATCCCTGAGCCGACGTCCTCCGGCTGGCTATCCTTAGATAACGTCTTCATTGTGCCACTGGAGATGACCTGGCTCATCAGTAGCTGATTGTCTACTCGGCCCCTTTCTTCGAGCTGCTTTTGTGCCCAAAGGGCCGCCACGCCTGCAACGTGGGGGGTGGCCATACTGGTGCCGTCGATGCTGCTTAGACGACCGCCAATCCATGCTGATGTGATGCTGACGCCCGGTGCAGAAACGTTAACCTGATTGTTGGAGAAATCGGCAACAGATAGCCCTTCTTCCCCCTGTCGCAGTGCGCCTACTGCAATCACGCCGGTACCCGCTGCCGGGGGTGCCACGGCAATCTCGTAATCGGGTCGGTAGCTTTCATTTCCAGAGGCAGCGATAACCACTGTTCCTTGCCCAAAGCTGCCCTGCGCCTGTACGAAGCGGGCCAGCTCAGTAAAGAGATTAATATTGGCCCGGTAAGCCTCTAGGGCGATGGAAGTAGCGGGCTGTACTTCGAGGCCCTGTTGCCTGACCATCCAGTTTACGTAGCCTGGAAAGTCAATGCCCAGCGACATGGAAATGACGTTGGCCCCCTCGCCGACGGCCCACTGGACGGCCTGGGCAATGGTGAGGGAGGACCCGCCTCCTTCGCCCAGGACTTTGCCAATCAGCGCCCGTTTGATGTTGCGAGCAATCCCAATTCGCAGCCCGTCCACATCTTGACCAAAAATAGTCCCTGCACAGTGGCTGCCGTGACCGTTGAGATCGTTACCGTCTTCTTCTGTAAAATTTCGCTGAACCAGATCGACCCCTTTAAAGGCCGGATGACTGGGCTCGATGCCCGTGTCGAGAACCGCGACGGTAATGCCGCTGCCGTCATAGCTAGATTCGGGAGCACGTACGGCTTCGACGCCCCAGGTCGCCGATCCGCAAGTGGTAGGGGATGACTGGTTCAGGGGGGCGATCAGCGTCATCGGCATGAGGGGTGCGATCGCTTTAGTCCGAGAATCTCTTCTTAAATCGTTGCGTTCATTGCTGGTGAGAGAGGCTTCTGTGACCTCTACTTTGGCAGGCGGGATCTCGAACGTACGAGGCCCGAAGCCCAGGTTGTCCATTGTGGGGACAATCACATCTTCGGTGCGCAAAACGACGTATTTTGTCTCTAACACGATACACCTCGACTAAATTAAGCGTTGATTTCTGACTATTCAGTAGGTATGGCCAATCATTTGTAAGACCGGATAGGTCATTAGAAGACAGGAGACAGCAGCTAGAAGCCTCCTATATTCTGCCTTCTATCTCCTAAAGACAGAACCTTGGCGGCTTACCTTTAATTAGGTCAACTTACTTCAAGCTAGCCTGAGGCTGATACAAGCCTTCCTAAGGATATTCTGTACGAACAATCGTCCAAGCCGTAAAGTGTCACAAAAGTTTGTTTCCTGCCGATCAGCCTTCAAAGATTTGCCTCTGAGACAGAAGCTATCCCTGCCTGCTCTAGGGCGGCGGCGGCTCGAAAAATTGTTGCTTCGTCGTAGGGGCGGGCAATCAGCTGGACGCCAACAGGTAGCTCGCCAGACAGATGGACGGGGACTGACAACACGGGGAGGCCGATGAATGAGAGCGGCTGAGTGTAAAAGCCCAGGTGCGGGCGCACCAGCACGGTCTCGCCGTCTAGCTGCATGGTGGTTTGATCAATGAGGGGGGCAGGGCAGGGCGTGGTCGGCGCCAAGATCAGGTCTACGGTTTTGAAAACTTCGCGCACTTGGTCGCGGTACCAGCGGCGCAAACGCTGGGCCTGGATGTACCAGCTGCTGGGCATTAGGGCCCCGGCCAGGAAACGATCGCGGGTGGCGGGGTCGAAATCCTGCAGGCGGGTTTGCAGGCGCTGCAGGTGGAGCTGGCTGCCTTCGCTGGCGGTAATCAGGTAGGCGGCAGCGCGGGCGCGGGCCGATTCGGGCAAAACGACGGTGCGGGTGGCGTTGAGGGCGCAGGTGACTTTCTCAAAGGCTCGGGCGACGGTGGGGGTCATGCCTTTGGCGAAATGGTCGGTTGCGATCGCAATCCTCACCCCGTCCATATTCCCCGACAGATCCAACACCGCCCCAGGCCGATCAGTACACACCGGATCGCGCGCGTCTGCTCCCTGCATGGCCTCAAACGCCAGCGCCACATCCGCCACCGACCGCCCCAACGGCCCCACGTGGTCCAAACTGCTGGAGAACAAGAACGCCCCAGCCCGCGACAGCCTGCCGTAGGTGGGCTTGAGGCCATACACCCCGCAGAGTGAAGCCGGTACGCGAATCGAGCCGTTGGTATCAGACCCCAGCGTCAGCGGTACCAGCCCAGCGGCCACGGCAGCGGCAGAGCCCCCGGAGGAGCCGCCCGAGATTCGCGTCGGGTCATGGGGGTTGGGCGTGGCCCCGTAGTGGCTGTTGACCGTCACAAACCCGTAGGCGTACTCGTCCATGTTGAGCGCACCGACCAGAATGGCCCCAGCTGCCTTGAGGCGGGCGACAGCGGTCGCGTCCTGGGTAGCAGGGGGATGGTCTCGATTGATTTTGGAGCCCGCCAGCGTTACGACGCCTGCAACGTCAAAGAGATTTTTAACCGCAAAGGGGACGCCTGCCAGCGGGCCGAGCGATTCTCCCTGGGCTCGCCTTTGGTCGAGTCGGGCCGCCTCGGCGAGGGCAGACTCAGCCAGAACGGTCGTGAAACAGTTTAGCTGCGAGTCTCGCTGAGAGATCTGAGTCAGTGCTGTTTTCACAACTGCTTTGGCAGTGGTCTCGCCCTGCTGGACCCGTTGCGCGGTGGCCGCTGCCGACATCATGGCTCAAACCTCGGGGCCGCTTCCAACGCGTCGGGCAGCGTAAAATCGAGAACCGGCTGGGCAATGGCCTTGACCTGCTCAAAGCTTTTGACCACCCCATCTAGCTGTTCGGCAGGCACCGTCAGCGATAGCAGCTGTAGGGCTGGCACCACATAGGCCTCAGATGAGGCGGCATCATGGGGGGGGAACTGTTCAGGGTCGGGCAATTGGGCAGAGTCTGACATCGCTCGCGTTATTTTTCGGAGGGTCGTACGCTTTAGGCAACAATAGTCCAAGACTGACTCATTGTTTAGGCGTCATTAGACACAATCGACACCGATGGCAGGCAAACTCACCACGCACGTTTTAGATACGGCTAATGGCTGCCCCGCCGCTGGCCTAGCCATTGAGCTTTGGCGAATGGATGCGCCCCAGGCGCAGCTAAAGCGCGTGGTCACTAACTCAGACGGACGCACCGACGGGCCGCTGCTGCAGGATAGTGAGTGGGTACCAGGCGTTTACGAGCTGCGCTTTGCCGTCGGGGATTACTTCAAGGCGGGTTCAAGCGACCTGCCAGACCCGATGTTTCTCGACGTGGTGCCGATTCGTTTTGGCATTGCCGACGCTGAGGCTCACTACCATGTGCCCCTGCTGTGTTCGCCCTGGGCCTACAGCACCTACCGGGGGAGTTGAGCGTGATCGATATTGCGGCAGTGAATCAGATGGATCGAGCGGCGTTTGTTGATTATTTTGGAGCTGTGTTTGAAGCGACGCCTGCGATCGCACAGCACGCCTGGCAAATGCGACCCTTTGCCGACCTCGATGCTCTGCATCAGGCAATGGTTTCCGTCGTCGGGGGACTGTCGCCTGCGGCCCAGCTAGCGCTCATCCAGGCTCACCCCGACCTGGGCAGCCGCGCTAAGATGGCCGATGCCTCGGTGCAGGAGCAGGCGGGGGCCGGGTTAGACCGCCTAACGCCAGCGGAGTACGACCAGTTTCAAACGCTCAACGCCGCCTACAAAGCGAAATTCGGCTTTCCGTTCATTCTGGCGGTCAAAGGGCACACCCAATCCAGCATCCTCCAGTCGTTCGAGACTCGACTACAGAACGATATTCCTGAGGAGATAGCACAGGCGCTGACCGAAATCGGTCAGATTGCTCGGTTTCGGCTTGAGGAATGGGTCGAGTGAGGAGCAGGCATGGAGTTTAAGGACTGCGTTGTTTTCTACGGCCCGGAACTGACGCCCTACTGGTGCGATCGCATCACGATCTCTGGCGATACCATCCAGACTATCGACCGTCGCGAACCCTGCGAAAGCCTGGATCAGGGGGCGCTCGTCCTGATACCTGGCCTGATTAACAGCCACACCCACATGGGTGATGCCTGCCTGCCCGACGGGGCGACCGGGCTGACGCTAGAAGCGGGCTTTTTTCGACCCCACGGCTACAAATATCGGGAGCTGGCTAAACGCTCCGAGGCCGAACACCTGACCCATATCGAGGCCCACCTGCGCTATATGGCTCGCACGGGGACGGTGTGCCATATCGACTTTCGAGAGCAGGGCGCTTACGGCAGTCAGCTGCTGCGGCAGGCGGCGGATACGACTGGGGTGCGGTCCGTGGTTTTGGGACAGTTTGATGTGCTTCCCTTCGACGCAGCGGCGCTGACGGCGAACTGTGAGGGGCTGGATGAAGGTGCGATCGCAACCCTAAAAACCCTGCTCGATCACGCCGACGGCTTCTCAGAAAGCACCATGAACGACCTGACCGACCCCGCCTGGCAGCAGATTTACCAGCTGACCCAGGAACGGGGCAAGCTGCGGGCCATCCACTGCCTAGAAAATGACGGCTACCGCAGCGAGAGCCTGCGCCTTACCGGGCGGGGCGACCTGGAAAGAGCCCTCGACCTCTTCCATCCCGATCTGGTGATTCATGCCACTGTGGCCAATTCAGCCGAACAGCAGCTGCTGTCTGACCATCGGGTCAATGTCGTGCTCAACCCACGGGCCAACAGCAACCTGGGACTGCCCCTGGCACCGATTGCCAAACTGTTAGACGGCGATGCCAATCTGCTGCTGGGCACCGATAACGGCCTGCTCAACAGCCCCAACCTGTTGGCCGAACTCGACTTTACCTACAAAATCGCCAAAAGCCAGTTTGGCGACGCGGTACAGCCCCACCCCGCCGAAATTCTCAAGCTGGTCACTAGCAACCTTCGAGGCGTCATTGACGACGATATTTACGGCTACCTGGAACCGGGGCTCTCGGCGGATTTCGTTGTCCTCGACTTCTGTCAGCCCCATCTGCGGGCGAGTCGTCACCTGGTGGCCTCGACCGTGACCCGCGTAACGCCAGCGGATATTCTCGCGACCTTTCGACAGGGGAAGGCGCTGTATACCTCCCCCCACTTCGAGGCTTCCGATTTTGCCCAGAGCCAGCAGACTTAGAGCCAGCGGCTATCAATCGCATCCATAAATACTACGAATGAAGAAAAATGTTTTTCTGTGGAACTCGTTGCCAACGATACGATGCGGCTCCGTAAAAAGACTTATAAATTGAATCATCATTGACCCGCGCAGTTTGACCCGCGCGATCTCGCCTAATTCAACGCGTCTGCTGACCTGAAAGGAAATCGAAGTTTTATGTCACTTTCTACCGAGCCTCGGGTGGAAGCGCCCGCCGCTACCGAAGACTACCCGCTGAGCCCCGTTCCCCTCTCGGCGCGTAAGCCGTTTTGGTCCCTATCGCTGTTGCTGATGGGGTTTGCCCTGACCTCTACGACGCTGTTTGCCGGGGGCGATTTGGGACCCGCCTTTAGCTTTCCTCAGCTGATTGGGCTGATATTGGTCGGTAATCTGATCTTGGGGGCGTACTGTGCGGCGCTGGCCTATATCGCCGCTAACACGGGCCTGACCACGGTGCTGATGGCGCGCTTCAGCTTTGGTAACGTTGGGTCCCGCTGGGTCGATTTCATTATGGGGGCGACCCAAATCGGCTGGTATGCGTTCACCACAGCGATTGTGGTGCAGGTGCTGCTGACGTTGTTTGGGCTCGAAAGTGGCGGACTGCTCTACTTCCTGCTGGTGTTCTTTTTTAACTATGCCTTTTGCGCAACGGCCTATATTGGCTATCGCGCGATTGACTGGCTCAGTCGGCTGGCCGTTCCAGCGATGCTGATTCTGGTGGCCATTAGTTTAGCCCTGGCGGCGGGCGACTTTGACGGGGCGGCTCTGGCAGCCCCCACCGGTGCACTGGGCACCGGTACAGCATTGGCTATCATCATCGGTACCTTTATCTCTGGCGGGACCCAGGCAACGAACTGGAGCCGGTTCGCCGATTCGGGTAGGAATGCGGTGGTTTCGACCCTGAGCGCTTTCTTCCTGGTGAACGGCATTCTGGTGTTTGCCGGGGCCTTTTGCACGCTGGTCTACGGCTCCCAAGACCTGATTCAGGCAATGCAAACCCAGGGCATTTTGGCGGGGGGTGTGCTGCTGCTGATTTTGAATGTGTGGACCACGCAGGACAATACGATCTACGCCTTCTCTGTGGCCGGAGCAAACATGTTCCGCACGACCAAGCGCCATGCCTTTGTGCTGGGCGGTGCGACCCTGGCGCTGGTGCTGACGCTGTCGGGCATCTATGAGCTGTTGCCGACCTATCTGATCTTCCTGGGCACAGTGATTCCGCCGGTGGGGGGCATCATCATGGTCGATTACTGGTTTAACCACGGCGGTCGGTTTCCTAAGCTCACCTCTCGGCTACCGGCGCTAAACTTTGCAGGAATTGTTGCCTATGTGGTGGGCTCGTTTGTGGCTTACATCACCGGGAATCTGGGCCTGGGCATTGGTCCTGTGAACGGCATTGTCACGGCAGCGGTGCTGTACGGCATCCTGTGTCGGGTAATGCCTCAACCGTCCCGTTCATCACTGTAGCGGTTGCTGGTGGGGGCTGCAGCCGCTGGGTGAGTCGCCATAGCCGATGGGTAAAGAGAAACGCGACAACTGCGATCGCACTGGACTGACCCAGCCACAGCCCCGGACCGCCCAGGCCCAGACCAAATCCCAGTACGTACCCTACCGATAGGCCCACACCCCAGAAGCCCAGGATGTTTAGCAGCGTGGGTACCTGGGTGTCCTGCAGTCCCTGCAGTGCTCCGTAAATGGCCTTTTGAAAGCCATCAAAGATCTGTACGGTGGCCCCAATCATCAGCAGCGGTTTGGCAATCGCCACAATCTCGGCATTGCCTGGATCGCTCACATCTAAAAATAGGCTCACGATCCCGGTCGGAAATAACAAGAACAGCGCTGACGGGATCGTCATAAACAGTACGCTAGCGCTAGCGCTAACCGCAATGGCGCGGCGTACCCCCTCAATGCTGCCGCGTCCTAACCACTGCCCCACGCGCACCGTTGCCGCGTAGGACACCCCCATCGGCACCATAAATACGATGATGATCGTTTGAAAAACAATCAGGTGCGCTGCCAGTATTTCAGTGCCCAGCAGCCCCATCCAGAACATAATCACCATAAAGAAGCCGCTTTCCAGGGCTGAAAACACCCCAATCGGCAGTCCCACCCAGATCAGACGTCGCAGCGTGCGCGGCTTCAGCCGCTGCAGCCCGGCAAATAGGCGATAGGTCTTTAGCCTGGGGTGCAGGCACACATAGAGTCCCATGGCGATGAACATGCCCCACAGCGTCAGCATGCTAGAGACCGCCAGCCCGGCCAGTTCCAAACGGGGGAGTCCAAACTTGCCGAAGCCGAGGCTGTAGTTGCCCAAGATATTGAACACCGTCCCCAGCACCACAATCACCATGACGGGTCGGGCCTCAGACAGGGCCGACGCTGTCGCCCGCAGTGCCCCAAACCCCGCCGCCGGGAACAGCCCCCAGAGAATAATGCTCAAGTAGCGGCTGACCAGCACCACCGTCGTTTCGCTCTGGCCAGTATGCCCGAGCCACGTTCCTAGATGAGCCGTCAGCACCATGACTGGTATAGACATCAGCAGCGCTAGCCATAGGGCTTGCCCCGCAATCTGTCGAATTCGGGGCGTTTGCCCTGCGCCAAACGCTTGGGCAACCAGTGGACTAGCGCCCATGACGGTTCCCGTGACGGCGGTCATCAGCACATAGAAAAGGGTGGCGGCCAGCCCGCCAGCGGCCAGCGTTTCTGCGCCCAAATGGCCCATCATAATGGTGTCCACGAACCCAGTCGCGGCCTGAGCCACCTGGGCACTCGATAGGGGAATCGCTAGCTTGAGAAATTCTTTTATCTCCAGGCGTAGCGTCGGCCGGGTCGTCAGTGAGGTCATTGTTTTTAAGACGTTGTTTTTGGGGCGTTGGGGTGAGCTGTAGGGTGTGGGCTTGACCACTCTAGACGGCTGCAGATCGCGCTTCGTCCACCTTGAGGGTGGTGCCGGTGATGAACTTGGCCCGGTCTGAAATCAGAAACAATACCGCTTCTGACAGCTCGGCATAGGTGGCCGGACGGCCCCACATCAGGTCGTCCGGCACGGTCCAGCCCGCGAGCTCGTCCATGCTGTCGGCGACAAAGTAGGGGGCAACTGAGTTCATGCGAATGCGATCGCACCGATACCGTTTGGCGTACAGCTTGGTAAATCCTTCCGTCGCTGCTCGCAGCGTCCCACTGAAGGGCGTCCCCAGGTCCGGCTCTTGAGAATCGCAGGCCGAGATATTGACGATGGCCCCGCCGCCCTGACGCTGCATGGGCGGGGTGACCAGCCGTGCCAGCCGGACCACACTCAAAAACAGCATTTCAAAGTTCGCTTGCCACATCTCGTCTGAAATCTCCAGCAGTTCAGTTCGAGGCGGATCGCCAAAGCTGTTGACTAGTGCATCAATCCGTCCGTAGCGGTCGAGGGTAGTCTGGACCAGCTGCTGCAGATCTTGAACGCTGCTGAGCGAGCCTTGCAGTGCCATCCCGCCGAGTTCACTGGCCAGGTCTAGAACGTTTGCAGACCGAGCTAAGAGCGAGACACGGTACCCCTGCTCTGCCAAAAATCGAGCGCAGCCCGCCCCAATCCCTCGACTCGCTGCCGTAACAATCACGACTTTCCTATCGGTTTCCATGACGCCTCCGGTCGTCGAACTGGCCTTACCCTAACTTTGGCGTCAGCAGAAAATAAACCCCTATACTGGCAAAGTACCTGTGCCTGCCTGGAAAAGATGATGAGCCTGGCCAACCAGCTTCCGGCGCTGATCGCCTTTGTTGAAAGTGTTGATGGCTGCAGCTTTAGCGCAGCGGCGCGGTCGTTGGGCACGACCCCCTCGGCCATCAGCAAACGGGTGGCCAAGTTAGAGGACCAGTTGGGCGTGCGACTGCTGCAGCGAACAACGCGATCGCTGAGCCTAACCCCTGAGGGCGTTGCCTATTACGAAAGGGTGTCACGGCTTTTGCAGGAGCTTGAAGATGCGAACGACGCGATTGTTTCGCGTTCAAAACCCCGTGGCAAGCTGACGATTAGTGCTTCCTTGGATTTTGGTCAGTGTTTTTTGGTGCAGGCGTTGCCAGCTTTTCTCTCTCAGTATCCTGAAATTCAGGTAGAGCTGCAATTGTCCGATAGGCTGGTCAATCTGGCAGCCGAGGGGATAGATTTGGCAATCCGCCTGGGCGACCTGCAGGACTCTAGCCTGATTCGTCGTCATTTGGGTAGAACCCAGCTGGTCGCCTGTGCCTCTCCGGCGTATTTAGCGACCCACGGCACGCCCCAGTCGCCTCAGGACCTCGTTCACCACAACTGTATGTGCTACTTGTTCGAAGGGCATCCGCAACCGTGGGAATTTTTGATTGAGGGCGAGTGGCAAGCTATTCCTGTTAGTGGCTCGCTGAACTCTGATAATGGTGAAGCGCTTAAACACGCTACCTTAGCTGGTATTGGCCTGGCGCGACTGCTGGGCTTTCAAGCCCAGGCTGATATCCGTCAAGGACGACTCATTCCCTTGTTTCTGCCGCAAACGCCGCCGGGGCTAGCAGTACAGGCCGTCTTCACCCATCGCAGAAATCTGTCTCCTCGGGTGCAGGTGATGTTAGATTTTCTCTCTGAATACTGCAAAGAGAGCTTAGCCCTTCAGGATATGATTGATGATGCTCTTGTAGCTCCTCAAACTCTTAGGAATGAGGATAGTATAAGCTCCAAGAACTGGGTGATTCGATAGACTATGGATGTTGTAGTCGAATCAGAGTAATG